>JAFSRW010000043.1 GCA_017445925.1 Bacteroidaceae bacterium | reverse complement strand
TAGATGCTATTTTGAAGTATCAGGAGTTGTATATCATTCTATTTCATCATCAAACCACAACTCCACTTCTCAGCATTTATACGGTTGTGCGTTGTATATCATTCTATTTCATCATCAAACCACAACTTAGGTAATGGTCGTTTTGATTTCTTTACGTTGTATATCATTCTATTTCATCATCAAACCACAACCGCCCATGGTGAGGCTCATGACGATTTGGAAGTTGTATATCATTCTATTTCATCATCAAACCACAACCTGATATTTGTGATGAATGTATTATTTCAGTTGTATATCATTCTATTTCATCATCAAACCACAACTCTTTGTACCTAATCGTATTCTTACAGATAGTTGTATATCATTCTATTTCATCATCAAACCACAACCTATATGGCGTATTATGCTTAATTTTAGCCATTTATAACACATCTTACATATAAGAAGTGGCATGATTTTTATCATATCCGTGGCAAATATATCAAAAAAACTCTAACTGCACTGGTCTTTTCTGTACTTTTTGTTCAATTTCTCCCCAAACATTTATTATACCAGAGTATTGTTTATCTGTAATAGTAAGAAGACTAAGCCTGCCCTTGTTAGGCATAAAAGACTTTACACGTTTCACATGAACATCTCTTGCTTCTAAAGAAGCGCAAAATCTACAATATACGCTGAACTGATGCATCACAAATCCGTTCTTTTCCAAATTCTTACGGAAAACTGCATAATCATGACGTTCTTTTTTTGTCTTTGTAGGCAAATCAAACATAGCAATTAGCCACATTATTTTATATGCGTTTAGACGAACCTCGCTCATTTTAGCATAGGTAGTGAAAGCGTTTTCTGTTCTCCAGCATAACATTTAGCCAAAGATGCCATCGTAATAGATAGACCTATTTGTAATGGTCGAGTTACCTTGGGGAAATATGTATCGCATGAAAGAATCCCCAAAAGCTCACCCTTGGTATCTTTGTTCAACTCAAACTTTCCCTCCTCACACAAATGGTAAACTATTTCATCTACGAAGGGACGATATGGCTCCATAAGATCGTCAGCCAAAGGAAAAGCATTGCTTCTATTATGATGGAATATACCCAAAGAAGGAGTGAGGCCTGCTGATATTAAGGCTCTTGCAGTAGCTGCGCGGAGTATGGTATAGCCATAATTAAGTAGAGCATTTATACCAGGCTGCTCTCTGTCTCTTGCAAAATCATCACCAAACATGGCACCCCAATACGATCTGGCTGCAATCCCTTCTCTGTTATCACTATCTCCACTCTTTACATTCATGTAATGAGGTTTCAACAAATCACCTTTTTTGTGAATCTTTTCTAGCAAAGCAGATTGGTTCTTTATCTTTGCTTCTACAATTTGCTTCCATAATTGCTTGCGCAGAACTTCGCCAACCTCCACTTGATTGCGCAAGAACTCGCCTTGGAGATTGTGACCGTCCATATTTTGCAACATAGCGTGAGGCATACCTTTCCTATCACATAAGACAACAGCAACACCGGCATCAACCAACTCGTTTAACAATGGAATGGTAACAGAAATCATCTGATTCTCTATTATCACCATACCAATGTCTTCTATAGGAACTGTTCTTGTTTCCGTCGGCAATTCCTTGAAAGAAATCAGTAACTGCGAGTTCTTCAAAGACAATTGAAGCGGATTAGTGAAAACCAATGTACGTTTAAGCATAATCAGTGTTTTAATATAATCTCACCTGTAGGTGTTAACTGGAAGTCAACGCCTTCAACCAAAAATTTGAATTTAGACAAACTAACGTGAATCATTGGACGAGTAGCATCTTTCAACATAAAGGGCTCTGCGTTAAGAAGTTTTTTAACTTCTGTTGCAGGACGAGCCTCAGCACTGTGTCTAAGTGTCAATCTACCATCCTTTTCCAACTTGGTAATTGTATACAACCTCTTGAAAAGCTCTCGTGGATTTGCTGTTGAAATATATTCCTCATCCTTCTCTAACATCAGGATTTGAGTACCTTTTCTTACAAGGTATTTAAGTCTCTTACCCTTATATTCTTCTTCCACAATTGTGGGATATGCATTTCTATCTGTACTTTTCTTATAGAAATTGACAGCATCAAGTGCAGTTATCATTTGCATTTTACCACCTTCATAAATTGCCATCATGTAATTCTCATCATTTACAACATAGAAGGGATGTTTATATTCTTTTCTACTATAATCACGCCGTTTGCGTTCGCGAATCTGGAGTGGTTTGGTAACAGTAGGCGCATAGCAACGGACCTTCCTAATAACTACTCCCTTCTCCTTATTCATATAGATAGGATCCGAAATTGCCTTCTTGAATTCTTTCCCTTCAACGGCATTAAGAATTGCCTGTCGAACAGCATCATCCACTATATTATCCAAATCCTTAACACTTGTAAAGGAAGACAGAGGCTTACGCACAACGTACCTAATACTACCATCCCTCTCTATAGCGCCATAGTATGTGTCTTGATGTAAGCTACCACGAGCGCAATCGCCTTTGGCAGCTTTCTTGCCATTTCTTGTATCAATTAAACGTGATGCTTTCTTGGGCATATTATCTGGTGTATCATGCACGACAAGGAGTTCTTCGGCAATTTGCTTAAGGTCTTGAGTAAAGGTGGGCCAAGGCTTTTCAAATACAGGCTTTTCGCCTTCACCCTCCCAATAATTAAACATCTTACGATGGTATTCACCTACTTTATTGAATTCATTCTTACCTATACAAGCTATAACAATGGCATCTATACAATGGTGGGTATGACTGTCTCGGGACTTCTTTTCATATTCTTCCTGAATACCCCACATTTTTCGAAACTCGTCAGTAACGGTTCCTTTGATGCTATAAACCTGCCTGTTCTCAGGATGGAGTGTATCATGGAAATAACTCTTTAGGTATAATGCTGCATATTTAGATATCAGGCCTATTCCCGTTCCTTGACGGCGGGCAAAACCCTCAGGAACTTCTGTCATGATAAATCTATTATATTTACCTTTCCAGTATTGCAACTCTAATTTTAGTCGATTTTTTCTTCTTATACGAGCATCCTTTGTCATTTTATCCCAGACGTATTTTGTCTTAATCTGGTCTATTTGCTTTGTTAAATCATCTATGCGTTCCTTCCATGGCTGTATACGAGTCATGATAAACTCATACTCCGCTAATTGTGTAGGCAGCTTCGCCTTCTTGACAAACCTATTAAAGTGGTTGTTGCATAGTGTCATATTTTCTTGCGTGCTGTCACCGCCCACACTTTGAGGAATGGTATGTTCTATATCATATTTAGGACCAGCTCCGATAAAATCATCTATACCGATATTATCACCAGTATAAAGACAAATCTGATTCTGTTCGCGCCACAATTGGAACTTCAAGATATCAGTATCTGTAGGTTCTATCTCTTTACCTGTCGCCTCTTTATACAGTTTTCGAATTTCATCAGCATACTCTTTATGTTTCTTATCCTTTTCACGTTGTAAGTCATTGATAGCAGCACGCATGTTAGCATTGTTTAATTCACGTGCATACTCAATGTGGACTTCTGTATCAGGCCCTATCTTACCTTCTTTTATCAAAGTGTTAACCACTTTGCGTACCTCATGCAATGAACGCATTGCCATAGGATTCTTAACAGCATTAGTGCGAGGACTTCCTAATAGTACAACTCCATCAGCATTTGGCCTTGCATCTGGATATGTCTCTATCATTGAAGGATGATACATTTTCTCCAATTTATCTTCAGCTATTCCATATTCCTTATGTAGTAGATCTTTTATACAAAAGTCCAAAGTTTGGCGTAAACCCTTTTCGTTTTCAATGGGAACTTCCGTCATTTTAACAACCTCATCTAAAATGTGGTCTCGCTTTTGCTGGTTGTTCCATATGGTAGGGCCAACTATTTCCGGAATATTAGCCATAAATGCAGCATGGCTATATATCTTTCCCATCTGAAGGAATGGCAAAATTTTTCTTATAGCTTTCAATGAGAGAGATGCGTAGTCGCGGCTCAAACGTATTTTAGAAAATTTTTCTGCCTGTTCCTCATCTAATTGAAGATAGTTTTGTCCGAACTCCTTGACTTTGTCTTTGCTGTCAAAAGAGAAGAGCACATTCCACACATCATTAATCATTTCTTCAACACTCTTCTGTGACCCGTCTTTTTTTGTATTTCTTGTATATGTTTCTGCAATGCTCTGCTTCCAATCCTCACCAAAGATTTCTCGCAGTTGAGCTATTGTGGGACATCCAGAAACACCTTGAGACATTCGATAGTTAAACTTATACGGCAAATCCAATCTTGTATCACCTTTCCACTGGTAATGTTTAGCACCAGCTATCTTTTTTGCAATTTCTTCAAAATCAAAGTTAGGCTTACTTTTCCTAAAGAATAAAGGCTCTATCTTCTTCAACTCGTCCTCATTGAGTGGTCGATATCCGTTAACATCCCATGGGCCTTGGATCTTTACAGTATTCAGAAAGGCAAGCATGCGATATTCTTCATACATGGGATGTGAGTCGCTACATCTTGGCTTGCCCTTTTCAAAAGTGCATTTGCCAACATTCTGTCGCTGACTCTTTAAGGGGCGTTGGAAATATAAAGCGCGCATCAATTCATCAACCATCTCTGCAGAAAGATTTTGCTTTTCGCAGATTGCATAGAATTCTTTTTTATAATGTTGTTCACGGTCAGTATAGCGTGTACGAATGCGTTCTGTGTTACCCTTCTCCTTATATATTTTATAGAAGTATTCGCCCAGATAAGTACAACCAATTTCCTCCATTTCTTTGTTCAAATCTGTAATTGCACTTTTAACTGCACCATCTTCTTTTTCATCTGTGGTATCTAATCTGTTGCTTAAAAAACCTCTACGCTGAGCCATATGGTATAGTGCACGTCCCAACGTGTATCTATCCTCCTGGAGATTAAGGTTTAACTTTTGGTTCAAACAAATGTAACGACTATGATATGGATTAACATCCTCATTATCAGAAGTTCTTTGCCAAAGCATGAACTCATTCTTTTTAGGATAAATCTTGCGTAATTTCCACAAAACAAGGTCCTCTTCTGTTAGAGCAGGACATAGGTTGTATTTTATCAAGACCTTTAGTACCTCTATTTTGCGAAGACGTCTGCGAAAATACTGTCTGCGTAACGCTCTGTGTTCTGTACGTTCTGCAGCTTTACTAGATTCTATTCCCTTCTCTATTTTAACACCTTCTTGGAAAATAAGAACTCCTTTATCTATCAAGGTATATTGACCATTTTCTTCATGGTCAACAATAGCCCATCCTAAGCTATTGGTACCGGTATCAAGACCTAAAATACGTTTTTTGTCCATTTTTATGCTGTTTTGTTTGTTGGTTCAGATTAATTATCTTATTTTTGCATCAGAAATAATTCATCATCTTATCACAATAAGGCTATATGCCGAAGGATGAATTCCTGTAGCCTCTCTTCGGAGAGGCTTTTTCATTCCTCCATCTTCACTTCTTTACCCCATTTTCTTAGTTCGGCAATGAAGTCGGGAGAGGGGGAGATGCGGTAGCGGAAAGAGGCATAACCTTCTTCCTTGCAACGAATCTCTTTCTGGCTGTGATGCAGGGGTAGGGTGCGCAGGTAATGGGCCACCTTATCGGTGCAAGTGATAACAATACGACGAACGGGATAATGTTCGTAATCGCGCCACACGCCAAAACAATCACGGAAATAGGTAGAGACGTTTATCTTCCGGTTGGGAACAAAGGTTTCTGGCAGGAGGGTAAGGCGCAAGGTTCTGTCGAGAGCAAAACATTGAACGGGTTCCTGATGCTCACTTCCCTCCTTATAAGCCAAGATATACCAGCGGCCCTTATCTGCCTTCAGGCAATAAGGATGCACGATGGCATCGTATGGATCCTCGTCGGTAAACTTCTGATAAGTGATGTTTAGCTTCTGCTTGTTGCGCAAACCTTGGCCAATCAACCTAAGATAGCGCGAACCTGTTTCTATCTGCTCTGGCTGGATAAGTTTACCCAAATCCTTGTACTCCTGAAGGAATGAATAATTCTGGAGACTCTTTAGCAAATCGTTGGCAAGGGAATCAAGGGCAAAGGCATCTGGATTCATAATGCGATAGTGCATACGGTCGGGTGCCGAGATTACTATGCCCATAAAATCCTTAATAGCTTTCCTGTGAGTGGTAAGCATATCGCGCGATAAAATACCAACATGGCCAGGCAAAGCACGCCAACGGCTACGGAGCTCCTCTAATGTGGGACCTGGAGGAGGTGTTATCTGAAGTTGCTCTATGAGCCAGAGGTCGAACTTGAATTGCGAAAGTGAGAAAATGACTTTCATGGTTTATGTTAGTTATTAGTTGATAGTTGACAGGTGACAGTTATTTGTTAACGTTCAAATACTATTTCTGGGCGCTAAGTTACAAAAAAAACAAATACCACAAAACGTTTGATTAAAAAACATTTTTAGCGTTGTAGTTTTAAGGCATACAACCGCCATTTTTATCATTTTTTAACCAAATTTGGCAAGAAAAGGAGGGGAAAAACGGACTCACTTGCATAATCCTGTGTTTAGATTTTCAAAGAAAAACAAGAAAACCCTTCTGTTCATGCTGCGACTCCGTCTCTGATGTCCTATCTGAGTTCTTTTACTTGTAAGGCAAGCTTCCAGATAAAAGCACCCAGACACGCCACCAATCTCTAAGAGATTCAGTCAGAACAGAAGAAAAACACCGCTTTCGCTAAAAAACTCTCATCTATCATTTAATCATTTACCATTTTGTTCCCGTTCCCGTTGACGCTATCGTTTTTCATTGTAAAAGGTTTTCCCTGTTTTTCGGTTCTGTTGCTAAAGCCGTAAGCCTGACATCAGGAATTTACTGGTGAGCCGAAAAACGCCAAACGATTAAGGATTAATGGTTCATGGAGTTGTGGATTTACGGAACAGTTATGGTTCAAGGTCACTTTTGGTTCATGGTTAAGGGTTCATGATTTGGTCTGATAATATTTGTGAACTACACTGAGGTGTACTTAATAAGTTAAAAGTGACCTGCCCGTTAGTCTGTTGGACATTGCCAATTATAACGAAAAAACTTTCGTTCATCATTTTTGAAAGAAAATTTGCAAAAGAAAAGGCGATATTTATGAAAATACTGTATCTTTGCAGTGATTTTAATATATTTCGAGAAATGAAGACTACACTTTCACTTGAAAATATACTGCACATGCTGAGCGGTTTAAGCCTCACCAACCGTCAGTGGTTGGCAGAGCATTTGGTTGAGCCAGAGGAGAGAGCTCAGGCTAAACAGCGTAAAAGCGATGAACATCTTGTGCGTGAACTTCAGGCATTGCATTACGAGGGTGAGCCAACGGCAGAAGAGAGAAAGAAGGAACTGAGAGAGAGCCATTTCTTTGGAGCACGCGAAATTAGATATAAGTTTGAAGATGAAGAATAAGAAATATCTTCTGGACACAAACGTGCTTATAGATTTTATGGATGGCGTCCCTGAGGTTGTGGGCCATGTATTGCATGTTGGTACCAAGCAATGTTGCATTTCTGTTATTTCTCTGCATGAACTATATTATGGAGCATTTCTCGCCAAAGAAAGGAAGGAAGAATACTTTGAAAAGGAGCTGAAGAAGATAAGTATTCTTCTTGACTATTTTACCGTTTTACCTCTTAAAACAAACGGCGAGATTTACGGCCATATCATATATGAGCTAAAGAAGAAAGGAAAGCCTGTTGACGAATTTGATATGGTTATAGCCAGCCATGCCGTTAGTGAAGGGTTAACGCTAGTGACTGATAATCTCAAACACTTTGAGAATATGCCTGACGTTAAGACTGTGAACTGGACAGAGTAAAATGCAATTATATCCCCAAACCTTGCAATCTTGCAATTTTCATTTTCAATAAACAGCCTACATGCCTACATATAATCGCTTGGAATCCGCATGGTTATCGCATTTCTCATACTTTCAAGCATACAGAAAGCCTACATGGAGCCTACATGGAGCCTACATGATGCCTACATGTTTTTGGATGTTTTTGGATGTTTTCAGTAAGGGAGCAAGAATGAAGTGACGTATTTGCAAGTTTTTTGCTTCCTTCAAGCAAAGAAATTCTCTAGAGAATTTAACAGCTTCCTCGTGTAATAGCAATTGTTTGTACGTTACTTAGCAGGAAATTCTCTAGAGAATTTCAGAATAGGCATTAAGAAGTCTTTTTGTAAACAGACCAATTAGTTTCTGCAAACTCCTTATCGCCAATTATATGTAGGCTCTATGTAGGAATCATGTAGGCTTTATGTATGCTCGAAAATGCGCCAATCCCTTTATTCATCGGGAGTTTCAGCAAAATCATGTAGGCATGTAGGCAGATTTGAGTTTTTCTTATAAAAACCGTATTAGGGAAACAGTACAATGGATATGATGAAAGAAGGAAGAAGGAAGAAATAATCAACGATAACGTTAACCTTAACCTTAATCGAATTAGGTTCAATAAACAAAAAGCGCCCAAAAGGATGAGCCTTTGAGCGCAGTGGTGGTATGCTTTAATAGCCTGGATATTCCTACGATAGCGAAAGGCTGGTGCTACGACTTATCTTCTTTATCCTTGGCATGTTCGTCTTCAAACGATTGGATTTCTGCTGTAATAGTTTTTTGCAGCTCTTCCTTGGGGATGATGAGTTTGTAGTCGGCAACACCGATAGGCTTTGTCATGCCTTCAAGTGCCAACTCTACATCCAGCCGGTCTTTCTCTGCACAGAGGATGATGCCAATGGATGGATTCTCACCTTCCTGCCGTTCTGTGCGGTCGAGAAGGGAGAGGTAGTAGTTCATCTTTCCTGCGTATTCAGGAATGAACTTCCCGATTTTCAAATCGATTGCCACAAGGCTGCGAAGACCTCTGTGGAAGAAGAGCATATCTACGCGACTCTCTTTGCCGTTGTATTCAATGGTGTGTTGGTTGCCGATAAAGGTGAAACCCTTGCCCAGTTCCAGCAAGAAGAGCTTAATCTTCTCTACAAGCCTGTTCTCCAGCTCGAGTTCCAGAATTGGTTTTGTGACTCCGAGGAAGCCGAGGTTATAGGTGCTATGGAACACTTCGTTGGCATACTGCGATTGTACTGCAGGCAGTGTGGACTCAAAGTTATTGTTGGCTGAAAGAACAGCATTCTTCTCGTGCATCCCCAGTTTGATAGCGTTCAGAAGCAGGTCTCGGTTCCAGCCTTTAGCGACAGTCTCCTGCGAATAGTAATAGATTGCTGCATCGTTATCCTGCAATTCACGCATCAACAGAAGATTATGCGACCACGGCAAAAGTGCGACGCTCTGTCGCAGTTTTGAATCACTATCGCAATAACGGAGATAGAATTTCTTCATGTCCCACAGATTTCGAGGGGAGAGGCCCATGTCGGAATAACGTTCTTTCAAATCGACGGAAAGTCGTTTGACGACACCGCTTCCATGCTTGCTCTCCAACTTTTTCTCATGGAGCAGTCTGCCTATCTCCCAATGCGTATTGCTGGCAGTCGTTGCCAAATGAAATGCAACATTTGCACGTGCTTTTTCTATTACTGCGACGGCCTGTCGCAGTAATTCACATATTCGTTTTCCTGGATTAAAACCAGTTCTTCTGCCATATCTTTTCTTTGTTAAATTGTCTGTCAATTGTTCTGTTTGTCTTTCTTTAACCTGCCGGAGGCTCCAACTTGGTCGATGCTACGATATAGCTACGATAGCGGACAAAGCCTCGCGCATTATGCACATATATATGCGCATGTTGTGTTATGAAGACAAAGATATAAAAAAAAGACCCGCCGATTTAAGCATTGTAAAGAGGCTTGGCGGGTTCTCGTGTTGCAAAGGTAGGAAGTTAATACTTATCTTCCAAACTTTTCTGCAATTATTTTATCAAAAGCAATAAATTGTTGTGTATTGTCACCAACTAGACGCCTATGATTCAACGATAACCTTAACGGGGACAAAAATAAAGGTTAAGGGTTATGGGTTAAGGGTGAAAGACTTTGGCTTTTGGCCGTTGGCTATTGGCTTCGATTTCAACCTTAACGTTAACGATAACTAACTTCGTACAAGGCTGCGATTGAGCGAGAGGAGAGGAGAGCAAAGCTTGCTTATACTTTTCCGAGCGTGAGCAGGCTCGACCGCAGGTCAAAACCGAAGACAAAAACAAAAACGAGAAAGACGTTAGGCGCTAGGAGTTAGTTGTATATGTATGCAAGCTAAAGGTTACAAAACTTGGTGGCAATACAAAGAAATCACAAAAAGTTTGGTGGTATAAAAGAAAATGTGTTCCTTTGCAATGTCATAACGTATGTTATGGCTATCCGGGTAGAATCCCGCGTGGGGTAAGGCCTTATCGATACTGCCCATTTAAAAGAGTTGCTTCGGCAGCTCTTTTATCTTGTATAGCGTTTCATAAAATATTGTGACGTTTCCTGATTTAGGTTGACTGTCATTATGCCTAAACCCTAAGATTAGTTGACTCGGTTAAACATTAAAACTCATATAAGTTGACTCTTGTTAAAAAAACAGGTAACACCTCACCTGAGATAGCCATGAGCCCGATAACCATGCGGGATGAATGAGTGTTACCTGTTTGCAACAGGTAACTAACAGGTAACTTGAAACCAAGGGAGTTATTTTCTTCAACAACGAAGAAAATGTTTCTCTCTCACCCAATATTTTCCATTTCAAGGTTTGGAATGTAAGTTCCAAAGCCTAAAACATACATACCAAAGTTTGAAATGTACGTTTCAAAGTTTGAAATGGAAAATTCTCCTAAAGGAAAAAACTTTTTTATGTAGAAGGGAAATAAATCCTTTAAGAAAATAACGATTAGACAATTCACACAAAGAAAAAGGGAGTTTTTCTTGCGAAAAAAGAACAATTATGGTTAAGGGTTCAAGAATTACGGAGCAATTATGAGTCATAGTTCGAAGTTCCTCAATAAAAATGGCAGAATTGTCCAAAGTTTCCTCAAGAAAATTGGCAAAAAGTTTGATTATTCGTCCAGAAAAGTGTAACTTTGAAGTGAATATTCGTCCAGAAAAGTGTAACCGCAATCACTCCAAGCGTTGATCAGGAGTGGATGGAAAATATACCACTTTACAGCGTTCATGGATATATAAACGGACAATTACAAAAAGAGACGGTTAAGGGTTAAGGGATTTAAGGATCTACGGAATTACGAATTCACGGAAATCCAAACGTTAACCTTAACGGGAACGATGATAAAGGTTATTGGTTATAGGTTATAGGTTATTGACGATTTCAACGGGAACAATATAAAGGTTATTGGTTATAGGTTATAGGTTATTGAAGAGGGATGAAGGAAGAAGGAAGACAGGAAAAAGAAGGAAGAAGGTTGAGTGCGAATTTACGGGTATAATGCAGTGAGTTAATTCACAACATGTAACGAGTTAACTCATGACATGTATCGAGTTAAGTCCCTGTTTTTGACCCCAATTCAATGCCATCGGAATTATCTTTACACTAAATGGATGACATTCTATAAAGCAAAAAAATCCGTGTAACCTATATTGAAGCTACACGGATTTATGTTTTGTGTTATGAATATTAGCGTTACAGTTCTGCGTCGCTACACTCGAAGGTGTTGCCTCTACGGATGTCGCCTGTAGTGAGGCCCAACTTCAGCCACTTCATGCGCTGCTTGCTGGTGCCATGAGTAAAGGTCTCGGGTTGTGAGTAACCACGTGCCTTCTCCTGCAGATAATTGTCGCCTATCACTTGGGCACAGCGGATGGCTTCTTCCAGGTCACCGTCTTCTATACTGCCAAACATCTTATTGTCGTGATAAGCCCAGACACCGGCATAGAAGTCGGCCAGCAACTCCAAACGTACGCTTACCTTATTGGCATCCGTTGAGTTCATACGCGACATCTGTTCGTGTGCCTTACCCAGCGAACCCAACAGGTATTCCACATGATGTCCTACCTCGTGAGCAATAACGTATGCGTAGGCAAAATCGCCATCGGCACCTAACTGCTGCTTCATAGAAGAGAAGAAAGAAAGGTCGATGTACAGGCATTGGTCGGCTGAGCAATAGAAAGGACCCATGCTACTCTGTCCGTTACCGCAAGCAGTCTGTACGCTTCCCGTATAAAGCACCATCTTGGGAGGCTCATAGGTACGACCCAGTTTCTTGAACTCCTCGGTCCACACATCTTCTGTTCCTGCCAGAATCTGCTTTGAAAACTTGGCCAGTTCCTGCTCCTCAGCAGTAAACTCACGTCCGCCCTCAGCCTGCTCGGTAACATTCATTGTTCCGATGTTGCTGACAATATCGTTCAGATCGATGCTACCCTTGGAAAGGAATGTCATCAGAAGTGCTATAACGATACCACCGATACCCAAGCCACCCACTTTGGCAGCCGACATACCACGGCGATCATCTACGTTGGTACTCTCTCTTCGTCCTGTAAGTTTCATTTGTAAGGGGTTATGGGGTTAGTATTCCATTACTGCAGGCAACTCCTTAGCCTGAGCAACCATCTTCTCCACCTCAACGAGAGCGGGAACACGACGAACCAAGTGCTTCTGCTCGTTTACCTCCTCCAACTTAGCCTGCAAGTTGGCAGGAACACGATGCTGCAGTTCCTTTACAGTATCTACGCCGGCAGCTTCCAGCAGCTCTGAGAACTGAGGACCAACGCCGTTGATACGCATAAGGTCTGTATGATTTGCCCATGTAAGAATCAACTTAGGTGAAATACCTGTAGCTTCGGCCAATGCAGCACGTCCGGCTGGCTTAGCACACTTTTCCAACAATGCGTCGGTACTTTCGATACCAGCAGCAATTAACTTCTCGGCATAAACAGCGCCGATACCTTCAACATCAACAATCTTGTAGTTCATAGGTAATGAATTTTAGGGTTTATAATAATATTAATTCGATTTTTCTGGCTACAAATTTAACAATTTTTCTTTAGACCAAACAAAAGCAGGCATAAATTTTGCCATTCTGCACAAAAAATGTTTTCTGTACCTTACATAAAAGAAAAAAAGGATTGGCTTGCGCCGATCCTTCGAGCCTCTTGTCGGATTACATATCCGGAACGCCTGCCGCGGGCAGGCAATCAAGCCTTTGTCTTTCGAAATCAGCCAAAAGCGAGCTTTCGCTGCTTCTGAACGACAAAGTCTTGAGCCTCTTGTCGGATTCGAACCAACGACCCCGAGATTACAAATCACGTGCTCTGGCCAACTGAGCTAAAGAGGCGGGTGGGAAAGCTATCTGCATCGCGCCGCTACAACCGACTACCCTTGCTGCTGTCAGGCCCTGGGGGATTCGAAGGGAGCATGCCGTACAGGACTTTCCCGTTTTGCGGGTGCAAAGGTAGATATATTTAGCGGAAAACACAAATTTTCGGCTTGTTTTTTTTTCTAGCAAATTTTTCTCGCATACACACGTACATAACTGAAATTAAAATTGTATCTTTGCGCGATATTTGTTAAAAAGGTAATTAAAGATTAATTCAAAGGTTAAATGGAAATGAGTGAAAATACGCCACATCCAATAACAATTGTAAAGAGCGCTCAGCAAAAAGCTATCAATATAGGTTTCTGGTGCAGCGTTAGTTTCCTGTGCAGCGTACGCGGCATAGCATCCCCCGGCATAGCTACAATAGGACATCTTGCCGCCATACTGGCCGTATATAAAATATTGAAAAGCATTGTTAGATACAGACTGTTCGTAGAAGACATTAAGTTTGGCAAATGCTTACAGATGGCATTCCTAATATGCATCTTTGCTGGGTTGCTGACCAACGTGGTGCAGTACATTTACTTTCAGTTCTTCGACAATGGCTTCTTCCTGTCTTCTCTGGCAACCATTATGGAATCGCCAGAATACCAGCAGATGATTAAGTCGGTTTTCGCCGGCATCTCACAGAGCGAACTGAACGCAGCCTTCGAGCAGTTAAACGTACCAACGCTGATGACTCAGATTATTTTCATGAATCTGTTGCTGTCTGTACCTGTATCGCTAATAACTGCGGCTTTGGCAGCCTACCCTACCATAAAAAGAACGAGCATTAATCAGTCTGAACAAACAATAGAAAAAGAAAAAGAATAATAACAATGGATATATCTGTTGTAATACCCCTTTTTAATGAGGAGGAATCGTTGCCCGAGCTCTTTAGCTGGATAAAGAGAGTAATGGACGAGAACCATTTCAGTTACGAAGTATACTTTGTAAACGATGGTAGCACTGACAACTCCTGGCAAGTAATTGAACAGTTACGCAAAGAAAACCCTGAAGTGGTGCACGGCATTAAGTTCCGCCGTAACTATGGAAAAAGTCCTGCCCTGTACTGCGGATTCGACCGTGTGCAAGGCGATGTGGTAATAACCATGGATGCCGACCTGCAGGATTCACCCGATGAGATTCCTGAACTCTACCGCATGATTAAGGAGGACGGGTACGACTTGGTTAGCGGCTACAAGATGAACCGCAGCAAGGGTGATCCGCTGTCAAAGACCATACCGACAAAACTTTTCAATGCTACGGCACGCAAGGTGAGCGGTATACACAATCTGCACGACTTTAACTGCGGCCTGAAAGCTTACCGCCGTGATGTGGTAAAGAACATTGAGGTGTATGGCGAGATGCACCGCTACATCCCTTACCTGGCCAAGAATGCCGGTTTCAGCAAAATTGGAGAGAAGCGCGTTCACCATCAGAAGAGAAAGTTCGGTAAGTCGAAGTTCATGGGTTGGAACCGCTTTGTAAACGGATACCTGGATCTGCTGAGCCTCTGGTTCCTGGACAGCTTCGGACTGAAGCCCATGCACGTATTCGGCTTTGTAGGCACGCTGATGTTTATGATAGGTTTTATTGCTATAATAGTGGTGGGTGCCACTAAGCTATACTACTTAAGCAACGGCATAGCACATCCGCTGGTAACGGACAGTCCCTACTTCTACATTGCCCTTACCACTATGATTCTGGGTACTCAGCTCTTTGTGGCAGGATTCTTGGGTGAACTTATCAGCAGGAATGCGCCTGAACGGAACAACTATCAAATAGAGAAAGAGTTATAATGAAGCAGAGCAAAGGGTTCTTACTGGCATTTATGATCACGCTGACCGGTTTGAGCAGTTGCGATACCATAGACTGTACACTGGAGAATACGGTGGTGATGATATCCAACATTTACCAGGATGGAAAGGCTGTAGCTATCAGCGATACACTTACCATTACAAACGCGGATGGATCGGTAGTGCTGCTGAACCGCGAACTTAATGTAAGTAAACTTAAACTATACCTGAGCTACTTTCACCCCGTAGATACCCTACTGCTGAACATCTCGGGCCCAGACTACAACATTACCGATACGATGTGGATAGAGAAGACATCCTATAACCACTTTGAGAGTCCCGACTGCCCTGTGAACATGTTTCACCACATTACGGATATCAGAAGTACGCATCTGTTTATAGATTCTGTAACCATAACCCAACCCGACGTCAACTTCGCAGAACATGAAAATCTTCAGATTCATCTCTTTTCTTCTGCTGATTAGTCTTGTTTCCCCTGGTGTTTGGGGTCAGAACAGGAAAAACAACACGCCTAAGGAGAAAGCTCCCCTGCTGAGCGGCGTGGGTGTGGGCATAGACCTCTGCGGACTGGCTATGAAAGGTGTGGGTGCCCGTTTTGCCAATATGGAGATTTGCGGAAGAGTGGGTCTGAAGGAGAAGTTCTTCCCCATCTTTGAGATGGGTATAGGCGACTGTACACGCAACGGAGGTGAAACAACAAACGTGTTCAGTACCAGCGCACCATACTGGCGTATAGGTATGGATTACAACGTAAACAAAAAGATAAACGGTAACCGCTTTCTGGTGGGCTTCCGATATGGATTCACCAGTTACAAATACAACTTCTATGCCCCGGATTTTGCCGACCCTGTTTACGATACGCCTATGCCTCTGGAACTGGAAGGTCTGAAAGGTAATAATCAGTGGCTGGAACTCTGCTTGGGTTTTGAAACCCGTTTGTGGAGCATTGTACGTCTGGGATGGGACATCCGCTACAAGACACGTACGCTGCAAAGTGTATCTGAACTGGGTGAGCCATACTTTGTACCTGGCTTCGGAAAGAACGACAACAACACCTTTGGCGGATCAGTGTACGTAACATTTGACATTGGAAAATCTGCCAACACAAAGGGGCTGAAGTCCCTCTTTGGCAAACGAAAGAATAAAGAAGGAAATACTAACCAGGAGGCTGAAACGCCACCTGCAGAAACAGCTCCAAGAGCAGCAAAAAGAAGAGGAAACTGAGAGTTGAAAGTTGAAAATTGAAAGTTGAAAATTGAAAGTTGAAAGTTGAAAATTATTTTCTGGAGTTAAAGAGAAGTTAAAGGGAAGTTAAAGGGAAGTTAAAGGGAAGTTAAAGGGAAGTTAAAGGGACGATAGTTATACACGTGCAAACAAGAAGTCTTAAGTAACGTCCAAGCCAGCTTAGCTGGCGATAACTTCCAAGGCCGAAAGGCCGATAACTTCCAAGGGCTGAAAGCCCAATAACTTCTAAGCGAAGCGATAACTTCTAAAACAAAACAGTAAACAAAGTGATATCATTACTGGAAATATGGCTTTTAGGAATAGCTTTGGCTATGGATTGCTTCTCGGTAAGCATTGCCCAAGGCTTAGCGGCAAAACGGATAGTTTGGCCCCCTATGACTGCCTTGGTTCTCTCCTTTGGCATATTCCAGGGCGGCATGACACTGCTGGGCTATATGGGCACATCGGTTTTCAGTCATCACTTCCGGCACTTAGACTATCTGGCCGTTGGACTGCTATTTTATCTGGGAGCGAAAATGATTTGGGAAAGCTGCCGAAAAAAAGAGGAAGAAACCATCAATATGCTAAAGCCACTGAATATTATAACACTTTCCGTAGCTACCAGCATAGACGCACTGGCTGTAGGCATCTCCTTTGCCTGTCTGCAGGAAGTTACAACATCTGCTGTCCTGCAGGCCTCTGGCATCATTGGCTTATGCTCTACCCTATTCAGTATTGCAGGCCTGTGGCTTGGCATCAAAGCCAGTCAGCATTTATACATCAAAAGCGAATTATTAGGAGGTATTATCCTCATATGCATAGGATTAAAAATATTAATAGAACACCTATATGAAAACTAACAACGTATCCGAAAAACCGGCTGAGAACCGGTTCCGACCCTATCACATTGCCATACTGGCGTTGTTAATTGTGGGTACTTTTGTAATAGCACGACGTGAACACGGGTCAAAGAACGAGATACCGTTCCAGATGGAGGAAGGCTCTGTATTCGGCACCACCTATCACATAAAATACCAATGCGACAAGGACTTGCACGACAGTATCCAAGCGAGACTAAAGGCCATAGACCATTCGCTGTCAATGTTCAATCCCTCGAGTACCGTCTCATGTATAAACAGAGGAGAGAGTATGGAGGCTGACTCGCTCATTACTTGCGTTTGGAACATGTCGCAGTCTATCAGTGAGGAAACAGAGGGCGCATTCGACCCAACAGTAGCTCCGCTTGTTAATATCTGGGGCTTTGGTTTTAAGAAAAGACAGATTCCTGACAAAGCTATCATAGACAGTCTGCGTGAGTTGGTGGGTTGGCAGCGCATATCCATTCAGAATGGCCGTTTCTGCAAAGAAGACCCCAGAATGGTGATTGACTTCAGTGCCGTAGCCAAAGGCTTTGGCGTAGATCATGTGGCCAACCTTTTCCGCAACATGGGTATTCAGAATTTCATGGTGGAGATAGGCGGTGAAATAGTGGCACAGGGAACCAATCCTAAAGGCGATGCCTGGCGTATAGGCATCAGCAAACCTGACGATGACAGTACTGGAACAAATAATGAATTACAGGAGGTGATAGAAGTACACAACGGTGCCCTTGCTACCAGTGGCAACTACAGGAACTTCTATGTGGAAGACGGACGTAAGATTGCTCATACCATAGATCCCAAGACTGGTTATCCTGCCCAGCAAAGCATCCTGAGTAGCACCGTTAAGGCTCCCTCATGCGCTATGGCTGACGGATACGCCACAGCCTTCATGGTAATGGGAATGGAGCGCGCACAGGATTTCCTGAAGAAACATCCTCAGCTTCAGGCTTACTTCATCTACGCCGATGAGAACGGTCAGTATCAGACCTGGCACACCCCCTTATTCTACGAAACAGAAAAAGAGAAATGATAACCCTAACACAAAAATATGAGCTGTTGACCAAACTTCCGCTGCTGCAAGGACTGAGCGGGAAGGAACTGGCACACTTAGAAAGTGTGATTGGTCTGGAGGTGAATGAGGCACCTTCCATGAGAAGGCCTCTGATTTGCCAAAACGACCCTTGTACGCATCTCATATTTTTGGCTACGGGAACACTGATACGCGAATACCAATCGGACGACGGGCTATTTATAACAAAATCCATTATTCAAGCCCCTGCCCTGCTGGAACCGTATAATCTGTATGGACTGGACTGTAACTTCAGGTGTTCATACACGCCGCTTCAGAACGTATCCTACATCACCGTAAAAAAGAAAGACGTAATGCAGCACCTTATGAAGGCAGAAATCTTCAGAATCAATTACTTTAATCTGCTTTCTGCCATCATACACAAAAAGGATGCGTTACTGCAACCCATGCGTAACCTTACGGTAAACCAGAAAATTTTGACGTTCCTGCAAAGGCAGTTTGCCGATTGCGAAGGACAAGGCGAGATTGCCATTAAGATGACTGACCTTGCCGACTACATTGGCGAAACACGCTTGAATACATCACGGGCGCTGAACCAACTGGAAAAGGAACATATCATAGAGTTGAAACGCTCGCTAATTGTTATACCAGAGGTGAAACTGGTTAGGGGTTAGAGGTTAGGGGTTAGAGGTTAGGGATAAGACGATAACGATAACGAAAACGAAAACGAAAATAGAAATAGAAAAAGCAAGATATGAACCCATTGTTCAACAACAAATTCAGTACACTGCATAATACTGCTCCTTTCAGTCAGATTAAACTGGAGCACTTTGAGCCTGCCATTATGGAAGGCATGAGACTGGAAGATGAAGCCATTCAGACTATTATATCCAATCCCGAGGAGCCTACATTCCAGAACACCATAGCTCCGCGTACCAGCGAGCTGCTGGACACAGCCACCACCATCTTCTTCAACCTGACTAGTGCAAACACAAACGATGAGATGGATGCTTTGGCTCAGAAACTAAGTCCATTGCTTACTGAACACGCTAACCGCATTCTGCTGAACGAGGATCTGTTTAAGCGTGTAAAACATGTGTACGAAAACCCTGGCGATCTTACTGCCGAAGAAAAGACCCTTCTGGAAAACGTATATCAAGGGTTCCTGCGTCACGGAGCCTGCCTCAGCCCTAAGGACAAGGAACGCTTCTCTGCCCTTCAAGTGGAACTCGCTACCCTAACCTTGCAGTTCAGCCAGAATGAGTTGAAGCAAACCAACGCCTTCCAACTTCATATAACCGACAAGGTACAATTGTCTGGTCTTCCCCAAACAGCTATCGAGGCTGCAGCACAGGCAGCTGAGGAAAAACAACTGCAGGGATGGCTCATTACACTGCACTTCCCCAGCTATCAACCCTTCATGACGTATGCCGACAATCGCGAACTGCGTCAGCAGCTCTATATGGCTAAGATGACCATCTGTGCTCATGGCGATGAGTTCGATAATCGTCAGATTGTGCAACGTATAGTGAATCTGCGTCAGGAAATAGCTCAGTTGTTGGGATACCAAAGTTATGCCGACTATGTGCTGACACGCCGGATGGCACAGGACACCCAACATGTAAACCAGCTTATAGACCAACTGCTGAAGGCCTATATGCCTGTAGCACGCGGAGAACTACGTGAGTTGGAACAGAAGGCACGCAAGATGGAAGGCCCAGACTTCGCCCTTATGCCTTGGGACTGGGCATACTATAGCCACAAGCTAAAGTTGGAGCGTTACAATCTGGATGCTGAGATGCTACGTCCCTACTTCCCTTTACAGAAAGTACGCGAGGGCATCTTCTCCTTAGCCACCAAACTGTATGGCATCACCTTTAAGAAGAATGAAGAGATAGAGGTTTATCACCCTGACGTGGAAGCCTTTGAGGTCTTTGATCAAGACGGTTCCTTCCTGGCTGTCCTCTATGCAGACTTCTTCCCTCGTGAAAGCAAGCAGAGCGGTGCCTGGATGACAAGCTATCTGGAACAGTACACTGATGGAAACGGAAATGATGTTCGCCCCCATGTGAGCATTGTCACCAACTTTACCAAGCCAACAGCTGAGCGTCCGTCACTGCTCACGCTGGGGGAAGTGGAGACTTTCCTGCATGAGTTCGGACACGCACTGCATGGTATGTTCTCGAAAGTGAAATACCAGAGCTTAGGCGGCACAAACGTATTCTGGGACTTTGTGGAACTTCCCTCCCAGTTTATGGAAAACTATGCCGTAGAACCTGAGTTCCTGCATACCTTTGCCTTCCATTACCAGACAGGAGAACCCATTCCAACGGCCCTCATTGAGCGTATCCGTAAGAGCAGGAACTTCCAATGCGGATATGCCTGTGTGCGTCAGCTTAGCTTCTGTCTGCTGGATATGGCCTATTATACACGCCAAGAATCGTTGCAGGAAGACATCATACAGTTTGAACAGCAGGCATGGAAACGAGCCCAACTGCTCCCCAGCATAGAAGGAACATGTATGAGCGTTCAGTTTAGCCACATCATGAGCGGAGGCTACTCAGCAGGCTATTACAGTTATAAATGGGCTGAGGTGCTAGATGCCGATGCCTTCAGCCTTTTCCTCAAGAATGGTATTATGGACCGCCAGACAGCACAGCGTTTCCGCGATGAAGTGCTCTCGAAAGGCGGTACAGAGCCACCTCTTACGCTGTACAAGCGCTTCCGCGGTCAGGAGCCTACGATAGACGCTTTGTTGCGTCGCAACGGTCTGCCTGATACCAAACAGCACGATCTGGATATCCGTTACCTGAGAATGGCCCGAATCTGGAGCGAGAACAGTTATTGCCAACGCCGACAGGTGGGCGCCTTGGTGGTAAAAGACAAAATGATTATCAGCGATGGCTACAATGGCACCCCGCAGGGATTTGAGAACGTTTGTGAAGATGAAAACAATGTAAGCAAACCCTATGTACTACATGCTGAAGCCAATGCCATCACCAAGATTGCCAGAAGTGGCAACAACAGCGACGGTTCCACCCTTTATGTTACCGACTCGCCCTGCATTGAGTGTTCCAAACTCATCATTCAGGCAGGCATAAAGCGAGTTATCTATGATCGAGAATACAGAATAATGGACGGCGTAGATCTGCTTCGCCGTGCCGGAATTGAAGTTATTAATTTACCTATTTCTGAAAAAGACAATGAATAAGCATCGTCTTACTCCCCTTTTAATGGCCATCAGTTTGGTCGTGGGTATCGTTATCGGCACATTTTATGCCAGCCACTATTCAGGTAACCGCCTGAACATTATCAACACGGGCACCAATAAGCTAAACTATCTGCTTCAGCTTATAGACAACCATTATGTTGACACGGTAGATATGGCATCGCTTGTGGAGGATGCCATGCCCCAAATTCTATCCGAGTTGGACCCTCACAGCAAATATATCAGTGCTAAGGACGCTGAGGAAGCAGCAGAGGAACTCAAAGGCAGTTTTAGCGGAATAGGTGTAAGTTTCTCCATGGAGAAAGACACCGTGAACGTGATGTCTGTTATTCATGGCGGTCCGGCAGAAAAAGTAGGAATATTGGCAGGAGACCGTATTGTAACAGCCGACAAAATCTCGCTTGTGGGTATGGAAAGTAACGAAGTTATGAAACATCTCAAAGGTGAAAAAGGCACTGACGTTAAACTGGGTATCCGTAGGCATGGTTCAAAGCAGATAAAGTATTTCACCGTTACACGTGGCGATATTCCAGTAATAAGTGTGGATGCCTCTTACATGATTAACGAGAAAACAGGCTACCTTCATATTAAGAACTTTGGTGAACAAACCTATGCCGAGATGCTGGTAGCTCTTGCCAACCTGAACATAAACGGAATGAAGAACCTTATTCTGGACCTAAGAGGCAATCAGGGAGGCTACATGCATATAGCCATACAGATGGCTAATGAATTCCTGAGCAAAAACCAACTGATTGTTTATACTCAGGGTAGAAAGAGCCCTCGTGAGGAGTTCCGCTCTGACGGGAGAGGAACCTTCCAGAAACTGCCTATTGTGGTGCTGGTGGACGAAATCAGTGCCAGTGCCAGCGAAATATTTGCAGGTGCCATCCAAGATAATGACCGCGGTACCATCATTGGGCGAAGGAGTTTCGGAAAGGGATTAGTACAACAGCCCTGGGCTCTCCATGACGGCAGCATGATACGTCTGACCATAGCACGTTACTATACCCCAAGTGGACGCTGTATTCAGAAACCTTACGAAAAGGGACGCGGTGAGGAGTATCTGAACGAACTGATTGCCCGTTATGAACGTGGCGAATACTTCTATCAGGACAGCATCCGCCAAGACGGGGAAAAATACTATACAAACTTAGGACGTGTGGTATATGGCGGCGGTGGTATCACGCCTGACATCTTCATCCCAGAGGACACAACAGCCCTTACCTCTTACTATAAAGAGGCTGCTTATACAGGCCTTATCAGGCAGTTTGCCTTTGCCTATACCGACGAGAACAGAACGCGCCTGAATGCCCTTCCAAATGTAGAGGCAATGGAGAAGTTCTTACGCAAAGAGAATCTGCTGGAGCGTTTTGCACGCTTTGGAGAAGAACATGACCTAAAGCGCCGCAACCTGATGCTACAAAAGAGCCGTACGCTATTCGAACGGAACATCTATGGCCTAATCATCTATAATGCCAAAGAGATGCAAGACTATCTGGAATTCCTCAACGAAAGCGACCCAACCGTACAACGTGCCATACAGGTACTTACCGATGGCCTCTCCTACCCTAAGGCTCCAGATGCAGAGGAGGAAGAAACTGCAAAAAAAGAATTATCATTAACAAAACAAGAATATGGAAGTCATACAGAGTTTTACCATCGATCACACACATTTGAAACCCGGCATCTATGTGTCGCGTGAAGACAAAGGACTTACAACGTTTGACCTGCGAATCACCGAGCCCAACAAAGAACCTGCTGTAGCTCCTGCTGCCATTCATAGCATGGAACACCTGATGGCCACATGGTTCCGAAACTCGCAGGTTAAGGACGATGTTGTATATATAGGCCCAATGGGTTGTCTCACTGGTATGTATATCATCATGACTGGCTCCTACACCGTTGAGGATATGCGCCAACTTACCATCAAGTGCCTGGAGTGGATACTCACACAGACAGAGGTGCCCGCAACAACACCAGAAACCTGTGGCAACTACCTGCTCCACGACCTTCCCATGTGCCACTGGGAGTGCCGTCGTTACATAGATCGACTGAAGAATGATTTCCATTCTGAATATACAAAACTCCAGATTACGCTCAACGATGGACGCATATTTGCAGATGCATAAGTAGAATCTGCATAGTGAGTAGAAAAAAAGCCTTGGATTTTTCCAAGGCTTTTGGGTGACTAGTGGGACTCGAACCCACGACATTCAGAACCACAATCTGACGCTCTAACCAACTGAACTATAGTCACCATCTAATAGAGCGCTTGAGAGGTATCTCTCAATTGCGAGTGCAAAGGTAGTACAATATTTTGATTCTGCCAAACGATTGGCTACCTTTTTTTCAATAATATAACTTTTGTCCGGCTGCAAGGGTATTCTGCATAAGCATACAGATGGTCATAGGCCCTACTCCACCAGGAACAGGCGTAATGTAAGAGCAGAGAGGAGCAACATTTTCGAAATCAACATCTCCACTCAGACGGAAACCACTCTTACGCGTAGCATCCGGAACACGGGTAGTACCCACGTCAATAATAGTAGCCCCAGGCTTTACCATATCAGCTGTCACAAAACCGGGTTTTCCTATGGCAGCAACGATAATGTCTGCCTGCAGGCACTCTTCCTTGAGTGTCTTGGAACGACTGTGACAAACGGTAACGGTAGCATCTACGCCCTTCTGCATCATCAGTTGCGACATGGGCTTGCCCACAATATTGCTACGCCCCAGAATAACACACTTCTTTCCGCTGGTCTCTACATTGTAGCGACGCAGCAACTCCAGAATACCCTTTGGCGTAGCTGAAATAAAGGCAGGCAGACCAATAGCTACACGTCCCACATTGATAGGATGGAAGCCGTCAACATCCTTACGGTAGTCGATAGCCTCTATCACCTTCTGCTCATCAATATGCTTAGGTAAAGGTAGCTGGACAATAAAACCATCTACATCAGCATCTTCATTAAGGCTTTGCACATGCCCCAGAAGTTCTGTCTCTGTAATATCATCCTCGAAACGAAGAAGGGTACTCTTAAAGCCACATGCCTCGCACGCAAGTACCTTATTTTTTACATAGGTTTCACTTCCACCATCATGGCCTACCAGAACAGCAGCCAGATGAGGACGTTTGCCACCTGCAGCAACGATAGCTTCAACCTTCTCCTTTATCTCTGCCTTAATAGTAGCGGCAGTCTGTTTTCCGTCAATAAGTGTCATATAGGTTCTTGATTTTACATTTTGGGCATCTTACCTTTCATCATCTGGGCCATCTGGGCCATCTTGCTGTTGTTGGTAACAAGCTTCATCATTTTACGCGTCTGGTCGAACTGCTTGATGAGCTTATTTACCTCCTGAATATTGGTACCAGAACCCTTGGCCAGACGCATACGACGACTGGTATTCAAACATTCTGGATTAACACGCTCCTTAGGAGTCATTGAAAGAATGATAGCCTCAATGTTCTTGAAGGCGTTATCATCAATATCAACATCCTTGAGTGCCTTGCCCACACCAGGAATCATGCTAGCAAGATCCTTGAGATTACCCATCTTCTTGATCTGCTGAATCTGGGAATAGAAATCGTTGAAGTCGAACTGGTTCTTCTGAATCTTCTTCTGTAGGCGACGTGCCTCTTCCTCGTCGTACTGCTCCTGAGCACGTTCTACGAGTGATACGATATCGCCCATTCCCAGAATACGGTCTGCCATACGACTGGGATGGAAGGCGTCAATGGCCTCCATCTTCTCGCCTGTACCCACAAACTTGATGGGTTTATCTACTACAGTACGGATACTGAGAGCAGCACCACCACGTGTATCACCATCCAGTTTGGTAAGGATAACACCAGTATAGTCGAGGCGGTCGTTAAATTCCTTGGCTGTGTTTACAGCATCCTGACCGGTCATTGCATCAACTACGAAGAGTATCTCGTCGGGTTGAACAGCATCGCGGATATCCTGAATCTGCTGCATCAGTTCCTCATCGATGGCCTGACGACCAGCGGTATCCACAATCAACACATCATGTGCCTTAGCCTTAGCCTCCTGAATAGCATGAAGTGCCACCTCTACTGGATTGGTGGCTCCCAGTTCCATATAAACAGGAACGCCCACCTGCTCACCCAAGACACGCAACTGCTCCATAGCAGCAGGACGGAAGGTATCACAGGCAGCAAGCAAGGGATTCATGTGACGCTTCTCCTTAAGCATTTTAGCCAACTTGCCGCTCATGGTGGTCTTACCAGCACCGTTCAGACCAGCCATAAGGATAATGGCAGGATGGCCTTTGAGCTGCATGTCGGTAGTCTCGCCTCCCATTAGGGCAGCCAACTCATCGTGCACAATCTTAACCATCAACTGCTGCGGCTTAACAGCCGTGAGCACATTCTGGCCAAGTGCTTTCTGCTTAACGGTATCGGTAAAGTTCTTGGCGACCTTGTAGTTGACATCGGCATCCAGGAGTGCACGGCGCACATCCTTGAGGGTTTCAGCCACATTGATTTCGGTAATTTTACCTTCACCCTTGAGTATCTTGAACGACCTTTCGAGTCTTTCGCTTAAATTTTCAAACATATTCTTCTATACCTTATTTATATATGCTATTTCTTTTACTATTGTGGTGGCAACTGCAGAATCTGCTCTACAAGAGGAAGAACCACACGGGAAAGTATCTTATCATTAAGGAAATGCTCCCCCTCGAAAAACCTCATCTGCTCTGTGCCGTAATTCTTCTTAAAATCCGGTTGGCAGTTTACCAACTTATCCTGTGTTCCGAAAAGGCCCCACACCAGTTTCTTCTCCTCAGGAGTAATGCCCTGAAAAGAACACTTCTCTACCTGCTGGAATTGCTGGATAAGTTCTTTGTCGACCTTGAAATCACGAGCGCCATCTTGCCGCTTATTTCTAAACTCACGCCTGCCCATACCACGAAATGTTAGCAGACGAGCCATGTGGAAAGATGGATTCACCAAAATGCGAGGAATACCCCTAAGTTGCTCGGCATACATCGCACCCATACTGGTACCCACGATGAGGTCAGGCTGTTCTGCCTGCACAAACGAAGAAAGCATTTGCTGAGCCTCGAGTGGCATAACCGGTATATCCGGACTAACCACAGAGACATCACGGCCATACAGCAGGTTGCGCATTGTAGTAGCAGTCCCTGTGCTGCCAGCCGATGCAAATCCGTGCAAATATATAACTTTCTTCATCCTTGGTAATTCTGAATTTGCCGACAAAGGTACAACTTTTTCTCCTAATTGGCAAAACTTTTATTTCAGATTGCTTATGCAATGCCTTAAGCTGTCCGTCCAATAAGGAATGACAACGGAAAAAGTCTGCTTTATCTTTGTCTTGTCCAAAACACTGTATGAAGGGCGTTTAACCGGACTGGGGAACTCATCAGAATGACAAGGCTGAATATCACAATCAGACTGACCTGCATACGATTGAATCTGTTTGGCAAAATCATACCAACTGCAGACACCCTCGTTCGAAAAATGATAAACCCCACCTTTCTCCCATTGAACATTGGACATTTCTTTGTTATAGTCTTCAAGGACTACGGAGATGGCATTGGCAAGGTCATAGGCGTAGGTGGGAGTACCAACTTGGTCGAAAACGACCTTTAGCTGAGGCTTAGACGCAGTGAGGTTGAGCATCGTCTTGCAGAAGTTCTTGCCAAACTCGCTATAAAGCCATGCTGTACGAATGATAACATGTTGGCAGCCAACAGCCTGAATAGCCTGTTCGCCACACAGTTTGGTCTGACCATAAACACCCGTTGGAGTTCCCTGTTGATCTTCTCTGCAGGGAACATTATAAGGTTCCTTGCCAAAAACATAATCTGTAGATATGTGTATCAACAGGCCATTAACTTCTTTCATAGCCAAAGCCAGATTCTCTGGTGCCTTAGCATTAAGTTTCATGGCAAGTTCCTGATTCTCTTCTGCAGCATCCACATTGGTATAAGCAGCACAATTGATAATAACCTGAATATTGTTCTGCTCAACCATATTGCGAATAGCGGTCAGGTCTGTTATATCCAGCATAGAAGTTTCCGTACTGACATTCTGACCTGCCAGTTTATGAAGCATAGAGACAGCTTCAGAACTGGCATCACAGACATCTGTATAGAAAAAATGATGAATGGAACCCTGTGCAACGATTCGCATTTCGTTGCCCAACTGCCCATTTGCTCCTGTTACAAGAATATTCATACGCGTTTAACGGCCTTTGTACATATTTTCGTAATATGACTGATAGTCACCTGAGGTGACATTATCCAGCCACTCTTCGTTGTCGAGATACCACTTAACTGTCTTCTCTATACCTTCCTCGAACTGGAGTGAAGGCTCCCAACCTAACTCTTTCTGCAATTTGGTTGAGTCAATGGCATAACGTGCGTCATGACCCAGACGGTCTGTAACATAAGTGATGAGGTCGAGGTCGGCTCCCTCAGGACGCCCCAGCAGACGGTCAACAGTAGCAATTACAGTCTTTATGATATCTATATTTTTCCACTCGTTGAAACCACCGATATTGTATGTCTCTGCAATGGTGCCATTATGGAAGATGGTATCAATGGCACGAGCATGGTCTACAACATAAAGCCAATCACGAACATTCTCACCCTTGCCATATACAGGAAGGGGTTTGCGATGACGAATGTTATTGATGAAGAGAGGAATCAGCTTCTCAGGAAACTGGTAAGGGCCATAGTTGTTACTACAGTTAGTAACAATGGTAGGCATTCCGTATGTATCATGGAATGCACGGACAAAGTGGTCAGAGCTGGCCTTGGAAGCAGAATAGGGAGAGTGAGGATTGTACTTGGTAGTCTCATAGAAGAAATCCTTACCATAAGCCAGGTGATGTTCGCCAGAAGAAGCCTTGGTGGTAAATGGAGGTTCTATTCCCTCTGGATTTGTCATCTCAAGAGCACCATATACCTCATCAGTTGAAATGTGATAGAAACGTTTTCCCTCATATTTTTCTGGAAGCGATTCCCAATAAAGCTTGGCTGCCTGAAGAAGGCTGAGTGTTCCCATCACATTGGTACGTGCAAAGGTAAAGGGATCCTTAATAGAACGGTCAACGTGTGACTCTGCAGCCAAGTGAATAATTCCATCTACTTTCTCGTCCTGCATAAGTTGATAGAAAGCATCAAAGTTGCAGATGTCCATCTTAACAAACTTATAATTAGGCTTGTCCTCTATATCCTTGAGATTAGCCAAATTTCCTGCATAAGTCAACTTGTCCAGGTTGATAATGTTGTACTGGGGATATTTGTTGACAAAAAGTCTTACTACGTGGCTACCGATAAAACCGGCTCCTCCTGTGATAACAATATTTTTCATGATTATATCATTTTATTTGATTCAACATTATATTCGAAAGGACTATCGAAATCCCTAAGCAACTGGTGTTTTGTATCTTTCTCGCTCAGAATGGCACTTTCTACAGGTATACGCCAATCTATACCAAGAGACTGGTCTAAAATAGAGATTCCCCCATCAGCCTGAGGAGCATAGAAATTATCGCACTTATACTGAAAGACTGCTGTTTCAGAAAGAACAGAAAAACCATGGGCAAAGCCATGAGGAATAAAGAACTGAAGTCGGTTTTGCTCAGAGAGTTCTATAGCTACATGCTGCCCGTAAGTTGGAGATCCTTTACGAATGTCCACAGCGACATCCAGAACAGCCCCTTTAACACAACGTACCAGTTTACTTTGTGTATAAGGCGGACATTGGAAATGAAGTCCGCGCATCACTCCGTATGAGCTCATGCTCTCGTTGTCTTGGACAAAACGAATAGGTGCCACCTTCTCATCAAACTCTCGCTGGGAGAATGATTCGAAGAAATATCCCCGCGCATCCTCAAATACTCGTGGTTTAATAACCAGAAGTCCTTCTATAGCTGTTTTAATTACTTCCATCTCAATATATTAAAAATCAATATTAGGGAGACCTGTCTCCTTCACCTCATCAATAACCTTTAACAAATACTGCCCATACTGATTCTTAATCATGGGTTGGGCCAACTGGCGCATACGCTCCTCTGTTATCCACCCTTGACGATAGGCAATACCCTCAAGACATGCCACCTTAAGACCTTGACGTTTCTCAAGAACCTCGATGTAAGTGGATGCTTCGCTTAACGAATCATGTGTTCCCGTATCCAGCCAAGCGAACCCTCTGCCTAAAGTAAGCACCTTAAGTTCACCAGCAGAAAGGAACTCTTGGTTAACGGTGGTAATCTCATACTCTCCTCGTGCTGATGGTTGGATATTTGATGCGACATCAACAACACGGTTGGGATAGAAATACAAACCTACAACAGCATAATTACTCTTGGGATTGGCCGGTTTCTCCTCGATAGAGAGACAGTTGCCCTGTGCATCAAACTCAGCCACTCCATAACGCTCGGGATCACTCACCCAATAACCAAAGACTGTTGCCTTATGTTCTTCTTCGGCTGTACGGACAGCCTCCTTAAGCATACCGGTAAATCCTGACCCATGAAAGATATTATCACCCAGAACAAGGCAAACGGAATCGTCTCCGATGAAATCCTTACCAATAACGAATGCCTGTGCAAGACCATCAGGCGAAGGTTGCTCGGCATACGAGAAATGCACCCCATAATCCGAGCCATCACCCAATAGACGCTTGAAGCCAGGAAGGTCAAAGGGTGTGGAGATAATAAGAATATCCCTGATACCTGCTAACATGAGCACAGATATGGGGTAATAAACCATAGGCTTGTCATATATGGGCATCAACTGCTTACTAATACCCTTTGTAATGGGGTAAAGACGTGTTCCGGATCCTCCGGCTAAAACTATTCCTTTCATGATATATAATTGTTTAAATTATTGTTATTCTTGTTATTAATACCATTGAATATTGCCACTATACGAACTCTGTTTCTTCCATCTTAAGGCATCAGCCAACGTTCCAGCTTTACAAGCGAAGGTAAAGTTATAACTTGTGTATGGGAATATAACCATACTGGCCGACATAGAGAAACAATGAAGATCCCTACTCAAGCTGGCGGTTGTCATACTCAGTTTCTTGTAATTAAAATCGTACCCTGAGGAGAAATTGATATTCCATCCTGCAGAAATGGTCAGATTACCAGAGAAGTTGAGTGTCTGACTAAATTTATATGGATATCGCATTCTTTTGGGATTAATAGGAGCCGATGTATCCTCACGCATAGAAATACCATAACTGACTGTAAGGTTCCATGGCATACTAAATTTCAGATAACCATCCTCGTCGATTTCCCCCGAACTTTTACCTTCCTTTCCCCCCATTCTACCCTTCCTTCGGTCGGGATCGACATTCGGCATATCCATCTCTTCCTCGTCCTCTTCTTCATCATCTGCCACGTCATCGTTATCCTGATTTACGTTCATACTTTTCGACTTGTTAAACAGTCCAAGCAGTTTTTTAAATGACTGATTGTTAAATGTATACGAAAGGTTTTGCGACATACCCTGGAAGCGTCCGAATCGTCCTTGACTATATTCTGTTTTTTCACCCACACGTACATTTCCGTTTTCATCAAACTCGTATGCATACGTAGCAAAAACTGCATTCATAGAGAAGGTGTAGGATTTTGTCAATTTCAAACGGACACGCATATTCAAGTCGCTCAGAGGGCGAACCTTTGCCGCCATATTGTATGACATATTCAGTCCGAACTCATCAATAAGGCTTATCTTCTTAAAGGAGTTTGCAGAATCGCTTTTGGCTCTCAACTTCATCTCCACGTTATTGGATATATCAACTGACACATTGCCTGTCATACCTGTACCCACGGTTCCGTATACTCCTCCGCTGAAGGGAGAATAGGTAACAGTAGAGACGTTTCCGTTAGCATCAGTCTTAACGTATGAGTCATAAAAACCAAAAGCAGGCTTGCTAAAGTCTGGCGCATAAGAGAAACTAATAGTAGGCGTAAAGACATGACGGATAGCATAGATTTTCTTACCTCCTGCCCAAGGCAAAGGATAGAACATACCGTATATCTTGGTATTGGCACTTACGGCCATATTGAAATTATAAACATTGTAAAAGCCATACAGGGTGTCTCTTTTTACAGCCTGTTTCTCTTGATCCCAAGATTGCATAACCTTATTAGAATACATACGGTCAGTAAAGTTGAACGAAGGCGTAACATTAATGTACTTAAAGAGACTGAACGAGGCACTTATGGGAATCTGGTGACGCATACCATTACGCCAATCCTTGATAAGGCTACTCTTAAAAAGAAGATTCTCCTTTGTATTAATACTATTGGTAAGATTACCCGTGTAACTCATGGCAATCTTTTCATACCAGCGCTCTGCTCCTACCATCTTTTTACGTTTGAAAGGGTAGAAACGATTCAGTGAGATGGTAAGGTTAGGAAGCGTAACAGATATTGAACTGTCGCGAACATTCTGACTCAAGTTGAAAGAACCGCTAAGAGTAAGACCGATATTCTGGAAAGATTTGCTGTACGAAAGGCTACTGGTTCTGGTGCTCTGTGTATAACTCTCAGGATTGTACATACTGGTGAGGTTGTTACGCTCGTAGCTACTTGTAGCAAAGTTCACGCTGGCAGAGAAACTCTGAGAAGGATTAGCTTTAGCATCCTGACGATGAGTCCATGTAACCTTGAAACTTTTACTGGTTATCTCGTCGGGGAAATTCTTTTCTCCCTCGTGGGTATACTGATAGCTAACATACAAGCTACCATTAAACTTATAACGTTTCTTGTAAGTACTCTGGGCAGAAAGCGACCAGGATCCCTTTGTATAGATGTCACCCAACAACTTGACATCAACGTAATCATTAATGGCGAAATAATAACCTCCATCACGAAGATAAAACCCTCGGCTTGTTTCATCTCCATAAGTAGGCATAATAAATCCGCTGCTGTACTTTGGCTTGAAAGGGAAAAATCCGTATGGAAGGGCCAACGGAAGGGGGACATCCTCAACCACGACATGCGCTGGTCCAAAAATTACGCTCTTGCCCGGATGCATCTTGGCACGGGATAACGCCAAATAGAAATGAGGATGCTCTGCATCACAAGTGGTATATTTTCCATGACGGATATACATAACGCCAGAACTGTCACGTTTACCATCTGTAGTCTGCATAAAGCCCTCACCCTCCTGCGTATAGACATTAGAAACGAAAGCTTTACGTGTTTTAAAATTATATGCAATCTTATCCGGCTCGTATTCATCCGTTCCCTGCTTGAACAAAGGCTTCCCCTGTACAACACCAGTAGAGTCCTTACGTCCTGCCGCATAAACCAGACTACTGTCAATACTGATATCAATCTCTTCGGCATCCAACTCCAGATTTTGGTAGTTAACCTTACTATCGCCATAAAGATGAGCACGAGAATTACGGTAGTCAAACACGATAGAGTCCTTGGCTTCGTATTTAACTGGCGAATCTAGGACGTTATCGTTTGCCGAGGTGTCAACAGGAACTGTATCTTTTTGAGTTGTATCAGGCAGAATAATGAAAGAATGCTCTGGCATGGTATCCTTAAGCAAAGAATCAAGTTCCTCCTTGCTGATATAACGTCCACCTTTTAAAGAATGAACGGGATGCTTTAATGTGTCTGGCTGATTGGGATCCACAGAATCAGGAACTGACAGCGTATCAGAATCCTCATCTTCCATGTTACCAGGGAAATGATAATACGGACCTGATGCAAAGGCCATTACGGCTATGCACGCTATTAAAAAAGTCAGTATCTTGGTCTTCAACTTCCCAAACTGTTTAATTCAATTTGCAAAGATACAAAATAATACTGACACTCCATGAAGGTTGGAAGAATATTAAAGTTTTTTCACTCGAAACGATGTTTCCAGTCCTCAAATACAACAAGTCCATCCTCTCCAAACTTGCGTAAGCTGGCAAGTGCCTGTTCAAATGATTTCTCTTCGTTGAGACGGGTTTTAGAGTAGAATTTGTCAGCATAACAGATTATCTGTTCCTCCAATGTCTCCGGCACATAATCAGCTAGCGGAAGAGGCAAAGACTGCTGCAAAATTGCCTGTCGTGTAAGTCCTGTGCCTGTATGGCGTTCTGCCACGCGTGCATGAGCCGGGAATCCCTCTTTACGTAGAATCTCGCCACCCAACAGGCCATGTTTTAAATATGGTTCTTTTCCTAAACAAAAAATAGATGGAGCATCAACTTTTACAATGCCAATATCATGCAACATTGCTGCTTCAAAAAGGAACTGCCTGTCAATCTTAAATTCCGGATGTTTGTCGGCAATTTTTAATGCACGATTCGCAACATCACTACTATGCTTGAGCAGGACATTTTCAAGTGCAGGATTTCCCTCACAATAACGGTGTATTAACTCTTCTGGTTTCATGGTGCAAATATATACAAATAATGGCACATCCCAAACGGAATATGCCATTATTTATGAATGAATCGGGGAAATTAGCCACCGAAGTTATCGAAGCGAATCATATCGTCCTCAACACCCAGACTATGCAGCAGGTCGAGAACAGTCTTTGCCATCATTGGAGGTCCACAGAGGTAGTACTCGCAGTCTTCCGGTGCCTCGTGTGCCTTGAGGTAGGTGTCGCCCATTACAGGAGCTACGAAGCCTGGAGTATACTTGATGCCTGCAGCATCTGCCTTGGGATCGGGACGGTCCAAAGCCAGGTGGAAGTGGAAATTGGGGAAGTCTTTCTCCAACTGCAGGAAATCGTCCAAGAATGGGATCTCCTCCAAAGCACGTGCACCATAGAAGTAGTGCATGGGGCGCTGACGGTCTTCGTCGCTAACACCATGACCCTTAAGCATGTGCATAATCTGAGCACGCAGAGGAGCCATACCGGCACCACCGCCAACCCAAATCATCTCACGGCCAGAGCCGTATACAGGACGGAATTCTCCGTAAGGGCCACTCATAATAACCTTGTCGCCTGGCTTCAGACTAAAGATGTATGAGGATGCAATACCTGGATTAACATCCATGAAACCTGTACCCTGATCCTTTGGCTTGAAAGGAGGAGTAGCTATACGCACGTTCAGGGTAATAATATCACCCTCGTCAGGATAGTTAGCCATAGAGTACGCACGGATGGTCTCCTGAGGATTGGTACACTTCAAGGGGAACAGACCAAACTTCTCCCATGCTGGCAGATAGGTGTCACCGATAAGGCTCTTATCAAAGTCCTTGTCGTAATCGATGCAGTCAAATGCAGGAATCTTAATCTGTGCATAAGAACCAGGTTCGAAGTCCATGTGCTCGCCAGCAGGCAAAGCCACCTTGTACTCCTTAATGAAGGTTGCCACGTTCTTGTTACCAATAACGGTGCACTCCCATTCCTTAACACCCATTACAGAGTCATCAATCTTAACCTGAAGATCACCCTTTACCTTACACTGGCAGCCTAAGCGCCAGTGATCCTTAATTTGCTTACGGGTAAAGTGACCTTTCTCAGAATCAAGAATTTCGCCTCCACCGGCAGGAACCTGAAGTTTGCACTGTCCGCAAGAACCCTTTCCGCCACAGGCACTGGGCAGGAAGATACCTTCCTGTGAAAGAGTGCTCAGCAGAGAACTTCCCTGACCAACAGAGAGCGTGTCTTTCCCGTTGATTGTAATATTCACATTGCCACTGGGTGACAAATAAGCCTTTGCTACGAGCAGGATGATGACCAATGCAATGATGACCACCAGGAATACGCCAATGCTCGCTAAAATCAAATTCATATCCATTGTTATTCCTCCTACTTTTAGATGTTAAGACCAGAGAAGCACATGAAGGCAAGAGCCATCAGACCTACAGTAATAAAGGTGATACCCAGACCCTGCAAAGGCTTGGGAACATCCGTGTAAGCCATCTTCTCGCGAATGGCAGCCAGACCAACAATAGCCAGCAGCCAGCCGATACCAGAACCAAGAGCATAAGCAATTGCATCACCAAAACCGCCAATGAACTGTGCATTGGTGGGTTCCATTGTGATACGCTGTTGCATGAACAGGCTGGCACCCATGATGGCACAGTTAACTGCGATAAGGGGAAGGAAGATACCGAGAGATGCATAGAGAGAAGGGCTGAAACGCTCCACTATCATCTCCACCAACTGTACCATACCGGCAATAACGGCAATGAACAGGATGAAGGCGAGGAAGGTTAAATCTACACCTGCCACAATTGCATCAGGCCCCAACACATAAGTTTGCAGGGCATAATCAACAGGCACCGTAACAAGCAGCACAAAGGTTACTGCAATACCCAGACCAAGAGCTGTCTTCACATTCTTGGATACGGCCAGATAAGAGCACATACCCAGGAAGAAAGCAAATATCATGTTGTCCACAAAAATAGAGCGGACAAAGAGACTAATCATGTGTTCCATATTACTTCTCCTCCTTATTATAAGCACGATGTGCCCAGATTACACAACCTACGATAATCAGACTCATAGCTGGCATCACCATCATACCATTATTCTTATAACCTGCGTCGTACATGAACTGTGGAATAACATTGTAGCCGAAGAGTGTTCCAAAGCCAAAGAGTTCGCGAACAAAGCCCACGATGACCAGAATGGCAGCATAGCCGAGACCATTGCCTATACCATCCAGGAATGAGGGCCAAGGACTGTTCTGCATAGCGAAAGCCTCAAGACGACCCATCAGGATACAGTTGGTGATGATAAGACCTACATATACGCTCAACTGAACGCTAACATCATAGACGTAAGCCTTAAGCAGTTGACTAACAATTGTTACGAGAGCTGCCACAACCACCAACTGTACGATAATACGAATGCGGTTGGGAATAGTCTTGCGTAACAAAGATATAATTACATTTGAGAATGCCGTAATGACCGTCACGCTCAGACCCATCACGATGGCGGGCTTCAGCTGACTGGTCACAGCCAATGCCGAACAGATACCGAGCACCTGAACGGCGACGGGATTATTCACGTTAAGGGGGCTGGTGAATGCGGCTTTATTCTCGTCAGAAAACAATTTACTCATATTCTTTTCCTCCTTTTATCTTATTGTTCAACATCGGTTTTTTCACACGGCTTTTCAGGGCACTGGCACTCTGCCTTATTGGGGCACTCACCTTGGCACTCGTCCATGTGAGGGCAGTTGCCTTTATTGGGGCATTCAGCCTCACATGAGTGTTCGCATTCCTTATCGAATGCACACTTAGCTCCTCCTAGGAATTCCTTGTAGGCAGTCAGGCCGTCCTTGACCATTGCAGCCACACCATTGCTGGTAAGGGTTGCACCTGTCACACCGTCCACCTCGTTCTCTGCATGAGCAGCACCTGCCTTCACTACTGTGAGGACAACCTCGCCACCCTCTCCGAAGATGGGCTTTCCGATAAACTGGTCTTGGAACCACTTCTCACTGATACGTGCGCCAAGACCGGCAGTCTCGCTCTCGTGATAGAAATAAGTGCCAAGCACCTTATCCTTCGTCTCGTTCACAGCTATATAGCCCCAAAGACCGCCCCAAAGACCACGACCTACAACAGGAATCACATAAGCCTGCTCGCCCTTAGCCGTTGTGGCTGTAAAGACGTGAAGCTCACCATTCTTGATGAGACTGCCATAGGTGGTATTGAAACTGCCCTCGTAAGGCTTGAGTTCACCATCTACAAAAACCATGTCTTGCACCTTCTCGGCATAGACATCAGCCACATTGATAGCGGCCTTATCATAACCAAGAGCAGTAAGAATCTGTCCCTTAGTATCGTTTGCCACGTTAGCATCCTGTGTCTTTTTCAGGGCAGAAGCCACAAAAGCCAGCAGGAAGGCAACGATGATAACCATTACTGCCGCATAGCAGATGGTATATACATTACTATTTGTATTCAGTTTCATATCGTCGTCCTCCTTACTTTATTTTAGCGCGCTTAGCACGCATGTTAATGTTGCTCTGAACGAAGCAGTAGTCGATAAGACTTGCAAAAAGGTTCATCAACAGAATGGCAAGCATCATACCCTCGGGATAACCAGGATTGAGGACACGTACCATAACAGCAATGAAACCGATAAGCAAGCCATAGACATACTTGCCACACTCTGTACGACAGCTTGTAACGGGATCAGTTGCCATGAATACAGCACCGAAAGCAAAGCCGCCGAGAACCAATTGCTCGTACCACTGAATCTCAGTCAGACCGAGAGACTGCATCAGATAACCTGTTGCAGCACCGCCAACGAAGACGCTCAGCATGGTCTTCCAACTTGCAACGCCTGTCCAAAGCAGCAGCAAACCACCAAGAGCAATGGCAATAACACTGGTTTCACCAATACAACCAGGAATGAGACCTGTGACAGCATTCTGAATGGTTTCGGGAGTAAAACCGGAGAAGCCTGCCTGAGCAGCCTCGCCAAGAGGTGTTGCTGCGGTATAGGCATCAGTAGCTTTGTAACCAAGACCAAAGATTGTGTCCTGAGCCACCCAAACGGTTGCATCACCTGTCATAGCTGAAGGATAGCTGAAGAACAGGAAAGCACGAGTAATAAGAGCAGGGTTGAAGATGTTCATACCTGTGCCGCCGAAAATTTCCTTTGCAAGAATAACACTGAAAGCAACGGCAATGGCAAGCATCCAAAGAGGACAAGTGACAGGTACAATCATGGGAATGAGGATACCTGATACCAGGAAACCTTCCTGGATTTCCTCATTCTTCCACTGAGCAACTACGAACTCGATACCGAGACCAACTACGTAGCTGACAACAATCTTTGGCAGAACGGCCAGAAAGCCGTACCAGAACATACCCCAGAACGTTGCATCGGCCAAATGGCCTGTTGCCAAAGCGTTCTGATAACCCACGTTGTACATACCGAAGAGCAAAGCTGGAATCAAGGCAATTACCACAAGACTCATGATGCGCTTGCTGTCGATAGCATCGTGGATATTCACGCTACCTACGCGACTGGTGGTATTCGGAACGAAAGCAAACGTTTCGAAACCGTCAACCAACGAACGGAAGGCATGGAACTTACCACCTTCCTCAACGTAGGGATGAATGTTATCGAATAGTTTCTTTATTGGATTCATAACTATATAAATAATGTATTAAGCATTTTCCTTTCTGAGGATGTCTAATCCTTCGCGAACGATGCGCTGCAACTCAAGTTTAGAGCTGTCAACAAACTCTGCAATGGCGAAATCCTCTGGAGCAACCTCATAAATGCCCAAAGCTTCCTGGCGGTCAATATCGCCCGAAATGATAGCCTTTACAAGATAACCGGCAAAGATATCCATAGGGAACACCTTGTCATACTCACCACTCATAATCATGTGACGTTCACCACCCTTGATACGGGCATCCAAAACATATTCCTTCTTCTTACCGAAAAGCCATGAGAAGTAGCTTCGATGGGTGCTGAAGGTGTTGAAACGAGGCATAATCCATCCCAACATCTCGTCAGCATGATCACCTTCGGGGATAACATTTACCTCAGTAGCATGTGCGCCGAGGAAACCGTCGGCTGTGGTCTTGACACCGGTCATCACATTACCGTTAATAATACGACTGCCCTCAACCTTAACATTACCCTCAATCAGCGTTGTGAGTTTCTGACCAACAAGCATCTTGTAATACTTGGGAGCATTCACCTCACTACCGGCAAGTGCTATGGTACGGGTAAAGTCAACTGTGCCATTCTTCATCAGACGACCAACGAAGATTACCTCTTCGGCACCCAGCGTCCAAACCACCTCACCCTTGTTGATGGGAGAAACATGATTAATCTGTACACCTACATTACCAGCGGGAGCAGGACCATCGAAAACATTAACCTCACAGTCCTTGGCAGCCGTTAAAGCCGGATTGCTCTGCTTAGCGCTTACACCCAGATAAACCTTAGCTAATTTGCTCAGTGCCGTAATACCTGCCTGGAAATCATCTTCCCGGCCTGTCAGGATATACTCAAAATCCTGACTCAGAGGCATACTGTTGAATGCACTTACAAAAATTGCCTTTGGAGCGTCTTCGGGATTGGCCACCACATCGTAAGGACGCTGGCGGAAGAATCCGAACAAGCCACTCTCCAAAAGCAAAGACTTAACATCGCCCTTTACGTCAAACTGACGAGCATCCTGTTTGCCATCAGATTGAACGCGGATACTCATTAGCTTACGCCTGTCTCCACGTTCAACAAGAGAAACAGTACCGCTGACAGGGCTTACAAACTTAACCTCGGGATGCAGTTTATCAACAAACAGCGCATCCCCGACCTTTACGGCATCACCTTCTTTGACTACCACTTTGGGCTTCAATCCGCAGAAGTCGTCCGGAACAAGTGCATACTCTCCGGGGCAACTGGTGCTAACAGTTTCCTTTGCGGCTTTGCCTTTCAGGTTGATATCCAGGCCTTTACGTAATTTGATTACTCTTGCCATATTAAAAATAATAAAATATATTTTATTTGCGGGTGCAAAGGTACAAATAAGTGAGCGGAATACAAAATAAAAGCCTGTTTTTATTTTTATTCCCGAGCGAGAGTAACTTCGAGGCAATAGCCTCAATGTTACGAATAAGTGAGAGATTATCCAAATTTATTTGAGATAATCCGAACGGGAGTATCTTCGAGGCGTAGCCTCAATGTTACGAATAAGCGAGCGGAATACTAAATGAAAATAAAGTTTTTTTTATTCAAGAGGAAAAGTTTTCGCTCAGCATACATAAAGTTCTTCTTCCTAGCGGGAAAAATTATTTTCAAGGCTTGATAATTTATTTTCAAAGCATGAAAATATTTTTTCAAGGCTTGGTTATATATTTTCAAAGCTTGAAAATAGTTTTAAATGCCGTAAAAAGACTTTTATCTTTAGGACAGAAATGTTTTGTGTAGAGAGTTAGCAAAAGAAAAACTCCCACGTTTCGCAACGCAGGAGCTGGGTGGTACCATATTATTTACTTTAACCCTTAAACTAACTTTTTCAATTAAGACGGAAATTAATGGGAAGGCTGAAGTAGCAACGAACAGGTTTACCCTTGTTGGTTCCAGGCTTCCATTTTGGCATTGCCTTTACAACACGGATTGATTCATCCTGCAGAGCTTTGAGCCCCTTTTCTTCGTTTTCCTTATTCAATTCCTCAGGGCTGTCGTCCTTTGCTTTGTAAGCAGTAACCACAATTGCTCTTCCATCTGACACCTTGGCTATCTTGATGTCGCTTATGTTACCATCCTTTTCAACCACAAACTGCACAAAGATGCGTCCCTGCACGCCATATTCTATGGCTTCTGATGGGTACTTCACGTTTCGGGCAAGCCAACCATAAAGTTCTGTCTCACCACCAGGAAACTGGGGAAGCACCTCTGGCTTGTCAAATATTTTGTCATCAGGCTGATTCTCTTTGAGGTCATTGGCATCCTTTGTTGTAATATCAATAACACCATTGGCGCCTTTTTCACCCCATACACTAATGGCGGCATCCTTCTGAAGTACGGAAATGCTCTCGACATCCTCGACATTGATATTAAGCAGTTTAGTGAGCTGCTCCTCGTGCATCCTTTTGAGGTTGATGTCTTTCGCATCCTTAGGGACTTCGAAGACTTTACCGTTGAGGACAATCAGGGGCTGTGTAGCTTTCTCAAGAGCTTCATCAACACTTGCAGAAGCTTCACCAGAGATTTCTTCAACCTTTACTTTCTCTTTCGTCTTTATCGAAAGTGTTGTCTCGCCGTTGGGTTCTGTGCCGCTGCTAATCTGGATTTCTTTACCTTGAACGGCTTTGACGGCTTCTTGCGGCGTCATTTCCTTGCCATCCACAACGACACGTGGAGCCTCCTTTAGCTCAACGACCTTTCTTTTTCCCTCAGAAGCTTGCAAGTTTGAAGAATTCTCCGTAACTTTGCCCCCAAGTTTAGCTACTGTCTCCTCAATGGGAGCGACAAACTTAGGCGTAGCGAAAGCACTGAGTGCCAACGCAGCCACCGGGATGACATAGAGAGCCTTGCTCCGCATCCACGGATTTGACTTGATTTTCTGCATCATAGTGATACGTTTTTTAGTTAAACTATGTTTAAAGCTGTTGGCGAAAGCGTAGGAACCTGAGCCAACAGCTTTCTTTATTATCAATAACTGGTATGCCTGAGCCGAAACCCCCTGACGCAGTACATAGTCGTCGGCCTCGTACTCATGCACGTCGCGTAGGCTAATGCCCAACGCATAGACAAGGGGATTCCACCACTGCAGCATCTGTACAAGCGTAAGCAGAATGACATCCCACGAGTGATGGTTCTGTATGTGTCCCATCTCGTGAAGCATAATCTCGCGACCCGCCTCGTCGTAGTCCTGCTTACTGATGACGATGCTATGCATCCAACTAAAAGGAGCCACATCGTCGGCATGACAATAGATACGGATACCCTGCTCTTCCTGTTCCCATAAGACGCCACGATGCAATCCGAGTTGGAGGCGACCCACTTGCCAGAACCTCAGTATCAGCAGCACCACCATACCAATTAAATATATAATACTGACAAGCAGGAAGACGCTGAAACGTGAAGGTTCGGGTTGTCCTACTCCATCGGGCGACACCAACACCTCGGGCAACACATGAACAGGGATTCCCAACTCGAGCATCTGCAACTGGGCTGCTTGCACAACGGGCTGGTGGTCAAGGGACATCCAGGACACGTTGCACAGCGGCAAAACGAGCGACAGGAACAGAATGCCCAACAGCATCATGCGATTGAAACGGAAGAAACTCTCACGTCTTAGCATCAGCATATACGGCAGATAAAGCATTGCCAGTACAATCGCAGACTTTATAGAGTATAGAAGTATGGAAGACATCATGATGAGTGTAGAGTGTAGAGTTTAGAGTAGTTGATAGCTTAGAGTTGAGAGTTTAGAGTTGTCAATTATGATTTGCTTACAGATTCCAAAAGTTCCTTTATTTCATCCTCGGAGAGTTTTTCCTCGCTGACGAAATAGTTGAGCATTGACTTAACACTGCCGCCAAAGAAGTTTTTCTTGACTTCCTGCATTGTGCGGCGTGTATATTCCGCACGAGTTACCAAAGGCACAAAGCGGTGCGTCTTTCCCTGTCCCCCAACTTTATGAAAGTCCAAAAAGCCTTTTTCGTAAAGTACCTTCAGGTATGTGGCTATTGTTGTGTAGGCAGGTTTCGGATCCTCATAGTGCTCCAGTATATCCCAAGCACAGGCTCCGCCGTTAATATCCCAAAGTATGTTCATTACCTCAAATTCTACTTTGGTCAGTGTATTGTCCTTACGTTTCATATTATTCTCAGATTAGTTTTCTGAGGGCAAATTTAAAAGGGTATTCCGAATCTCGCAATGTTTCGATATCGAAAACTTACGATATTCGCGCATATTTAACTTTTATTTGTAGTAATAGAACACTTATTCGTAGTAATCGGAAAAAAAAACTTGGATCTGACACATTTCCAAAAATATTTTGTACTTTTGTTCTCGATAATTACATTGGGGTATAATAAACAAGAGAAAAAGGAAGGATAAAAGCACTAAAATTCATAATAAGATGCTTTGTGGGACTTGTTTTCATCATCTATTTGATTGGACTTTCCCTTTCAAAGATTCCGGCTGTTCAAAGTTGGACGGCTGATGTATTATCCAAATCGCTTTCAGATTATCTTGAAACAAAAGTTATTATAAAAGATGTCAGTCCCGGACTTTTCAACCGAGTTATTATAGACAATATAAAAATATACGATCGGAATGATTCGCTTATGTTGAACGCTTCCCGTATAGCAGCAAAAATAAGCCTGTTGCCTCTGCTGGATAAAAAAGTTCAAATAGACAATGCCCAAATTATCGGAGCAGATATAAAACTATACAAAGCAAATGCAGAAGCTCCCCTGAACTGTCAGTTCCTAATAGACAAATTCAGCAAGAAAGATAAAGACAAGAAAAACAAGGCGAATATTCAGATAGGCACATTGCTGGCCAGACGCAGTTCTGTGCATTACGACATGTGGAGTGCCCCAGTAACACCGCTACAATTTAACCTTAGTCATTTAAGTGTCAGCGACATAGACGTAAACGCCAAAGTTCTTGTCAATCTGCCTGACACGCTTGGAATAGCCCTAAAAAGACTCAGTTTTATTGAAGGAAGTGGATTGGCTATGAACCAATTATCTTTCCTATTGGAAGCCAACAGTAAGCAAGCCAAATTGTCCGAATTTATTCTACAAACAGACAATTCTGCTTTGAAGATTGACCAATTATGTGCAAACTATCCATACATTCCTTTAGAAGGCGATATTAAGCAATGGCTGAAGGAAACTAACATAAACGGAGAGGTTGAAGCAAAAGTCATACCTTCCGATTTCAAATGTTTCACCAATAAGCTACAGAATTTTAACGACCCTATTCACATTGAGGGCAAATGCATCACTCAAGGAGATAATATACTGCTGCCTGCTTTTACGCTATCAGATACCAGACAGAACATACAACTTGAAGCTAATGCAAAAGTGCAAGATTTTACCTCTAACCCATCTGTCAACGTAAACTCTTTGCAGCTAAAAACCAGCAAAAATATTCAGCAGTTTTTCACCAAGAACATACGAGGAGAAGAGACTGAACTTAGTCCCTATCTCTCAAACATAGGCAACACATTAACAGAGGGTGATGTCAGTTACCAAAACAACACGATAGATGCAAACTTAACCACAACAACTCAACTGGGTGCTTTAACGCTGCAAGGAAAACTTATTGACAAGGATAAGATTCTGGCTAAGATTTCATCATCTAAGTTAAATCTTGGGCAGTTGCTTTCTACAGGGAAACCAAATGAATTGGGAAATGTTGCCTTCTCTGCTGAGGCTAACGGACGTTTACATGGGCAGGACAACAAGCCTGAGATTTCATTTGAAAGTCTGATAAACCATCTAGTCTTCCGTAATCATGAGTACAAAGGCATTGATATCAACGGAGCCACAAAGGGAAACACATATAATGCTAATGTTGACATAGCCGACCTTAACGGATCTTTGCAATTAAAGACATTCGCTGATTTACAACAAAACAGGAAATCTATTCAATGCTCAGGCACACTATCAAACCTGTCACCCCATCAATTGAACCTTACAAAATCACAGGAAGGAATTAGCTATAGTGCCAATTTAAATGTCGATATGGATTTCGTCGACTTAGAACATCTAACAGGAAACATCAGTATTACAGATGCTACGATATTCTCGGAGCAGAACGGTCCTACCGTGATAGACAGTATTCAAATTAGCAGTCGATGTAACGAAGAGGATCAGCAAATTATTTCCATTTCCAGTCCTTTTATAATTGCCAATGCCATTGGACGTTTCAAATGGAAAGATCTGGCTCCGGCATTCCTGAATATTACCCATCAGGCTTTGCCTAGCATTTTTCCAGAACCTCAGCATAAGGTATCTTCTGAAAACGACATTACCTTTGCTATCGCCGCAAAGGACACAACCTTGCTCAGTTCCATGACCGGGAAAGAAATTAAGATTCCGGAAACAGCCGTTATTCAAGGAGAAATGAACAATACTACGCAAAGAATCATCCTCAATGCCAACATACCCCAGTTGAATTATGCAAACAACGACCTCAGGCACACTGAACTGCATCTTGAAAGCTACAAAAACATCATTCAAACCAGCTTAAAAACTGAAAGAATAATGAAAGGAAGAGCTACAGAACTGATTCTTAATTCATACGCCAACCAGGATAAACTTATCACTCGCCTTGACTGGGACAACCATAAGAGTCCTTCCATGAACGGCAGTATCAACCTGATCGGATATTTCCATCGCGACCTGTCAGGTCATCAAGCCATTGAAGGAGTCATCAACAAATCCAACATTATTATTAACGACACCACATGGACCCTTTTACCGGCTCATGTTAATTTCCATGATAACGTTATAGATGTTGAAAATATTAAACTGGAATGTGAGAACAGACATATAGCCGTAAGCGGAAGAATTTCTAAAGAAAGTACCGACACACTCACCGCCGACCTCAACCAGATTGATCTTGCCTACATCTTCGATATGGTAAACTTCCATTCAGTTGATTTTGACGGTAAAGCCACAGGGCTCGTCTATGCCACGTCTGTATTAAAGAAACCCGTAATAGACGGCTACATGCACATATATGATTTCCTCTTAAACGGTGCTCCTATGGGCGACTGTGATGCCTACTGCAATTGGGGAAGCAAGGGAAAAACCATTACTATCGATGCACACATGAGAGACCTCGCCACCAAGCATCAGACAAGTGTCAGCGGAACCGTAACGCCAGGAAAGGAGGAAGGAAGCGGCCTTGATTTGTACATTCGTGCCGACCACACTAACATTGCATTCCTTGACAAATGGACAAAAGGCATTTTCAGCAATCTTCAGGGTAGCGTTAGCGGATGGACTCGCCTGCATGGTCCTTTTAAGATTTTTGCCATGGAGGGGGATCTTATGCTGAATGAGGCTTCTATGCACGTCCTCTCTCTTGGAGTCGACTATCACGCAGCAGGAGACAGTGTTATCATGCGTCCTGGCAATATCTGGCTTAAGGATATCACCATTCACGACTCATACAGCAACAATGCCGATGCGGAACATACAGCTATTCTCGATGGACATCTGCTTTATGACCGTTTCACTAATATGAGATACGAATTCAGTGCTACGGCAAACAACATCTTGGGGTACGACTCCCGTGATTTCGGCGATGCCAATTTCTATGGAACAGTCTTTGCAGACGGCCAGTTGAAACTCACAGGCCAACCTGGCATCCTGAATGTTGATGTCAATGTTACACCTCGCGAAAAAACAACCTTAGTATATAAGGTGGCATCTCCCGAAACACTTACAGACGCTGCCTTTATTACCTATGTATCGCATAAGGATTCTACGTCAACCTTACAGCCGGAAGCCATCCAAGCAGAAAAGCCAAAGACAGATATTCATATCAACTTCGACCTTGACATCAACCCTAAAGCCACACTCAAGCTTATAATGGATCAGCGCACCGGCGATCACATTAACATTGCAGGGAATGGCCACATACTTGCCAACTTTTATAACAAAGGCAAATTTCAGATGTACGGTACCTACAGAGTAGATAACGGCATCTATAAAATGTCTATGCAAGATGTTATCCGTAAGGATTTTACATTCCAGCGCGACGGAAGCATTATTTTCGGAGGTAACCCCATGCAGGCATCCCTAAACCTGAAAGCAAAATATACTGTGCCCAATGTTTCCTTAGATGACCTCTCTGCTACGGGACTTGGACTTGCCAACACCCGTGTAGACTGTATCATGAATATCGGCGGCATTGCTGGAGCACCTGAAGTGACATTCGATTTCGACCTACCCAACGCCAACGAGGATGAGAAAAAGATGGTTCGTTCTATGGTCAATACAGAAGAAGAACGCAATATGCAGATAATCTATCTACTAGGAATAGGACGTTTCTACAGCTATGGTGCTCAGTATCAGCAGAATAGCGGCGGACAAAGCAGCATGGCCATAAATTCCTTCCTGAGCAGTACTTTGTCCAGTCAGTTCAACCAGATTCTTTCCAATGCCGTTGGTTCCAACAACTGGACCTTCGGCACCAACCTACGCACAGGAGAAACCGGTTGGGACCAACTGGATGTGGAGGGAATGCTTAGTGGAAAGATGCTGAACAACAGGCTATTGATTAACGGAAACTTTGGTTATCGCGAAAGTTACTACAGCACCAACAATTTTATTGGCGACTTCGATATCCAGTATATTCTCACTCGCAACGGAGATTTCTCACTGAAAGCATACAACCAGACAAACGACAGGTATTTCGTTCAGTCATCTCTTACGACACAAGGCCTGGGTATTCAGTTCAAGAGAGACTTTAATAACTGGAAAGAAGCATTCAGAAGGCAAAAGAATAACAAAGACGAAAACAAAAACAATAACAATAACAAAAACAAAGACAAAAACAAAAAACGGGCCGCAAAAAGTGTCGAAATAACGAAATAACATAATAACGGATGTGACCACATATAAAACCGAAAACTTCAAACTAATTAAACTGACTATAAACTTTCAACTTTAAACTATAAACTTTACAAAAATGTACATAATAGGAATTGCAGGCGGAACAGGATCTGGTAAGACCACTGTTGTAAAGAAGATTATCGAGGCATTACCCACAGATAAGGTTGCCGTAATACCATTGGATTCATATTATAATGACACCTCCCACCTCAGCATGGAGGAACGCAAGAAAATCAACTTTGACCACCCCAATGCTTTTGACTGGAAACTGTTAACCCAGCAAATTCAGACGCTGCGTGAACATAAAAGCATTGAACAACCTACATACAGTTATCTTATCAGCAACCGATTGCCTGAGACCATACACATCGAGCCTTGCGAGGTTATTATCATCGAAGGTATTATGGCGCTGTGGAAGAAGGAATTGCGCGACCTTATGGACCTTAAAATCTTTGTCGACGCGGACCCCGACGAGCGACTGATACGTGTTATTCAGCGTGATATCATTGAACGCGGACGCACCGTACAAATGGTAATAGACCGTTACAGAGACGTGCTGAAACCCATGCACGAAGAGTTCATTGAACCCACCAAAAGGTATGCCGACCTTATCATTCCTCTTGGCGGAACCAACAAGAATGCCATTCACATCATGCGTTCGTACATTTTACACCATGTTTCCAGCATTCAAGCACTCAAAAAATAAGGAATAATTATTAAAGATGTTAAAAACGTGCAAAAAAGAGGGAATAACATTTTGTTATTCAAAAGAGAATTTGTAATATTGCACTCGTAAACAATAAAAATAACATAAAATTCAAGAGATATGAAACATTTTACACTCGCATTGGTGGCTGCAGCCGCCTTCTGTTCTCAGGCATTTGCACAGAATAAAGTTAAGAATTTGTACACATCAGGTACTACCCTGAATGTAAGTCTGCTTAATAACGAGGAACAGCCCGTACAGATTAACCGTACCCTGTTTGCCGGTTATAACAGTATCTGCCTTCCTATGAGTCTTTCTGCCGATCAGTTGCAGGCAGCAGCAAAGGGAGTTCAGGTAGAGCGTCTTATTTCTATCGGCCAAGAAGGAAGCACCCTCAATCTGTACTTCCTGGATTGCACTAACGAAGGTATCGAGGCTGGTGTTCCCTACCTCATTTACTCTCCTACTCTTCAGACATTACGTGCCAACAGCACAGATGCTGAAGCCGTAAGCACAGCCCTCAAGTGTGTAACAAAGACTGATTCAGAAGGTAACCAGATAACCTTTGGCAGCAGTTGGGAAAGCATTCAGGTTGAAGGTCGTTATGGTATTCCCGCTATGCAGGAGACTGACGAGTTACAGAGCATCCTCATCTGCACAAATGGTGACAAGACATTCCTACCCACCCGTTGTGGATTCACATGGGATGCAAAGAGCGTAACAGCACAGGCACTGGAGATTAAGCACATCACAGATGTTGCTGGCGAGGAAACCTGCATCAAGGATTTGCAGTCTCAGGACGCAGAGGTTGACATCTACAACGTTCAGGGTGCTATGGTACAGTCTAAGGCCAACATAAACAAGGCTATGAAGACCCTCCCCAGCGGTATCTATGTTATCAAGGGAATGAAGGTTGCTGTAAACAAATAAAAAAGACTTCCACGAAAACTTATAATATCATATTGGCAAGCAACTCGCCCAGACGGCGCGAGTTGCTTGCTGGTTTAGGAGTATCGTACGAGGTTCGCATTATTGACGGCATCGACGAATCATACCCCCACAACCTCCCCGTTGCAGAAATTCCTGTTTTCATTAGCCAAAAGAAAGCAGAGCCTTATATACTTGCCGATTCAGAACTGCTTATTACAGCAGACACCATTGTCTGCTTGGACAATCAGGTACTGGGCAAGCCCAAAGATGATGCAGAGGCCTGCCAAATGCTCACCATGCTTTCAGGACGCACCCATCAGGTTATAACCGGTGTTACCATAAAGACTACAGAATGGGCACATTCCTTCTCGTGTACCAGTGACGTCACTTTTGCACAACTGACAGAACAGGAAATAGACCATTATGTAAAGACCTACCATCCGCTGGACAAAGCTGGAGCCTACGGCATTCAGGAGTGGATAGGCTATATTGGAGTTACACGTCTCGAGGGTTCCTACTTTAATGTAATGGGCTTGCCCGTACAACGTTTATATTCAGAACTGAAAAAATTAAATATAAAGATATGAGACATTATTCATTATTTATTGTAATTACATGTTTATTGGTATCCTTATCATCCTGTGAGAAGAAAGACTATTCTTCTTACCCTCCCACCTGGAAAGGTTTCCTGTTTACCAATAACGGCCAGGAAGTAAACCCCAGAACAGGCATTCATGCAGGAGATCCGATAACCGTTACTGCTCTCCAGGATCAGAAAGGACACCTTATAAACGCAACCACTTACAATTGGGAAGTTACAGCCCCCATTTTGTTGGAAGATGGCCTAACGTATAAAGATTCTGTATTCTTTACAAAATCCGTCCACACCAACTATGATGGTTACCTTGATGGCAGTTACGATCCTACTATTACATTCACCATTCCGGCTAATGCCTTGGGTCTTTCCACCATCAAGTTCAGCGCAACCTATGCTTTTAGTGGCGAGGGTATTCAGGTAGAAGACGGAGGCAATTATGAATCTGGTAGCGCATCAGGCTACATATACTCCACCTCAAGTGTTGCATACGGCAAGGCTAATGGCAGTGCACGCTTTACTGTGAATGCTAAATGAGAAAACACGTCGCACTCCTATTCACGCTGTTTCTTTATCTGCCAACTTATGCGCAAAGCATTGACCTAAAGGCAGATACATGGGTAGCATCTGATGCATTAGGGCGCGTTATGCCTACAGCCTCAGAGGCTCCATTGCGTACCGATAGACCTCGCACCGTAGGCATTTTCTATATCACTTGGCACGATGAAGGTAAGTTCGGACTCCGCTCTCCCTATGGAGGCGATGTTACCCGTACCCTTCAGGAAGCTCCTGAAGCCCGATTAGATGCCTATCACCCAGCCTGGAAGGAATGGAGCCTTCACTGGGGAGAACCAGAAGCAGGCTATTTCCTCAGTCAGGATCGTTGGCTTATCCGTCGAGACCTTTCCATGTTGGCCGATGCCGGCGTTGATGTACTGATACTGGATGTTACCAATGCCGTCCTGTATTGGGATGAATGGAATGTTCTGTTTGATGAAATGCAGAAGATGCGTTCCCTGGGTAACCCCGTTCCCCTGTTCTGCTTTTGGGCCTTCAACGGAAATGTTGTCAGCGTAGTCACCCAATTGTTTGAGCGTATATATAAAAAAGGTATAGCACAAGATTTCTGGTTCCAGTGGCAAGGTAAGCCGCTCTTGCTTTACAATGCTGAGCCCGACCACGATGCCAACGGAGGCGGCTACAATGCAGGCTCCTACCCACAGGAGATTTATAACTTCTTCACCCTGCGCAACATGTGGTGGGGCTATTACGAATGGGGCGGCCACCGCTATGTGGGTACAGAGGACAGTTGGAGCTTTGGCTATGAGATGAACGACAAGCGTGTGGCCGACATGCAGCCACGCGACCTTGCTTCACGCCATCAGGGACGATTGGAGGAAATGGCCGTCACACCAGCTCAACACCCCATCAGTATTACAGGAAAAAGTTGGCGTCGTGAGACAAAAGAGCCTACCCTCAACCAGTATGACCTACCCGATTCAGCTTACGTTCCTTGGTTAGGCAAGACTGTAGCAAACCCTGAGGGTTACGGCATATACTTCCAAGACCGTTGGGATGAGGCACTCAGTGTAGACCCTGATTTCATTTATATCAACGACTGGAACGAATGGACAGCAGGCAAATACCGTTCTGGCCTTGCTCCAGGAAGTGAAACCGTTCCTGGCCCCACAACTTTCCTGGGTCGCGAGAATCCATTCTATTTTGTAGACCAGTACAATGCCGAGTTCAATCGCAGCATCCAACCCATGAAAGGCGGATATACCGACAACTACTACTACCAGATGGTGCAGAACATCCGTCGTTATAAGGGTGTAAGGCCACAACCTGCAACCATAGGCTACAATACCCCAGCTACCTATTTTGATACCCGTGGGGACGTTATCCATCGCGACCATAACGGCTACGGAGGTCTGCATTACACTGACAACACAGGTCGTAATGACATCATAGAAGCCCGTGTCAGCGTAACCAAAAAAGAGATTATCTTTGAGGCCATAACAGCAGAAAACCTTACCCCTGCTACAGACCGGAACTGGATGCTCTTGTACATTGATACAGATACCCGTTCTATGGGTTGGGAAGGTTATGACTACTTGGTGAGCGGAGGTCAGCTTCAGCGTTATGATGTCGCCACCCAACAATGGCAAGCCATAGCCCCAGTAGTTATGAGTACCGAAGGCAACCGCCTTACCATTAAGGTTCCCAGAAATAAACTCCATCTGAAGGGCAACGCCTTCAGTTTAGATTTCAAGTGGGCAGATAATCCCACAGACCCATCAGACATCATCTCCGTCTCCACCACAGGAGACACCGCACCCAATCGTCGCTTCCGCTACCACTTCCAGTGGGAACGCTAACTAAGATTGATTAGAGTTCAACTAGACTCACTTCCGATTTCTTTCGGACATCTTTCGGAGACCTTTCGAACTATGGTTTGTTACGAACGGGCTTCTTTCAGTTGTCGGCTGATGTCTGTCATGCGTTCTGCTGTCAGGGGATAAAAGTGACAGGTAAGAATAGCTATGAGTGCTACAGTGGCGGGGATGAAGGACATCAGGTAGCGGAGACAGAGAAGGGCGGACTCGGGCTGGGTGATGAGGGCTTGGGCTGCCAACTGTTCATCGGTACGCGGTACGTAGCCACAGGCTGAGAGGAGCCATAGAACAGCAGCACCACCAATAGCACCACCAAATTTCTGCGCCATCGAACTGGATGAGAAAATGAGGCCTGTGGAGGCTGTCTTGTATCGCAATTCGGCGTAGTCGCTGACGTCTGCATACATCGACCAGACGAGAGGCGACATCATACCCGTGAGGATGCTAATGAGAACCTGGAAAAGGATCATAAGCCAGAAACCTGTGGGCGAAACAGGGATGAAGAAGAAGGCGACACTCAACACCAAGAGGAAGGCATTGACAGCCATGAACAGCGACTTCTTGCCAAGACGACGAGCGAGGGGAACGGTACAAGCCACACCCACCATGTTCGAGACTTCGCCTACGCTGAGGAAAAGGCCCGCATAGAAGAGAATTGATAATTGACAATTGACAATTGATAATTTGAGAACCCTGTCAAAACCGATAATGTCGGCAAAGTAATAGGCGACTGTGGCTCCTCGGACGGTACAAAAGAGATTAAAACAGAGGGCAGCACCTATGAGCAGCCACCACGGACGATTGGAAAGGAGCGAACGGAAGTCCTTGCCTATGCTGACAGTGGAGATGGATTTCAGGCGCTCACGTGTGAGGGCAAAAGTGAGCAGGAAGAGCACTAGGCATGCGGCAGCAATGACCATCATGGCGTGCTGCCAAGCGAGAGAGGTAGGCCCACCTCCAGCCTTGAAGAAATTCACCAGCGGTTCCCATGCTGCCAAAGCGACAAATGAGCCACCATAGGCAAAGAACATACGGAAGGAGGAAAAGACTGTCTTCTCCTGCGAGTCGTCGGTCATCACTCCCAGCATAGCTCCGTATGGCACATTGATGGCCGTGTAGATGGTCATCATGAGGATGTAGGTTATATAGGCATAGATGAGTTTGGCACCATACGACCAGTCGGGCGTGGTGAACAGCAGGATGCCGGCGATGCTGAACAATGGTGCCACCCAGAGCAGATAGGGACGGTACTTTCCCCAGCGGGTCTGTGTGCGGTCTGCAACAATGCCCATCATGGGGTCGCTGACGGCATCCCAGATGCGGGTGACGAGTACCAACACGCCTGCATCTACAAGGCTCAGCCCAAAGACATTGGAGTAGAAGAAGGGCAGATAGTAAGAAAACACCTTCCAAAACATCGACGATGACATGTCGCCGAAGCCGTAACCTATTTTTTCACTTAAGCGTACCATGATTCTTGCGGATGAGTTGTTTGATGGTTTCCACGCTTGCTCCCGTCGTCAGTCCGTCCTCGGGCGTGTTCATGCAATAGTCAATGAGGCGGTCGAGGGAACTGACAGCCACGTGGAGACGGGTGTCGGCTGTGGCGTAATAGATGAGGACGCGACCGTCGTCATCGACTATCCAGCCATTGGAGAAGGCTACGTTCATCACATCGCCCACGTATTCCTCTCCCTCGGGTACCAAGAACCAACCACCAGGTTGGGCTATCACACGTGTGGGGTCATCGAGGGCTGTCATATATATATATAATACGTAGCGCAGTCCGTCGGCAGTGCCGCGCACCCCATGAGCCAGATGCAGCCAGCCCTTCGGCGTCTTCAGCGGTGCAGGTCCTTCTCCGTTCTTCACCTCCTGGATGGTGTGATAGTGCCGCGGATTGATAATGATTTCCTCTTTGACCTCTGCATGTGTGATGTCTTCCACCAGTGCCCAACCAATGCCTCCTCCGCTGCCGGTGTCTATGAATCCATCCTGCGGACGGGTGTAGAAAGCATACTTGCCATCCACGAACTCAGGATGAAGCACCACATTGCGTTGCTGGCTACGGCTTTTGAGGTCGGGCAGACGTTCCCAGTCCTTGAGGTCTTTCGTGCGAGCAATGGCAGCAGTTGCTGTAGCGGCACTGAGATTGCCGGGCTGTGAGTCGTCGTGACGCTCTGCACAGAACACGCCGTAAATCCAACCGTCCTCGTGCTGTGTCAGGCGCATATCATATATATTAGTGGCGGGGATGAGGTCTTCGGGCATCGTGATGGGTTCGTCCCAAAAGCGGAAGTTGTCGATGCCATTAGGACTCTCGGCCACAGCAAAGAAACTCTTGCGGTCTGCACCCTCTACACGACATACCAGCAGGTAGCGCCCCTCCAGCTTGATGGCGCCTGCATTCAGCACGGCATTCATCATGATGCGCTGCATCAGATAGGGGTTGTCCTCGGGCGAGAAGTCGTAGCGCCACTCGAGGGGCGTGTGCTCGGCGGTGAGTATGGGGAACTGGTACTTTCGATATATTCCATTGCCAAAGCGTTCTATAGGTTTGTTCTCTCTTGCCAGCAAATCCTCGTGGCGCTGGCGTAGTTCTATCATTCTTTCCTTAAAATCCATATTACTACTTTATATCGTTAAGCATGAGAATTCTGTTATCTTCGACCATCTTACGAAAGTCGGGTGCATCCTTGGTCGATGGCGCTGGAGCAAAGTAATGTTTGCTATTGAAGTTGCGCCAGACGAGGAAGTAGCTGATGGGGAACTTCTCTATCTGAGGCTTCAGCACGCGTGTCCACCAAGTCGGGTCGGGCAGGTTCTGATAACCACATTCCGTGAGGGCAACCATCTTACCTTTCTCCGATGCATATCGGCACAGCATAGTAAGGTCCTTGTTGAGGGTACTGATAAAATCTTTCTCGCCGTCAGGATTCTGGTAAGCATCCAGACCTATGATATCTACACGGCTGTTACCGGGGTAAGAATTCATATCATCCTCCTTCATTCCAAAATTGGGACTCCAACTCCATACGATATTTGTCAACCCATCGGCCAATAGCTTGTCCTGCAGCATATTCCACAGCGTCTTGTATTCGTCGGCTGTACAAAGTCCTTTTCCCCACCAGAACCAACCTCCGCTATTCTCATGCCAGGGACGGAAGATGACAGGTACGGGCTTCCCGTGCTCATCACTCAGCGACAGAAGGAATGCCGATAGCCGTTGCATCCACGTTTGAAACATCTGGTACCTACTTCCACCAGGAAGAATGCTCTTGACAACGGTATTGTTTTTATTGTCCCACGCCGTACCACCAGTCAGCGGGTTGCGCGGATGCCATGAGATGGTTGCGATACCACCACGACGTACGTGGGCTAACAATTCTTCACGAAGACGGGAAAAAGGTACGCTGTCCAAACTCTTGACATCGCCCAACTCGATACCTCCCAGTTCGAAGCCCATAACAGCTGGATAGTCGCCACAGACTTCAAGCACATCGCTTCTGCCGCGTTCCCACTGCCAACCAAGACCGTAGAAAGGATCGTCTTGGTGACCGAACATAATACCCTTTTTGCTAAGATGTCTTAATCTTTGTAATAAAGCTTGCCGCCCATTATAGTTAGCTGACGCAGGGTAAATAGGCTGTATAGACGGAATGGCGGTCTCTGTAGCATGTGTGCGTCCAAGAGGAACGATACGCAAGTTGTCGAAGTAAGGTGTAGATACACTTCTTTCCAAAAGCGGGGCAATAAGTCCGGCCATTCCCTTACCGTAATGATCAGATTTAGCACGTACCACTTCCATGCCATCAACGAATCCCGTTATCCGGTCATTCTCGAAGCTTAATTTCAGGTTATGCCACTGACATGGAGCAATGCCGTTTACCAGTGTTTCGTCGAGTGTATATTCACCGCCAATCTCCACATCCTTTCGTGCCAGAATGATTGCCTGCTGTTCTTTGTCGCCAATAAGTTCCTTCTGGTCACGTTTTCCACGAGTCAGGATAAGTGTTACCTTCCCTTTGTCGTCCATCTTCAGGTAGTATCCTTTGGCCCAAATACCGTATCCAGAACCTACATCGCAGAGGCGTCCCATTACTCCAGCCTGGTCGCCAGGATTCAGATAGACATCGGCACTTATCTCATAATCAGTCCAATTGGCATCTCCCAGGATGGTATAGTGATGCCATTCTGGAGCCCAACTGAGTGTATGGGAACCAACTACCTGCTGGATACAGGTATTGGAGTTGAGAGTTGAGAGTTTAGGGTTTGGAGCGGGAGTGGGTCTTAACTCAAAGCATCCGATCAAATCTGCCAGATAGTGAGGTAAAAAGCCCCACTCCGAAGCATTCGTGTATTGCTCAAAGTTATCTTCGTATGGTATAGGGAAAGGCTTAGATGAAGGAATGTTTGAGAATGAACCTTTCTGCTGTCCCGTAGTAGTGGAAATGGAATAGACAGCATCTGGTTTCAGGGTAATAGAGAAACTTCCTCCCTTGGGCGTAATGTCTTTCAGACGAACAAACTGTTGTTGGGAATCGCTGTACCACACACATAGTTTATCTGTAGATAGGCCGTACGCTATTTTTACTTTGATTGTCTGTGGCTTCTTAGCTCCTTTGGTCTCGGCTATGATACTATAGTCACCAGTCTGCGGGTCGCGCATCGTCACCATCGAACCGCCACCAGACAAATTCATACAACCGTCGTCGATATAACGCCAGCCCAAACGTGTGAACTGTCCGTAGTGAGCATATCCCCATAGCGCATCACGGACTGTGTAATGTCCGCTCCAGGGTTCCTGGGCCAGCAGCATGGGTGGTTCCTTGCTATATGGCTCCAATGGATAGGTAGCTCCGATGTCATACCAGTTGATGACCTTGGTGGCGCCGCTGACGATATAATTCTGGTTAAAGCAGTGGACGATACTGATGAGGCAATCAAAGCCTGGCAGATACACGTGGTCTTCGCTGTTCCAGATAGGCTTGTCCATATCCTCTGCTATCTTGCGTTCTTCAGGAGTCAATTGTATCTCGCTGAAAGTATGGGCGCAGACGGCATCAAGGGCATCGCGCAGTTCCTTGTCATCCTGCATGTACTTCAGGAAATCCATTTTCTGTTTGCCCCAGTTGCCGAAGCCGTGCAGTTTCACGTCTTGGAATCCGCTTTCGTTCATGGCTCTGCGCAGGTGCTTGGCGAAATCGGCGTTCCATCCCTTTTCGTTGTGACAGCCCAAAGCATCCAGTTCCAGACCGTGTACCTCACGGAGTCCCTGAAGCCAATCGATGCAGTAGTCCACCATATTGTCTGACCAGTAATTACCCACCCAGGCTGGGGCACTCCACGAAGTAGCATCAATGGCAAGAGCCGGATTACGCCGTTTCGCCTCCTGCATCACCCACCACATATAGCCGCGCAGGTAGTTATGGTCGCCCTGATAGTGGCTATGTGAGGGCATAGAACCTTGTGTACTGTTGCCGTCACCAGGAATTTCCACAAGAAGTGCGCTGACACTAGCTCCGAACATTGGTTTGTATACCATATCCATAATCTGTGAGCGCTGAGGCTCTGGGTAGTCCTTCAATAATACAGAAGTGGCACCGCCACCATTTACGGCACCAATGCCGTCAAACTGTTTTCCAGAAGCTTCGGAGCTTAAACGAATAGTTTGTGCCGTTGCTCCAATCCACGCGATGGTCAACAGCCATCCAATAAGTAAATATCGTTTCATCATTTTCTAATATATTTCTTTCCGTTCTTAATAAAGATTCCACGGCGGCCCTCCGTCCAAGGGTGTCCAAAAAGGTCATAGCTGCCGGAGGGCGCGAGTGTTTGCTCAGCCTGAACAGCTTTTAAACTTGTTTGCAATTCTTGTTTGAAATCTTCACGCGAGAGGACATAGTCGTTGGAGAAAGCCTCTGTCCACCAGGCTGCGTTGCAATGGGTGTGCTCCGTGCTCTTGAACGCCTCACTATCGGGTTTGTTGGTGCGTTCATAATCATACCATGGCGCGAAATAGAGCCATCTAGCCCCTGCTTTCCATTGTTGACTGATGGTTGCCAGATTGCCACACTCAGTAAGAGCTATTAACTTGTCGGGGGAGTGCTGTTTCAGCATTTTGAAACAGGTGGAATTGATGTTACTGGCGCTGCTATTGTTGTAGATGTCAATACCCACGATGTCCACATATTCGTCGCCAGGATACCATTTGTAGCCGTCGCTATAAGGCTTGTTCCACTCTGCTGCTGATGTCCACACCCAGATGAGGTTGTTGAGACCATGGCGATTGGTGAACCGGTCGTACATCACTCGCCACAGTTCGTTACAAGCCTCTGCATCAAGTCCCCACCAGAACCATTGGCCACCTGCCTCGTGTAATGGACGCCACAACACGGGAATTTTCCGTTGTTTGAGTTTTTTAAGAGTAGAGGCTACCTTATCAATGTCATTCATCATCTGCTTATACTCAGCCGACTCGGGCTCGAAGATCTTTCGGACATCAAAGCCGGTTTCTTTGTTACCCGTACCTGGCGTGCAGGTCCAGTCCTGACCATCGTTGGTTGGCATGTTCCAATGCCACATACAACCTACGATGCCACCATTCTTATGCCAGTTATAGACTTCGGTGATATTACTGTAGTCAATCCAGTTGGATGGCGAGAAAGGAAGGTGGATGAAATCAAAGAAATTCAGCGCCGGCCATTTGCCTGTGTGCTTGTTTACCCACTTGGCCTCGTTGATGTTCCAGTTTACGTTGGCAGTAGTTCCCGAAAGTGTTTTCTCGCCTTCAATCTCCTTCAGATACTGCAGCAGAGCCTCAGCCTCTGGCGACAACTGCCGGGACTCCTGTGCCGAAATGCCACTCACCATGAACAGCATCAGCAAGATATGTATAAATGATGTCTTTCTCATCTTATTGCCTGATTACTTTCTTACCATTTCTAATAATTATACCAGATTGCTCGGTTGAATTTGTGATACGGCGACCGCTCAGGTCATAGCATCTGTCATCCTTCCTCTTATCTTTTCCAGTGGAATTGGAGGTTGATCTAATGCCATCGGCATAACCGCCGTCACCATAGTAGCCCTTGGTGATGGCATCTACAAGGTCAGGTTGGGTGAAGACTGGATTATCACGGTCGGCTCCGTCTGAGAGCCCCATCCAGTAGAAGGTGCCCATCCCTGCTTGCTTGGTCTGCTGTACAAAATAGCGAGCAAATTCAAGCATGTTGTTGCGGTAGTTCTCGTAAGCTTTTTCTGTACTTGTTCCCCATTCACCGAAGATGACAGGTGCACCTTTCTTCACCAGATACTTCTTGAGGTCATTAATGTTGTTTTGTAGCTCGTTCTTGGCATTGTTGAGATTCTTGACTTCGGGATAACTATGCACCTCGAAGATAATGTGTCCTTCGCCGGCAGGATCGTTGGGCAATAGCATTTCCTTGAGTGGGTCTTGCAGATGGGAACTCCAGTTTCCCCCTCCGTTGCATGCCCCGTATGTGGAGACGACGAGATTTCTCTGTGCGTTGTTGCCTCCGGTGGCACGGACTGCATCTACGAAATTCTGGGCATAATTGTTGATGGCAGTGTAGGCCGCCTTGGCTTTGGCGGCGTTATAGTTTCCTGGTGCACCAAACGAGGCAAAACACCACGAACGGTCACCGTCTAACATCTCGTTGTAGGCTTCGAACAGCAGGTGTTCGTCATAGTCGCGGAATGTCTCGGCTATCTGCTGCCATATCGCTTCGAAACGTTCATGCTGGCTGGTATAGGTGGCTTCATCAGCTACCAGCCATGCAGTGTTGGAGGCACCTGTATCATGGTGGATGTTAAGAATACAATACATTCCTTGGCCGATGACGTAATCAACGATTTCCTTCACACGTTGCATCCATGCAGTCTGCACCTTAGTACCGATATCGTCTTTCGATGGGTACCAGATGCTATTGCTACTTGTGTTGAATTTGAACTTGGCTTCCATATGAGGGTACCAGGTCACGGGTACGCGGATAGCATTAAAGCCTGCTTCCTTGAATAATCTGAAAAGTTCCGGTTTCACCACGGTCTGTCCCCAAGCTTTCTCGTAAACTGCAGGCGTGCAATCGGTCCAGTGTTCAATCCACATGTTCAGCGTGTCGCCCGAATTGCTATCCAGCGTATTGCCTAGGTTCCATCCTAGTCGCATATGCTCTACTGCCTCGTAGGATGATTCAAAAGAAGTCATGTTCTGCGCGCAAATGCAGACACATACAGATATGAATGTTAAAGATAAGATGAATCGTTTCATATTTTACTTCAGATATTCGTTGATGAATGCCTCACGTGGGCGAAGGTATTTCTGTTCCCACGGCTGACGGAATGCTCCAGAAGGCCATGCGTGGGTGCGGAAGGGCACACAGTTGACGGTCTTCTTGCCCTTTGCATTGTTGAGCGACGACCATACGGCAGAGGGTGGGCAAGTGGTATCTATCAGTCCTATCTCGCAGTAGATCTCGGCCTTGGAATGACGAATAAGCTGTGCCCCATCGAAATAGGGAAGTGTGGCATCCAGTTGGGATTGTGAGAGATGCTGATGGTTCTCTATGGGTTGTGGCCAGCCGCTGCGGCGTCCTCTTCTGGCTCCACCCAAATCCTGCATCGCAGGTACGTTGAGCACCACACAGCTGACACGCGGGTCGAGTCCTGCTGCAGCAACAGCCTGTCCACCACCCTGGCTCTCGCCAATAACGATAATGCGTTTGCCATCCCACTCGGGCTGTTGAGTCATATATTCTATGGCACGCAACAGACGTAAGTACATGCCGCGGAAGTAATAGGTTTCTCGGTCGGCAGCATTGTATTCATAGTAATTGTGCAAGAGCCCATCTTCGAGCATTTTATAATAATCGTCTGACTGACCGTTCAACATTCCATGCGCATTGATGTCAAGGCTGAGAGCGCCATTGCCCAAAGCAGCATTGTGTACACACTCCCATTCCGAGCATCGGCACCAGTTGCCACTGACGCCTGCAGCGCGGCAGAGAATGATAATAGGCAGGGATTTCTTTTTTGCGTTGACAGGCTTGGCCATGTATGCTCGTACGGGTGCAGGGCCTAGACAGTTAATTTCCAAATTCTGACAGGTGTATTTGCCTTGATACTGCTCCGGCACGTCCAATGGTGTTGTCTTTATCTGCATGGGCAATGCCTTGAGTTGTTTTTTTAAGTCGTTCCAATAGGACATCAAATCTGCGGGTTCTTCGTAGCCAGAACGAAAGCCTTCCGGGTCCACCACATAGCCAATTGCTTCTGGCTTGCCTGTACGCTCCTGCACCTGCACACTGACGGCGCAAGTGCTGTCCAGTGCCTGATCCAGAACGATAAAATCAGCTGTAGCAGGCAGCAAGCGAAACTCGCGGCATACCTTATTATTATATGACACACGCACGAGGAGGGAGTCCAGCGGCACGGGATCTGCATGGCAGGTAACTACAGCCTGCTCACCTTTCTCGTAGATTCCGCTTTCCTTGTTGATGCCGAGGCGGTAGGTTCCTGCGCGATTGACCTCATCGCGGGTCAGTATTAGCTTCTCGTTGAGAAATTGTCGCCAGAAAGCATCATCGTTTTGCTGGCTGAAGACGAAGGGTGTAGTCCACGGTGCCACAAAGAGCCAACGGGCATTGTCCTTCTCCATTGCCTCGGCACTTGGAACACAATCGCATTCCGCCAAAGCAAGCATCTTTGAGGGATATTTGTTGCGCAAGAGATTGAACTGCTGCTTGAATGAACCATGTTGCGAGGGCGCATGGTACTGGTCTCGTGCCACGATATCAACATATTCGTCACCAGGATACCAGTCGTCATCATCCAGTTCCGATGTCCAGATATAAATAAGGTTATGTACACCATGTTCCATCAGATAACGTTGGGTATAAAGGTAAAGCTGTTTGAAGGCCTCAGCCCCATCGTTACCCCACCAGAACCAGGCCTTGCCGCCTCGGTTGATATTGCCTGCTGCTTCATGGAAAGGTCGCCAAAGGATGGGTATTCCCTGCCTCTGGTAATGGAGAAAGTAGCTGACGATGGTGTCCAGGTTCTCATTGATGATGCAGTGTTCAGGAGTGCCGACCTGAACAGCTCTACGTGGTGAGAAGAGCGTACCGAGACGACCTTGGGAACCCGTGGGGGAGTAGAAGGCAAAACCCTCCTTGGCTGACAGGTCGGCAGCTATGGGTACACTCCAGTGCCAGATAAATCCAACGATACCACCAGCATCGTGCCAAGCCTTGGCCGTAGGACCCATATAATTAAGGTTATGCTGACGAAAGTGTTGGAAGTCGAAGATATTGATCGCAGGATACTTGCCTGTACGCTCATAGATGCCATCAGCATCCATTGTGTTATAGTCCCATCGTGCCTGACAGCCCGAGAGTACCTGTTTGTCCCACACTTTATCGCGCAAGTAGCGATAAAGTTGCTGCGCTGGCCCTGTAGCCTCGCTGTCAACGGGTTGCGGGGATATTTGGCCTTGCATGGAAATTGACACTACGGCAAGAAATACGAAAAACTTGTAACGTCTCATAGCCTCATTTCTTTAATATTATTATACGGCTGCAAAAATACTGACTATTATTGGAATTGGCTGACTCTTTCTTAACCATTGATGGCACAGCCCTTCTAAATGATGATTTTCTTCTTGTTGTAATTCTCACGGAACTCTGTAGGGGTACATCCTTTATGTTTGCGGAACAAGCGGTTGAAATTAGAGAGCGTATTGAAGCCAGAGTCATAACATATTTCAGCAGCCGTCATTGTGGTATCTATCAGCATTCGTGAAGCAAATCCCAGGCGAATCTCAATGATATAGTCCGACAAGGTACGACCTGTACGTTGATGGAAGAAGCGGGAAAAAGCTACAGGTGTCATCCCTACCAACTCTGCAACTTGTTCAAGACGCACTTCTTCGCGGAAATGACTCGCTATGTATTGCTGTACGTTATTGACGCGACGGCTCTCACTGCTTGCCTTGATGCGTGCAAACGAGGAACTGGATAAGGTGCGGCTGTCGTCAGCCTGTGACAAGTCGTAAAGCAGTTCAAGGAAGCTCAGCACCGCATGGAATCCGTGTTGCTGACATGTCAATTCGTCTAATCTCCCATAAATCTTCATAATGGTAAGTTGTGAAAAGGCGAGGCCAAGGCGGGCACGCTCCAGCATCTGCCGGATGGAATGGAACTGGTTTTTATTGAGCAAACTCTCGGGCAGCACGTCTGAGGTGAACTGTATGGTAATCTCTCTGATGTCCCTGCTATGACAATTCCCTTGTTCCCAAACGTGTTCCAGATTTGGACTGGCGATGAGAACCAAGTCATACTCCCCAATCGTCTCACTGTTATCCCCAACCGTTCGACGCACTCCCACGGCGTTGCCGATAAAATTAAGTTCGAATTCGGGGTGGCTATGGATGGGGAAGTCGAATGACGACTTGTGGCGGTCGGCCAAGTAGAAGCAGTCGCTGTCAGAAAGCGGTGTAATTTCTCGCATCACAGGTGCTGTAGTGAAATCTTGCTGAGTCATAACGATTATGTGTTTTATGTGTATCAGAGCATTGTTCCTATGCGCTCTATAAGTTCCAGGCACATGCGGCCATTGTGGTATGGGCATTTCCAGAAGCCGGCATGGTCGTCGTCGAGGTTCACACTGCCATCCTCGTGAATGCTCCAGTACCATTCGCCATGCTCGTAGTCGATGAGTCGGTCCTTGATGTAGTGCCACAATCGTATTGCCTTATCCAGTGCCTTCTCATCGCCAAAATGCTGATAGAGATTGAAGAACCCCACGACGGCCTCTGCCTGCACCCACCAGTGGCGGTCGCGGTCGAAGTGCGAGCCGTCGGGCTCTCCTTCATAAATCATGGATCCGTCGGGCTGCAGCCCCTTCTCGCTCGCCAATGCCACCTCTCTTACTATAGGTTCTACCTTATTTAATATAGCTTTGTCGGCAAGCACAAGGGCAGCTTCGTGCAAGAGCCATGAACATTCTATGTCGTGGCCATAGCTTTCGGTAGTGCTGCGGCGTGTCCAGTCCATATCGAAGAAGAGGTCGAGATGATGTGTCTTGGAGTTAAGAATGTGGTCAATGAAAAGGGAGACCAAACGCCCGACTGCCGCTGAGACCTTTCTGGCATACTCGCTTTCCGGGTCAGTTTCTTGAAGCAGACGAAGCAGGTTGGTGTATGGTTCAATGATATGCAAATGCGTGTTCTGGCTTTTCGGATAGTTCTCGTCCTTGGCGGAGAGACGCATGTCCGCGATGGGTTGCCAGTCGTGCGAACAAGCCTCGATATAGCCCCCGTAGTCATCGTCCCAAGCGTGGCGTTCAATGATGTCGAAGAGATGGACGGCAATTTGCAAAGCCTCCTCGTCACCTGTTGCCCGGACGTATTCCGAAAAGCCGTAAAGCATGAACCCTTGAGCGTAAAACTGTTTCTTGGTATCAAGTGGCTGTCCATCTGCCGTAACACTCCAGAACGTGCCACCATATTCCTTGTCCATGAAATGTTCAATGATATAATCTTTTGTCATAGTGGCAGCATCCAGGTAGGAGCGGTCAGAAAGCACTCTGTATGCTGCGCTCATTGTCCAAAGCAACCGGGCATAGAGGATGGCACCGCGTGGGGCATTCTCCTCTATCAGGCCCTTTCCCGTCATCCGTCCATACCAGCCGCCCTGTTTTGCGTCAAGCATATTGTTGAGCCAGAAAGACAGGATATTTTGTATAAGACATTCGTGGACTTCACGGCATAGAGTGCGCAATAATGTCTCATTTGAAAGAAAAAGGTGACTTTTTGCAGGCATAGTGATACGATTTTTCTTTATTCCAAGGGACAAATATAGGAATAAAAGATGCAGAATGAGTATTCCAAGCATGAATAATTACCTTATTCGCTCATCATTTGCTAAAAAAAGCTCATCTTTGCCATTAATATACACAACATGAGTGTATCTAAAAACGTTTAAGCTTTAGCTTTAAATCATTCTGTCAACAATTCCAAGGCTTAAACTCCTTGAACCACTCAAACTGGTTAAGGTTAGGGGTAAGGTTAAGGTACGAAGTCTGGTTAGCGTTAAGGTTAACGTTATCGTACGAAGTCTGGTTGTCGTTAACGTTATCGTCGAAATATAGGCATCTTCCCTCTTAATCAGTCAATTCAGCTTTATTCAGGAGGAGGGAAAAAATCAACTTGGAAAAATTTATATTTAAGCTACTTTTTGCTCAAAATCAAGTTAGAAAATTATCACAAATAAGCTTCAAAAATTGGCTTAATCACCTATTCTTCATCCAGATAATCTTCATGATTTATCCCCTATCTCCGCGTAATGTGAATTTACGTGTATAATGCGATGAGTTAATTCAAAACATGTAACGAATTAACTCATGACATGTATCGAGTTAAGTCCCTGTTTTTGACTCCAATTTTGGTGACTTGATTTTTGGAAAGAATTTTCGCTTCCATCACGTTATTCAATAACGATTTTCAGTTGCCAATTATTAATTATTCATTATCAATTGTCAATTGTCAATTATCAATTGTCATTAAGGCCCCAAAAAGCTGGCTCGAGCCAAAAGGGGCAATGGCTCGAGCCATTTTGGGCATACCCTAAAAGGCACTAAAAACATCTTACTTCTTCCCTCTTACATCTTACATCATCTAATTCAGGAGGAGGAATAATTAACTTAGAAAAATTTTTATTTAAGCTACTTTTTGCACGGAAACAAGTTAGAAAATTATCACAAATAAGCTAATAAGAATAAGGTGAAACCCTGAAAAGGCTCCACCTTATTCATATTATGCACGATAGTTGTTACTTAATCAAGACCTTTAACTTCGTTATTGCTCTATCACGTTCGGAAGAACTTGAACAAGTTCAAATCTTCCCTCACTTAACCAAGACCATTCGGTTAGTTCCATTATTGTTGCGGATGATTATTCCTTTGGTCTTTCGTTCCACCTTACGACCTGATATGTCGTATTCATCTTTTGTGTTTGTGGTTGTGGTAGGAACCTCGATTACAGCATCCTCTTCATCCTTTGTGGTGTAAACATATTCTGCAACATCGCTTTCAATTCCGTTTGGAGCTACAGCAATTACCTTTATGGTAACACCCTCGTTGATGACTATGGGAGTACCATCATATTTTATGCGGGAAGCATTGTCACAAGGGCAAGAGCCATCTATAGTGTAATATATGGTAACACCATCAGTCTCACATGAAAGAGTAATCTGTGTACCTGTGTCAACAACAGAACCAGAGGCAATGTTTGCTGTTGGAGTTGCAACAATCGTATAGACTTTCTGCTCAACATTTGCAATAGTCATAGCTGTTTTGTCCGTACCTTCTACGGAGAATGTCAAGGCTGCTGTGCCTGGCAGTTCGCCCGATACTACAATTTCAGCCATTCCGTTATCATTGATAGTAACGTCTTCTGTTTCTACACCTAGAATCATTTGCGAAGAGGTCTTGATGTTCAGCGTCTTTCCTTTAGATGCCGATGCAGGGAGAACTGAAACCATGAGCGTAGATGTGCCACCATAATCGACAGTTACGACAGAATCGCTGACAATCTGCTTGATTTCCTGTTCAACTTTGAATGTCTGTGAGAAATCATCCTGCATCCGTATGCCGGCATAGCTCTTTACGCGGTTGTTCACCATCAGCGTAATCTCTTGTTCCGTGAATGGTTGTTCGGCATTGAAGCGCACCTTCGAGGCAAAGGTCTCAGCCTCTCCCTCGTTGCTCACTTCTTCGTTCAGCAGTTCCACTGTACCCTCGACAGGCGTTCCCTTCTGCATCACCATGATATTCTCGGCAGTCAGCAGTTCGGGCATCATATACTTGTCGAACTCCACTTCCACGCCTTCCTCGAATGCACGTGCATTCTTAATCATAGGCTGGATGTTCTGCTTCATGGCAATGTTCACGTCAAGCTGTGGCGGAGGCACGGGCAGCCAGTCCGAATAGGTCGTCTCGTAGCCTTCCTTCTCGAACTTCACCTGCCAGAGGCCCTGCGGCACATCCCAACGGTACATACCATTCTCGTCGGTGAAGAGCGGATTCTCCTGAGCATACTCTTCGGCATTCCACTTCACAATATTCTCGTGTACGTCGCCGTACATATCTTCCACATTCTCTTTGTAGTAAATGGTAGCGGTAGCACCCTCAATTCGATTAGTAGAAACTCCTTCGTAAACGTACCCGGACGGATCAATACGTGGATTCGTTCCTCCACCAGGATGGGGATTAGGAATTGGGTCGGGATTATCCTTCTTTTTACATCTCAATTCTCTAATCCTTGACTGGAATTCTTCTTTTTTATGAAGCATAGTACGCTCATAAGCCCATGCTGATGCCACTTGGGCAACAATAAGTGCTGCCTCTGCCAATAGAGAAGTTCCCATTGTTTCTGTTGCTGCAACTACAGCAGGTATTAAAGCTCCTATTGAAGTGGCAATTAATGCCGCTTGTCCTACCCCATATGCTCCAGCACCAATTCCGAATCCAATAATATCCCTTTTGATAGCATCAGCTGCTGCTTGGTCGTTGGGACATGGATCAGGAACAGAAAAATACAAGTTTATTAAATCGTTTAAATCTGCCTGCATCTGATTGATGAATTGTACAGCATTAAGAATTGGCAGCGTCCTTTGTAGCCATTTAAGCCATGACAGATATTTCTGTGCTTTACCTAAATCTTTAGCAACTTTCGCGATTTCCTTCTGTACTCCTTCATATGAAGCCATTTGGCCATTCTTTAGGTAAAAATCAGCATACTTATTTAATTCTCCAAGTCGAGAACTTAAATTCGAAACCTTAGTTGCAGCCGATGTTATTACATCTTCAATTGGCTTAAGTTTTTGACCTATGGAAAGACCTATCTCGTATAATTTTGCTATCCATGCTCTAATATCCTTTATACCACCTTCATCGGAGACCCTTGCAAGCATACGTGACATAGCATCTTCTTTTATGACGAGCCTTATTCTTTGATTATTATGAAAATCAATATAATCAAAGTTGTTGCCAGAAACTAATACATATACTTCGTTACCTTCCATTGTAGCATATTTGATATACTCCGTCAAATCTTCTGGTCGTACATTATCACAATTGTCATAAATCAATGTATATATATCAAAGTTGAACTCTGACATGCCCTCTAAATTGAAGCTGTTTTGTAGTTCTTCGAAGAAACTCTCATCTATAGCCAAAGAGTCTCTTATAGCATCTATACGCTCTTGAATAATTTGCTCTTCCAAAAAGACATCAATATCAGGAATGGTTTCTTGCCAGTTATCTGTTTGAAGAATGCTATTCAAATAACTGTTAAAATCCTCTGTATATGTCGATGATTGAATATCAAGTGCCATTATGTTTTCATATAATGAATCAATGGTTTTGATGTTATTCAAGAATGTTGTTCCTTCCATATCATTTGTCTCTTGATATTCCTTTAGATAACGAGTATCAATTGTTACATCTGAAATAACCCGATAACCAACACCGACATTTTTAGGAATATTTCCATCGTACATATTCCCAAAGTTTCCTATGGCAAACCAACATTTCTTCGTCTTGTCAAATTGAGTTTCCAAAGCAGTCCAGGAGCCATCGCCAGTTTGAACATACAAAACAACATCTTTAACTCTTGTCGTATCATTTACGGTAAAGTCAATAGTAAAAGAAAACTCTTTGTTGTATATATAATATGTATATTGTTGTGCTTGTGGGGACGGAGTTTGATAGTCAAAAACAACATCATATGTAGTATGCATCTCTGGATTATAATGATACATGTGAACTACAGACAATTCTATGGCATCTTTGTCATAAGTTACAGATTCTACGTTGCTCCACAATTCCAATCCATTAGAAGTTAACACCCTAGCCTTAATATCGTGTACAGAAAGATTGTATGGTGTTCCCAAATCACATTCAGTTGCCCATGTTCCATTGGCTAATGATATGGTTTGACCTATCAGCACATCGTTATCGTAAATCTCAACATCCGACCTTCCAATTGCCGTGCCGCTTACAGGGATAGTTGTTTTTGCTACCGTTGAAGGCACAGAGATAGATAAATCCTTGGCTGTGTAGTTGGCAGAGCCAATAGGTTGCGTCACCGTCTCACCGTTCAAATCGAACTGAGCGAAAGCGCTGGGAGCATACTCACCGCCGAGGGTGGGGATGATGCAGAAGCGCACACGGTCGGTGTATCGTACCATCGGAATGGTGATGCGGTTGCCGTTAAGCGTGTAGCTACTGGTCGAGTTGCCCACCATGACGGAGTTCTCAACAAATTCGCACGACTCAGGCAGGTCGATAATCATCTGCACGTTGCTGACATTGGTAGCGTAGGTTGGTTTGAAATCGATGCGCCCTGTCAAGGTAAGATAGTTACCTGCAACGATGCTTGGCTTGTTTACGGTGAACGATGTGTTGTCACCCGTGTAGTAAAGCTTGCTTTCGTCAAGTGTAGGCACCTCGCTGATACTGATGGCTGAAACCTGACCGCTCTTCACTTCAACGCTGTTCTGCACATAGTCCGTTCCTTCTGCAAGTCCCGTTTGCGGCAATTGCGAGAGGTCGTAGATGGTGTTGAACAGACGGCTGCTGCCCATCGAGACCAAAGTGTACTGTCCGTCGGCAAGGTCACTGATAGTCAACAATGCCTCAGAGTAGTTGTACGTCTTCAGCAATTTACCAGCTGCATCATAGAGTGAGCCAACTACGGCTGCATTGCCTGTGGAAGTAAAGGAGGACTGAATCTTTCCCAATTCCACAACGGCAAACGTGGCCTCTGCCTTCTGTTCTGCAATGGTAGTTGTTGCCGTCACAGGCATAAAGGCTTTGGTGCGGCTTGTGGCGGTCAGACGTAACACGTCACCATCTGCCACTTCCTCCAAGAGTACAATCTGTGGGTACTGAACGTTATACTGGCTGATGGCCTTGTTCTTTGTGACATTGAAAAGCTCGTAGCTCACGTTTTGATAGTCGCTGTACCAGTTCTGTGTCTCGCCGTCGCATGGCGTGTAGGTGAACCCCAAAGTAATAGTGGCACCCGTGATAGTTTTCAGCGACACGTCAGGCAAAGTGACTTCTCCTGTTCCTGTCAATAGAGAATCACAATTGACTGTCTGGCTGACGTAATCGGAAGCGGCAAAGGCTACGGACGTGGGCACATTGGCGATGTCAAGCGTGAACACACCATTGGCATCAGTCTTAGCATTGAGTGTTTTGCTATACTTTCCACCAAATGTTTGTGATGCGCTGATAACGGCTCCGCTGAGTGGAAGTCCAGTTGATGCATCCTTCACCTTGCCGGAAATCTTTACCTGTGGGATGGCATTGAGCCTGCAAGTGATACTGTTGTCGCCATCAGTAAGGGCATAATCTACAGGCTGTGGCGTGTTGTATGCCATTGCCAATTCTTGTGAAAGCACAACGCGATAAGTAGTTTGATAGCCAGTGGGCAGACCTGTAAGCGATACGCCTTGGGCAAGATAACTGCCTTGGGCATCCGTCCATGTCACCTGTGTCTGAGCCGTTACATCTTGGCCATCAGGTGTAAGCACAGACAGAACAACAGACTGTGGCTTTGACAAAGAACTGAACGCAACGCTCACATCCTCGTCCTTTACTTCCACATTGTCAATCTGTCCGAAGATGTCGCCCCGCTCATTGCGCAGCGTAACGTTCCATGATGTGTTGCGGATGATGTTGGCAAAGGTGTAAGTCTGACGGTCGGTCATCACATAGTGCATACGCTGACCGCTCTTGGTATTGGTCAACTCCAACCACATCTGGGTATAGTCAGCAGCATTTGCCCCTTCTGGCAGGGAGATAGAAATACTGCGGATGTCCTCTTGAATGGGAAGGATGGTAAAATTCTTCCATCCTGCTGCATCCTGATATAGGGAAATAGCGGAAGCAGGCACATAAACTACTAAACCTTCTGGCACATTGGTAAATACATTGCTACCTAACGAAGGTGGAGACATTGCATAAATAATCATGGATGTTAATTGCTTACAGCCATAAAACGCCTGAGTTCCAATATTCTCAATTGTAGCAGGAAGATATATCGATTCCAATTTAGTATTGTCGAAAGCATACCATGGTATTTGTGTAACCCCCGTCGCACGGCTAAGGTCAAGAAGTGCGCAGGCAGAATAGGTGTTGATAATACCAAAATCATTTTCGTTCATTACTCCTGCAACGGTTATCATCTTTACATCAGTTGCCTTGTTGTCGCCAATAACATTTTGCACATAATACTGGAGTGAACCAGTTGTGAAGTAATCAACAATGACTTCACCCAATAATTTGTTCCAGTAGTTTTGTGCTGGATTAGCGGGGTTAGCTGGATTATACTCATACTCAGCAGTGAGCGTCACATCATGGGCTGGCATCACGTAGATGAAGCCAATTTGCTGTGACACTATATCACCATTGTCATCTACCCATCGCAAAAAAGTGAAGTTGGCATTGGAATAAGAATGGAGCTGAATGGTTTCACCGGTCGTCAATTCTACTACATCTGTATTGAATGTTCCTGCCATTGTGGGCTTTGCCGTTACTGTAAGTTTGTGCCCCCAAGATGAAGAGGAAATCAACATGCTTATAACAAATAGCATGATAACCCATAGTTTTGATTCTATATGTTTCATTGTATTTCTTATTTTACCATTATTTTTATAGTCTTGCCATCAATATCTATCAGATATACACCATGTGTTACATTTATAGTTATGTGGCTTGTCGTATCATTATATAATAATCTACCATCAAGGCTGAACACCTTGATGTATTTATCGTTTATAAAACTTAAAGAAAGTCTCCCATCTGCAACTTTAATTTCTCCATCATCATAAGCATTGATCTGTGCAATAGCTGTTGGTTTGCCAGTTAATGATACAACCAGACGAGCATTATGCATTCCTTCTGTAGCAGTAAACACATAGTCGCCATCGGCCATTGCCCACGATGTACCAGTCTCTGTGTCAAGCACTATCATGTTGGTAACATCGCCATCAGTAGAGAAATGATACTCACCATCAACCGGAGCATAGAACGAGAATACTATCTGGCCATCACCGATGGGCCGTTCGTTGATAGCATACTGCACACCACTTTCAACGCTAAACAACTGTGGTATTTGTGGCCTTGCTTCCATGAACTTCGGAGCATCTTTATCTGTTTCATAGCCTATTGAAGCCTGCCCATTGATAACCACACGGCTACGGTCTGTGTCAACGCCATCTGAAATTGCAAAGTTCAAGATGCGGCGATTTTGTAGAGAATTAGCTCGATTGCGACTTGCAGCCCTTGGCAAAATTTCATGAGTATGCTGGCGACCATCCTTGCTAAATATCAAAGTATTGTCATTCAACGGCTTTTGGATGAAGAATGCCTCAAATGGCATAAGGATGTAGTTGTCATCAACCAGTGAATAGGCTGTATAACCGTTTCCGTTCCATACGATAATGGTACCATCTTGTTCTAAGCAACGAGAATCAAAGAAACTTGGATATGGATTGCCCACAAGGTTCCAACTACGGTTATGAGCAAACTCAGATGGGTGTTCCTCCAAAGGTGTAGTAACATCATCAGTTGTGAAGATGTTGTTTTTCTTAGGATCGTTCTGTGCCTTGAAGATTAACTCGGAGGTCTTGTCGGCACCTTCTCTCGTTAACTGAATGATATAACCACATCCAGCCTCCATCTGCTCGCCTTGTCGCAAATTCTGCCATGTATCATTCATCTGACCCGTTGCTCGTGCTTCGCCATCATATCGGCGCAATGCCCAATAGGTTCCGTTAGGTGCTTTGATTTCACTAACATTCACATTGAATGGAAATGATATGAAATGCCACCGGTCTCGATAAAGACTTTGCTTAACGATAACACTGTCAGCACGCATAAAACCATCGTTCTGTAACGTCGTTGGATGATAGTATTCTACACCTGCCTTGGTGTATTTACTTCCGTCGTTCTTGCTTCCCCAGTTAGCAGACTGGACGAACTTACCTAATGATAGCGTTGTTCCTGCATCTATGGTTAGATGACCACGAACGTTTACATCGTCCGAGAAATAATGTAGTTTTATGTCTGGTCTTGAAGCAAACAGGGGGTCGTTACCTATAAGGCTATCTTTATATTCTATATACTGACTAATATATATATCGTTGTTACATTTTATATTAAAGAAGTCTCTCCATTGGACTGCCTGCCTATACGCATTTTCACTTTCTTTTGGTACTGAAAGAATACATCTTAGCATATTAACACCTTTAAAAACATCATCTCCACAAACTGGTGGAATCACTGCATTGCTTGTTATATTTGTTAACCTACGACAACCATCAAATGCATGTATTCCGATAGTTATGACAGACTCAGGAATATATACAGATGTCAAAGAGGTACAGCCAGAGAAAGCTGCACTATTAATGTATGAAACGGAATTTGGCAGATTCAGGGTAGTAAGCTTGTAACACCCCCAAAACGCACTAGCTCCAATAGATATTACAGTAGTTGGGATTTCCAAAGAGATTAAATCCGCACAACTAGCAAATGCACCCTGAGCGATGTCTGTGACTGAATTAGGAAGAATTATAGAAGTTAATCCGCAACCAGCAAACACTCCTTCATCTATGATTGTAACATGCTCGGGAATCCTTATCGATTTCAAGTTGTAACAGTATGTAAACGCTTGTTTTCCGATTGTATTAACTGTATTTGGAAGGTCTACATCTGTTAAATTGATTAAATCAGAAAAAGCCCATTCTCCTATACTAGTGATGCCATTTGCAATCAGAATCTTTTTAATTTGCTCACGATTTGAAGCCCATGGAGTTGTTGGTTTATCTATTGAAAAGTCATAGTTGTAGTCTGACATTGGACCAATTCCTTCAATCGCAAGTACTCCAGATTTATTAAGACTAAAAAAAGCATTTACTCCACAAATTCCTGCTATTATTGTATTCTCTTCATCCGTGATAGGCACGATATTTTTGAAATTGCACCAGGGTTCGGTTATTTTGTATAAGTGAAAAGAATTATGTGGTACGTGCAACGTAGCGTTATACACCCCTTTTTTTGTTATCTCATCATCGACAGACAATAAATCTGAGAAAACATCAACGCCCGTTGAGGGGATATCTATTGCATAACAATATAAATCAACCAGATTGTTACAACCTGAGAATGCGAAATCGCCTATTTTTGTCACATTCTCAGGGATTGAGATAGAGGTTAGACCACGACAATCATTGAATGCATATTCATCAATATAAGTGAGATTTGTAAAATATTGCAGTTCATCAAATGACTTTATAGTTGTATTTCCTTTGAACACACCGCCAAGAGTTTTAACTATAGCAGATTCTCCATAACTTAGTTCTCCATCTCCATTAATATCCCAATTTGAAACACAGAGAGCCTTAACATTTGCATCAATAAACGACATACTCATCGTTTCTTTTATTTTATTCAGATAAAGTTTAAAAGCAGCTTCAAGTTCCTCATACAGCTGTGTTGTGACATCTTCATCTGTTACAGCACAGTTCTCGTTGTATATTCTCTCCAGATTAGTTGCTATCTCACCAAGAAAATAAAACTTATCATTCTTAGCTACTATTTGAATTTCTGCTGCGTGCCAAATAACACGGAATGGGTAACTTGCACCTACGCAATCTGTAACGACGAAACGAACATAGGGATAAGCATTCTCAATGGTGAAAGGAATCGTGTTCTCCTCACCAGGGCCTACATTAGGAACTTCTATAACAGCCATTTGTGTCCATACATCATCAGCCGCATAAGCATCATTTGAGCCAAACAGATAAATTGTCTTAGGATGATCGTTTTTTGAATTTCTCTGGCAAAGATACAGTTCGCACTCGCCTACCATCTTTTCCATTCCGGAGAGTAGCAGATAGTGATAACCACTTTCTTCATCAACAAGGCCAATGTGCATACCTTCAGGTTTTTCACCATGCCAATCACTATGCCAGAAAGTACTCTTGTTACCATCTATCAAATTATTAATATTTCCTTCTAATGAATCGCTGTGAGGACTTGATAACGTTGTCGCGGTAAGCATATTTGTAAAAATAGCCTGATGAACTTTATCACGTAGTTCTTGGTTCTGTCGAATTAATATTGCTTGGTCCCTAATAGGTGTGAATTTTTCTGCGAGCTTTGCAGCCTCCTCTTCAGAAACAGGCTCCAAATACCACTCACTGGTACCGCCGTCAGTTTCATAGGGTTCTCCATAACCATAGGTTTCTTTCCAGAAACATAATTCCATATTCATGTGAGAGTCTTTTCCACGGTTGTGGTCAAGTTGATGAACATATCTGCCACTATGTCTTGGTTGGTTGGCAAGACGAATGTAGAAGATGTCTCTACGTTCTACGTCATCATTATCAAGGTAAATAATGGCATTCGCAGCATAGTCAAACACAACGTGGCTTATTTGTGCATTATCTGTCGTTAGCAATAAATGGTCAGAGCTTTCCAAGCTGACATAATTCTCCATTCCAACATTTTGTATTAATATGCTGTCACCCTTTTGAGTAAGTTTCCAGATAAAGTTAGCGCTCTCTTTTTCGAGTGTACCCCACATAGCCTCATTAGGAAAATTTTTATCACATGAAGCCAAGAGAGCTTTATCTGCGTACGAGCGTTCGATATCAATAACCTCACCAGTTCCCTCATCCTTAACATCCATATCTGTATAATAACGCATACGGGTCATAATACGATAGTAGCCATCTCGGGGAATCTTATAAGGAATCTCTGAATCTTGTATTTTCTGCCACATTGAATCTATTTTTACCTTCCATGCATTAGCACCCTCCAAATTGGGGCAATTAGGATCTGAGAGAGGATTATAGTCTTCATCAAAAAACTTCCATACGAGAACTTCAAGTCGTTCTAATTCAGACTTGAACTTGCGCCAAGTCTCCCAATCGGCGAGTTGCCCATAACCTGGTCCATTTCCCATAATCATATTTACAGACGAAGGATTGTTTACATCATCATATACTTGATTTTCATAAATTTCATAGATACCGAACAGCACCATATATATCTCATTCTTACTATCAGCTGGCATTTCCAAAGACCAAATGTAAGCAGGTTCGTAACTGTAACAAGGAATAGGATAATATGCATCGGCATCTTCAATCTCCCATGTCCAAAAGGCTCTACCAGCATCATTCCAACTACTTTCCCCATAGACAACATTACAAGAACGGATTGCATATTTTCCTTCAATATTCATGTAGAAAATCTGCCTTTCCCAGTCATCACGATTGTTTCCACGATCTTGTCGGTATGCCCCATAGGACAAAACAGCCTTACCATTAATCAAAGAAGTATTTGAAAAATGTGCTCCGTTACGAGGATCAATATTAAATGCAACATCAAAGAGCTTATCTTTTGCCGAGGATGCATTTACCTTTGAGATGTCAAACAAATAGGCCATTTCCTTATCATCTGTCAAATAGCCGTTTTGGGTTATATAAAATTTGGTTCCATTCACCTCCGTGACAAGATAGTATGAACCGTCTGTTATTTCAGCCAATGCTGCTTCATACTCTGCTTGTGGAGGGTCTGCTGCAAAAGCATTGTCAGTCATGAATATTGTTGTCAAAGGGAAAAACAACATCCATAGAATTTTACGACCAGAAAAGTTAATTCTTTTCATGATTTATAAGTTTATTTGGTTAGTATTCTTGTTGTGTTAGATAATCCGCTCATTTCATCATCACCTTTTTCCCATTCTTTATGAAGAGACCGTTGCTTGGCTGTTGTACCCGACGTCCACTCAAATCATAAAAAATGGGCCTGTCCGATGATTGTTCCTCACCATTGATTGTTTTAACTGACGTTATGTCATCATCGGTAATGGCCACAATGTTTTTGAAATTGCACCATGGCTCAGTCATCTTGTATGCTTCAAGAGAAACTGCCGGCACATGTAGTGTAGCATTAGAAAAGACAAAATCAACAGGCCACGAATCGTTATAATCGACAAATACACTATCGCCAGTTAAAGGAATGTCTTTAGCAAAACAATACACATCTGACAGTTTTTTACATCGAAAGAATGCTAAATTGCCAATTTTAGTCACCCCTTCGGGTATCTCAATTCTTGAAAGACTCGAACACCAGGAGAACACTTCATTTCCTAGTTCTGTTACGCTGCTTGGTATGTGTATATTATTTAATCTTATACACTCGTGAAATAAGGAATTGCTAAATTTGATTATTCCATTGGGAATTTTGATTGTGGAGAGAAACCAACAACCCATAAATGCAGAGTCACCAATTTCCGTTACAGCATCAGGAACTTCAAGTGATTCTATACCACTCAAGTAGAATGCAAACTTGTCAATTTTCGTTACACTGGCAGGAATGTCTATACTCTTTAGACTGTGACATCTATTGAAGGTGGAAAATTTTATTTCTGTGACACCATCAGGTATATTTGCCAATTCTAAGCTATCGCAACCAAAAAACGCCCATCTTCCAATTGTTGTTACGGGGGAAATTATAACTCTTTAGAAATCATTTCGTTACCTTGCTTTGAATAGTAATCAGGTAACGATTTAGAAACGAGCTGAATTACATATTCTGTCTCGTTATACACATTTCCAAAGAACGCTTCTTACTGAG
>JAFSRW010000003.1 GCA_017445925.1 Bacteroidaceae bacterium | reverse complement strand
TGTGAATAACAAAAACAAGAATCAACAAGAAATATAAATAAAGTTTAACCACATCAACCTACACTACAAATAAGACTCAAAGTAATCAACGAGTAATACAAATAAGCCTCTAAGCTGTCAACTAAAATCGTTAAACTACAACGGAAAAACATACTAATACGACTGAAGAAATTATTTTCATGGTTTGAGAATATATTTTCAAAGCTTGGTTATTTATTTTCAAGCCTTGGTTATAAATTTTCAAGCCTTGAAAATAGTTTTTCCTCACGGAACAAATTATTTATTACGGTTTACTTTTAAATTTTATATCGGGGGGAAACACAAAACTTCAATAACACAAAATCCCCGCTGAGGGAAATCAGCGGGGATTAAATGAAAGTATTTAACTGCACTTGGGCAGAGATATTACTTCTTGTTCAGATACAAGTCTGCCTGTACTGCACAAGCAACGGTACAACCAACCATTGGGTTGTTACCAATACCCAGGAAGCCCATCATCTCAACGTGAGCGGGAACTGAGCTTGAACCTGCGAACTGTGCATCAGAGTGCATACGACCCAGTGTATCTGTCATACCGTAAGAAGCAGGACCTGCAGCCATATTATCGGGGTGCAGAGTACGACCTGTACCACCACCGCTGGCTACGCTGAAGTAAGCTTTACCAGCGCGGATACGCTCCTTCTTATAAGTACCGGCAACGGGGTGCTGGAAACGTGTAGGATTGGTAGAGTTACCAGTAATAGAAACATCTACGTCCTCCTTCCAAAGGATGGCAACACCTTCGCGAACATCATCGGCGCCATAGCAGTTAACGGCAGCACGGGGACCATTAGAGTAAGCAATACGCTTAACCTCCTTCAACTCACCTGTGAAGTAGTCGAACTGTGTCTGTACATATGTGAAACCATTGATACGGCTGATAATCATAGCAGCGTCCTTACCCAGACCGTTCAGGATACAACGGAGGGGCTTGTCAGCTGGTCTTGACTTGTTAGCCATCTGAGCAATTTTGATAGCACCCTCGGCAGCTGCGAAAGACTCGTGACCAGCCAGGAATGCAAAACACTTGGTGTCGGGTGAAAGCAGACGAGCACCCAGCTCGCCGTGGCCGATACCTACCTTACGGTCGTCAGCAACAGAACCGGGGATACAGAAACTCTGCAAACCTTCACCAATATAGTTAGCTGCCTCAACAGCGTCCTTAGCCTTTTCCTTCAGAGCGATAGCAGTACCTACTACATAAGCCCACTTAGCGTTCTCAAAGCAGATCATCTGTGTTTCCTCACAGGTCTTGTAAGGATCAAGGCCAGCAGCCTCACAAATCTGGTTAGCTTCCTCGATAGAAGCAATACCGTGAGCGTTCAAACAAGCAAGAATCTGCTTGATACGACGGTCTTGTGACTCGAATTTTACTTCTCTTATCATTGTAATTATCAATTTTCAATTATCAATTTTCAATTACTCCTTACGTGGGTCAATACTCTTAACAGCACCATCCTCAGCCTTTGTACGGCCATAGGTGCCAGTAACACTCTTCAGAGCCTCTTCTGCAGGAACACCCTTCTTGATAGCGTCCATGAACTTGCCCATGTGAACAAACTCATAACCGCAAACCTGATCGTCCTTGTCCAGATACATCTTGGTGATGTAACCCTCGGTCAGCTGCAGGTAACGGGTACCCTTAACCTTTGTACCGTACAATGTACCAGTCTGAGAGATAAGACCCTTACCCAGGTCTTCCAGTCCGGCACCAATCATCAGACCACCCTCAGAGAAGGCACTCTGTGTACGGCCATAGACAATCTGCAGGAACAACTCGCGCATAGCGGTGTTGATAGCATCGCAAACCAAGTCGGTATTCAGAGCCTCCAGGATGGTCTTACCAGGCAGAATCTCGCTTGCCATAGCAGCAGAGTGAGTCATACCAGAGCAACCGATAGTCTCAACCAAAGCCTCTTCAATAACGCCGTCCTTTACGTTCAGGGTCAGTTTGCAAGCACCCTGCTGGGGAGCACACCAACCGATACCGTGTGTCAGACCGCTTATGTCCTTAATCTCCTTTGCCTGAACCCACTTACCCTCTTCTGGGATGGGAGCAGGACCATGGTTGGGGCCTTTTGCCACGCAACACATGTTTTGTACTTCGTGTGAATAAACCATGTTTAACTTTAATAATTTATAATTAGGTGTATAAATATTATCCAAAAATCATGCAAAAGTAGTAAATTTTGCGCTAATACACAAAAAAGGGCTCTGATTTTTCTCAACTCCTACCCTTTTATGATTATTTTTGATAACTTTGCATTACAAACAAAACAACAAATTATGGAAGTTAAGATTCAAGAAGCCGAAATTATACAGGCTGCCTCTCAGGGAATGGATGCCTTTGTAGATGTCTTTTATAAGCACATTTTAGACAGCATCGGAGGCGAGCTGAATGCCCAGGGTATGCAGCAGTTGCAGCCCGACCAGATTACCCTACTTGCTTACATGATTTTCCGCGAGGAGGTGATGGATGGCGGCTTTGTGCAACTCATTCACAACGGCTACGGCCCCTTTATTTTCCTGAATCCTTTTGCCAAGGCCATGCGCCTGTGGGGTTCCAAGGATTTCTGTAACCTTATATATAAAGGTAGGAAGCTCTTTGAGAAGTATGGGGAAGAACTTACCCGCGAATGTTCCGATGAAGAGTTCATGGCCCTTTTTGAGAAGTACCCCGAGTTTGACGACCTTGATGACACCTTTATAGAGATGGAAGAAGAGGTCACAGAAACCGTAGCCCACTACATCGACGAGCATCTTGACCATTTTGCCCTCATCAACAAAAACTAATTACCTTGAGTTGAATTCAAGCTCCAAACTCATATGATGTTTTTATTGGCTTTTAGGGTATGCCCAAAATGGCTTGAGCCATTTCCCCTTTTGGCTAGAGCCAATACCCTATTTGGCTTGAGCCAGCTTTTTCGGGGGTCTTTTGGTGAAGAAAAACAGACATTCTATATACTCTTTATTTAGAACGAAAATGGGCCCCAAAAACAGGGACTTAACTCGATACATGTAATTAGTTAACTCGTTACATGTTGGGAGTTAACTCATTACATTATACCTGTAAATTCATTGAACAGAAAAAAGGGCATGCATGCCCTTTTTTTGTTTACATATATAATATGGATAGTAGGTGATTAGAAGCCGGGACCACCGAAGCCGCCAGGACCACCGAAGCCGCCACCAAAGCCACCACGACCTCCACCAAAGCCACGCTGGCCGTCACCTTGTCCACGCTGCCCATCGCCTTGTCCACGCTGCCCGTTGCGTTGGCCGTTGCGCTGAGGTGTCAACACTTTGAGTACCTGCTGGGGAGTGAGCACTTTGGCAAACTCTGCCTGATACTTCTTCTGGATTTCCAAACGCTTCTGCATGGTAGCGATCTGCTCCTCCTGACGAGTGAACTGCTCCTGAATCTTAGCATTTGCTTCTTCGTCGGTTAGTTCTTTCTTCTCGTCAGCCTCGTTGGGACGCTGACGCATACCACCCATATTGGTCTGGAACATCTCGTTCTGATATGCCTTATAAGTAGTCAAGAACGACTCCTTGGCATCACCCTTGAGGTCAAAATCCTTTGCTGTACGTTCAGCAACACGCTGAATCATCTCGGCACGCTGTGCAGCACGCTCTTCCTCGGAACGCTGCCCCTGCTGTGCACATACATTTCCTACGAAAAGGAATGTAAAAGCTGAAACGATAAATAATTTTCTCATCTTGTTTTAATTTTTATAACTGTTACGTTTTTGTCTCACTACTCCTTTGACACCCTAAACAAAAAAAGGTTTAACGGACGGTGATATGAAAACAAGATTGCTTGCGTTCATGCTTGACGTAGCACTTTCCCTGCTGACGCAAATCCCTAAGCACTTCGGCCAAAACGGGCTTTAAGATAGCATCGGAGACATAGACGCAGGGAGAGCCGTCGGAAGGTCGGACAGCATCGTAAAATACATATTTAATATCGAAGGTGGTACCAAACCTGTGACAACTCTGCTCGTTGGCATTGCCATTATACTGACGGAGGCGCGCCACATCATCCTCGGTACGCAAGACACTGGATACAATGATGCGATGTAGGGGGATGTTCTTTACATACAGACTGTCAATAAAATTCTTACCAATCTGCTGCAACAAATCGGAAGCGCGAGGCACCAGGTATGGAATGCTCTGCCTCATGCTCCTATCGATACAATAATATGGATTAGCACCCACATATACCAAGTCCTGCTTACGCTGCTCTGCCGCCTGACGGTTCTGGACAGGCTTAACGCCCCAGCGACGAGCTGCCACAATCTGCACATCCTGCACATCGGGGAAACTTTCCTCGTAAGAATGTACGCCAAGAACACGATGATGGGGCCTGCGCACCAAAGGAGCAGGTTTAGCCACAACCTCAGCAATGGTGTCAGCCGAACACACTTCGACAGAAGAAGGATTCATCACACTGGGATTACAAAATCTTACCGTAGCAAGGACTGCCACAGTACTGCCGCAAAGGCCATAAAATATCTTTTTCTTAAGTCTTCTCATATTTTTCGCGAACAAAATTACACAAAAAAAATGAAAAAAAGATTCGGGATAAAGAATTATTGATACAAGAGGGAAAATTATGAATTATGAATTATGAATTAAAAGTCGTACTTTTGCAGCAAATTATAAAATAGATGATAGAAAAACATATTGTAATAGAGGATATAGACCCGGTAATTCTATATGGAGTAGGTAATTCTAACCTGCAAATGGTTAAGGCCCTTTACCCCAAACTGCGCATTGTGGCAAGGGGAAATGTGGTACATGTGATGGGCGACGAATTGGAGATGTGCGCCTTTGAGGAGAATCTGGAAAAGCTGCAGAAGCACATTCTTAAATACAACAGTCTGACTGAAGAAGAAATCCTGCAAATCCTGAAAGGAGAAAAGACCAACAAAGAGGGCGTGGAAGGCGTTATCGTATATAGCGTATCGGGCAGACCCATCACAGCCAGGAGCATCAACCAGCAGGAACTGGTGAAAGCCTATCAGGAGCACGACATGATTTTTGCCGTTGGACCTGCAGGCTCCGGTAAGACATACACCAGCATAGCGCTGGCCGTAAGGGCGCTGAAGAACAAGGAGGTGAGGAAGATTATCCTTTCGCGTCCCGCAGTGGAAGCAGGAGAGAAATTAGGCTTCCTGCCTGGCGATATGAAGGAGAAGATAGACCCCTATCTTCAACCGCTCTATGACGCATTGGAAGACATGATTCCCACACAAAAACTGCGTGAGATGATGGAGCAGAACATTATTCAGATTGCCCCACTGGCCTTTATGCGAGGCAGAACTCTGAGCGATGCCGTTGTGATTCTGGATGAAGCACAGAACACTACAAATGCACAGATTAAGATGTTCCTGACACGTATGGGCACCAACACCAAGATGATTATTACGGGTGATATGACGCAAATAGACCTTCCCCATGGCGTCAGGAGCGGTCTGCGCGAAGCCAGTAAGATTCTGAAAGGGATAGATGGTATTAGCTTTATTGAGATGAACGAGAAGGACATCGTAAGGCACAAACTGGTAACCCGCATTGTTAATGCCTACAACAAATATGAGGCAGAGATAGAGCGAGGAAAACAATACATAGAGGAAAATAACAAACATAATAAATAAAAGGAATATGAAAGCTTTAACAAGAACCGACTTCAACCTGCCCGGACAGGTAAGTGTTTATCATGGTAAGGTACGCGATGTATATAACATCAACGATGACCTGATGGTTATGGTAGCAACAGACCGCATTTCTGCCTTCGACGTAATATTGCCTAAGGGAATACCCTTCAAGGGACAAGTGTTGAACCAGATAGCTGCCAGCTTCCTGGATGCCACAGCCGACATTGTTCCAAACTGGAAACTTGCTACTCCTGACCCTATGGTGACCGTTGGTCTGAAGGCTGAAGGCTTCCGTGTGGAGATGATTATCCGCGGGTACCTGACTGGTTCTGCTTGGCGCGAATACAAGAACGGATGTCGTGAACTGTGCGGCGTAAAACTGCCTGAAGGAATGCGCGAGAACGAGAAGTTCCCCGAGCCCATTATCACCCCCACTACTAAGGCTGAGGAAGGGCACGATGAAAACATCTCTGCTGAAGAAATCATCAAGCAGGGCTTGGTAAGCAAGGAGGATTGGGAGACAATGGTGAAGTATACGCGCGCCCTCTTCAAGCGTGGTAGCGAGATAGCCGCCAGCAAGGGTCTCATCCTGGTTGATACCAAGTATGAGTTTGGCAAGCGCGACGGCAAAGTCATCCTGATCGACGAGATTCATACACCCGACAGCAGCCGTTACTTCTATGCCGACGGATACGAAGAGAAGTTTGCCAAGGGCGAGCCTCAGAAGCAGTTGAGCAAGGAGTTTGTACGCCAGTGGCTGATTGAGCACAACTTTATGAACCAACCCGGCCAGGTGATGCCTGAAATTACTGATGAGTATGCTCAGAGCGTTGCCGACAGATACATTGAACTTTACGAGCACATTGTAGGCGAGAAGTTCACACCTGCCGATAGCGAAGGTGATCTAGCGGCCCGAATAGAAAAGAATGTTGCTACGTGGTTAAAGGAAAATTCTTAACTCTCAACTCTTCATTCTTAATTCATTTTGTACCAGCAGGAAATAATAACCCCTTACAATAAGGAAGAAAGAAAAGGCGCACAGGTGGAGAAGATGTTCGATAACATCGCCCCCACCTACGACCGCCTGAATCATACGCTCTCACTGGGCATAGACCGTCTGTGGCGCAACAAAGCCATCGACTCGCTGAAACCGTTTTCTCCACAGAATATCCTTGACATTGCGACAGGCACAGGCGACTTTGCCATACTGGCAGCCAAACGACTGAAACCTAAGCATATCATTGGTGCGGATATCAGCCTGGAGATGATGGAGATTGCTGCCCATAAAGTCAACCAACAGGTGTTGGAACATGTAATATCATTCCAACGTGAGGACTGCATGAACCTGACGTTTGCCGACAACACATTCGATGCCGTAACCGTTGCATACGGCGCACGCAACTTTGAGAGCCTGGACAAAGGTCTGCAGGAAATTCTGCGTGTGCTGCGTCCAGGAGGCCATCTGCTGATGTTGGAACTGGCTTCGCCAAAGTCGTCACCCATGAAACAGTTGTTCTGGATATACTCGCACGTGGTAATCCCACTTGTAGGATGGATATTCAGTCGTGATGTAAAAGCTTACCATTACCTGACCGACTCTGTAAATGCCTTTCCACAAGGTGAAGTAATGGAAAATATTTTGAGAAGAAACGGATATCAGCAGGTAAGTTGGAAGCGGTTCACCTACGGCATCTGCACAATGTATTTGGGTAAAAAGACCCCCTAACCCCCTTTAGGGGGAAGGAACTTTGGCTGTTGGCCATTGGCCTTTGGCTCATAAGACCTATAAGACTTATAAAAGGTAAACGGTAAACAGCAAACAGTAAACTAAAAAAAACAGCAATGATTAAATACGGAATTATAGGTAACCCTTTGGGGCATAGTTTTAGCAAAGGCTTCTTTACCGAGAAATTTGCCAAAGAAGGCATTGACGCCCAGTATCTTAACTTCCAGATTCCTGACATAAACGGACTGTTGGAAGTCCTGAAAGAGAACCCTGAGCTGAGGGGACTCAATGTTACCCTACCCTATAAGACCGAAGTCATTCCGTTCCTGGATGAACTGAGCGATGAAGCCCGTGAGATTGGTGCAGTTAATGTCGTTCAGATTCGCAACGGCCATCTGAAGGGTTTCAACAGCGATATCATTGGATTTACACGAAGTATCCAACCCCTACTGAAGCCTCATCACCGCAAAGCACTGATATTAGGAACCGGTGGTGCCAGCAGAGCCATACGGGTAGGACTTACACGTTTGGGACTGGAATGGAAATACGTAAGCAGAACACCACGCGAGGGCATGTTTACGTATAACGACCTTACAGAAAAAACCTTACAAGAATATGAGGTGATTGTGAACTGCAGTCCCGTAGGAATGTTCCCCAAAGTAGATGAATATCCGGCTATACCTTATCATTTTCTCACACCAGACAATCTGCTTTATGATTTGGTTTATAATCCGGAAACCTCACTCTTTATGAAAAAAGGAGCACTCCAAGGCGCTGTTGTTAAGAACGGCTTGGAGATGCTTCACTTACAGGCTATTGCCAGTTGGGAATTCTGGAATGAATAGGTTAGGGGTTAGAAGTTAGAGGTTAGAGGTTAGAGCTAAGAGCCAAGAGCCAAGGGCCAAGGGCTAGAAGTTAATCTTTAATTCGAATCCACACTGGAAGGGCTTGTTCATCTGATAATAGCCCCTGTTCATGCTTTGGAAATAGAACGTTCTGCAACGACTGTTGTAGATGTTTGCTGCCCACACACCAAACTCCAAGTACTTACGGTAAACTGAGATTTTGGCATCGAGGGCTGTATAGAACGGCTCACTGACCTGATTATCCTCCGTCCAATAGATTTTTCCCAATCCATGCCAGTTGGAACTGATAACCATACGGTCCAAAAGCTGGCGATTGAAAATCTTGGGCAACGGAATGGTGTAGTTAGCTCCCAAATCGACAGCATGCTGGGGAGCAAAAGGCACATAGTTACCCTCGTAAGAGACATCTGAAGAGAGTACATACTCCGTAAACGTAGCATGTGTATAGCCATAGCTGGCATGTGCTTGTAAGCGGTCGGTAATCTGAGAACGAAGGGCTAATTCACCTCCATAAGATCTGCTTCGGCCTGCATTGACCGTAATTCTACCCAAGCCGGAAGGAGCCATCTGAGCAATCTGTTGGTCTGAAACATTTGTCAAGAAAACAGAAGCATCAAGGAATAGCTTGTTGCTAAACAGATTAAGGTGTGTTCCCACCTCATAATTCCAAGCATATTCCGGACGATACAGACACAAGGCTGAGACATCAACAGCAGGTTGTTCTGCCATAGAATTCAGGATATCTGCCACCTTTTCTTTTGTAGGAGCAGGAACAGATGGCTGTGCCTCCATGACAGGGATGGTAACATCTGCAACATCTTGCATGATGTCGGAACGCATCATGGACTGAAGCACCTCACTAAACATCTGGAAGTTATAGCCTCCGCTTCTGTAACCACGTGATATGGTTCCGTACACATTACCCTTTGAGAAAGAATACTGCAAAGAGAAACGGGGCATAAGTTGCCACCAGTCGTCACACAGACTTCCTTCCAAGCAGTTTGAGACATCAAAGTCCGTTGCCGGCACCATAGCAATATCACGTGACATGGTAGGCATGGTAAGATGACCGCTCAAACTGTAACGATGAGAGAAGTCGTACCATGTATTGTATGAAAGCCCTGCATTCTCATATTCCAATCTAAGCCCTAGCGTCAAGTCCAAACCCTTTGCATTAAAGAGGTCGCACACCGTGCTCTGATGATACAGGGCCGCACTTTTAGAGGGCGTATCATAAAGTCCATTGAATCTAAGTTCAGGATTCAGAATCTGATCAGAGAAAGCAAAGTCCATTGTCATAGGCCCGCTTACGACACTGGGCATGTAAGCATTGGCATTGGTGTTCATCATATCTGTTATCCAAGAAACACCATCTTTGCCAAAGGCAACAGGCGCAACAGATTGCGACCACTGATAGAAAAGGCTTACACCTGTACTCCATTCCCAATGTCGCCAGGCACCAGGTCTGTTTTTGATGGCAATCTCCTCGCTCAGTGTTCTACTATACTGCTTTTGCTGAAGTGTATAGATGCTAAGATGCGAGAAATCCTGATCCATCTTCATGTCATCATTAAGCAGCTGGAATCCAAGGACATTGCTAAGTGTCACCTTAGGCCAGTTATGTTCGGCCTTTAAGCCTATGTTAAGCAGATGACGGCGATAAGAGTTCTCGTCATTGCTCGTAATACGCCCGATATCCTGAGTCAGCTGGTCCTTAAAATAATCATTATCAGAAACACTCTCCAAATAATAAGGGAAGGCATCCTGAGTACATAGTTCATAATTGGCATGAAAATCAATATTCACCACATCACTGGGACGATACAGCAATCTTGTATGGGCTCGCAATGAGCGGTCGGCATCGGCTTTCAACCCGGAAATACTATGATTAAAATACTGACCTTCCGAGCGATATGCAACGCCTGCCGTCAATCCCAATTTGTCAGAAAAACGCTGATAATGAGTGATATTTGTAAAATGAGCGTAATGATTAGCCATTGAACGCTCAATTACCGTTCCCTGATAATCAATAGGATTCTTGGTGGTGATACGGATGAGACCACCCATTGAATTCCTGCCAAACAATGTGTTCTGCGGTCCACGCAAAACCTCTACGCGTTCAATCTCACCTATTTTGGAACTGAATGAACTTTTCTCAAGCCAGGGAATTTCATCTACATATAGACCAACAGCGGGGGTGTTGGTACGACTTCCTACGCCTCTCAGATATACGGCAGTTGTTTGTGCACTTCCGTATGAAGGAATAAAAAGTCCTGGAACAACCGCAGTCAAATCACTGATATCGTGAATATCACGTTCCCTGATATCTTTTGCATTAAAACTCATGCTGGAAATACTCTGCTTACGTAAAGGCCGGTTTTCCTTTGCAGGCATTACCACAACCTCATGTAACTGTATTGTATCAGCAACTTCCTCTGACAAAACACTCTGTGTAAAAAGCAATGTTACAATAAAAAATATTTTTCTCATCCTGATTTTTGTTTGTTTTGCGGCTGCAAAGGTAGAACCATTTTACAAATCACACAATCCTCAATTATAATGAATTTATACCATCAAGATACTAAAAAACAATAATTATTGAATGTACAAGCAGGGGGAATTTGCGTATATAAGATAATTGTATTATCTTTGCGCGGCAATTACAAACCAAATATAATGAGCAACCAAAGATACATGATGCGCGGCGTTAGTGCTGCCAAGGAAGATGTTCACAATGCTATAAAGAACATAGACAAAGGAATATTCCCCCAAGCGTTCTGCAAAATAATCCCAGATATATTAGGCGGAGACCCTGAATACTGCAATATTATGCACGCTGACGGAGCCGGAACAAAGTCCAGTCTGGCTTATATGTACTGGAAAGAAACCGGCGACCTGAGCGTATGGAAAGGTATTGCCCAGGATGCACTTATCATGAACACCGACGACCTGCTCTGCGTAGGCGCTGTAGATAATATTCTGGTTAGCAGCACCATCGGACGTAACAAGATGTTGATTCCCGGAGAGGTTATCTCAGCCATCATCAACGGAACAGATGAACTGCTGCAGCAGATGCGCGATATGGGTATTGGCATCTATGCAACAGGTGGCGAGACTGCCGACGTAGGCGATCTCGTTCGCACCATCATAGTGGACAGCACTGTTACCTGCCGTATGAAGCGCAGCGATGTGATTAACAATGCCAACATCCGTCCGGGCGATGTGATTGTAGGTTTGTCCTCTTGCGGGCAGGCCACCTACGAGCAAGAATACAACGGCGGTATGGGTAGCAACGGACTGACCAGTGCCCGCCATGATGTATTCAGTAAATATCTGGCTGAAAAATATCCCGAGAGTTATGACAAGGCAGTACCCGAAGAACTGGTATACAGCGGTTCCTACAAACTGACAGACGAAGTAGAAGGTTCTCCCATCAATGCAGGAAAACTTGTACTCTCCCCCACCCGTACCTATGCTCCTGTAGTAAAAAGACTGTTGGATGAGCTTCGTCCCAAGATTCATGGTATGGTGCACTGTACAGGTGGAGCACAGACAAAGGTGCTACATTTCGTAGGTGACAACTGCAGGGTTATCAAAGACAACATGTTCCCTGTACCCCCTTTGTTCAAGGCTATCATCAAGGAAAGCGGAACTGACTATGCCGAAGCCTACAAGGTATTCAATATGGGACACCGCCTGGAGGTCTATCTGGCTCCCGAAGATGCAGAGAAGGTTATAGAGATAAGCAAGAGTTTCAATATCGATGCTCAGGTAATTGGTCACATAGAGGAAGGAAAGAAAAGTCTGCTCATCAAGAGCGAATTTGGAGAATTTGAATATTAAAAGACCCACCTCAGTCCTCCCTCGGGAGGAAGAGATATAAAAGAGAAATATGGCTGAAAGCAACAACCTATTAGATAAACTGGAAGGACTGGTTTCGCGTTACGAGGAAGTGAGCACCCTTATCACGGACCCTTCTGTGATTGCTGACCAAAAGCGTTACGTGAAACTGACCAAGGAATACAAGGACCTTGGCAAGATTGTGGCTGCCCGAAAAGAATACGTTGGATGCCTACAGAATATTGAGGATGCCAAGGAGATGCTTGCCATAGAAGAGGACGCAGACACCAAGGAGATGCTGCGCGAGGAAATGGCAGAAAGCGAAAAACGTATTCCTGCTTTGGAGGAAGAGATAAAACTACTGCTCATCCCTGCCGATCCCGAAGATGACAAGAATGTCATTATGGAAATTCGTGGCGGTACAGGCGGTGATGAAGCCGCCCTCTTTGCCGGTGACCTATTCCGAATGTACAGCAAATACATAGAGCTGAAGGGTTGGAAGATGGCCGTCAGCAGTTTCTCAGAAGGGGCTGTTGGTGGCTTTAAGGAAATTATTTTCAGCGTAACAGGAGAAGGTGTTTATGGCATTCTGAAATATGAGTCTGGTGTTCACCGCGTACAACGTGTTCCCGCCACAGAGACTCAGGGTCGCGTTCATACCAGTGCAGCTACCGTGGCTGTATTACCCGAAGCAGAGGAGTTTGACGTGGAAATCAACGAAGGAGCCATCAAATGGGATACATTCCGAAGCAGTGGTGCCGGAGGTCAGAATGTAAATAAGGTGGAATCAGGTGTCCGTGCCCGCTACATGTGGCGTAACCCCTTCACCAACGAAGATGAGGAGATTCTTGTAGAATGTACAGAAACGCGAGATCAACCCAAGAACAAGGAACGTGCTCTCGCGCGCCTGCGCACATTTATATATGATAAGGAGCATCAGAAGTATTTGGATGACATAGCCTCAAGAAGAAAAACTATGGTTTCTACCGGTGACAGGTCTGCCAAGATTCGTACATACAACTACCCTCAGGGACGTATCACCGACCACCGCATTGGTTATACCATATATAATCTGAATGCCTTTATGGATGGACAGATACAAGATTGCATAGACCATCTGATTGTGGCAGAAAATGCAGAAAGAATGAAAGAAGCAGCACTGTAAAGTTTAGAGTTGAAAGTTTAGAGTTTAGAGTTATGACAAGAAAAGAACTTTTTGAAAATATAAAGAAAAAGCAGAGTTTCCTCTGCGTAGGTTTGGATACGGACTTGGAGAAGATTCCTGAACATCTGTTGAAGGAAGAAGACCCCATCTTCGCTTTTAACAAAGCCATCATTGATGCTACAGCACCATACTGTGTAGCATACAAGCCCAACCTGGCATTCTATGAAGCCTTTGGCGTAAAAGGTATGATAGCTTTTGAGAAGACAGTCAAATACCTGAAGGAAAACTACCCCGACCAGTTTATCATAGCTGATGCCAAGCGTGGGGACATAGGCAACACCAGCAAGATGTACGCACGAACTTTCTTTGGCGAATATGATGTAGATGCTCTGACGGTTGCTCCTTACATGGGAGAAGATAGTGTTACACCATTTCTAAGCCCCCTCCCCGCTCCCCCTTTAGGGGAGTGCCCTAAAAAGAACCACTGGGTTATACTCTTGGCATTGACCAGCAACAAAGGCTCGTTTGATTTCCAACTTACCGAAGACAAGGAAGGAGAACGTTTATTTGAAAAAGTGATTCGCAAGAGTCAGGAATGGGGAAATGACGAGAACATGATGTATGTGGTGGGTGCCACTCGTGGCGAGATGTTCAAGGACATCCGTAAGGTTGCGCCCAAAGCATTCCTTCTTGTTCCCGGTATAGGAGCACAAGGCGGTAGTCTTGAAGAAGTATGCAAATACGGAATGATAGATGATTGCGGCCTGCTTGTAAACAGCAGTAGAGCCATTATCTATGCAGACAATACAGAAAACTTTGCTGCCGTAGCCGCAGAAAAAGCCAAGGAAGTACAGATGCAGATGGCTGGTTTAGTTGAGAGTTGAGAGATTAGAGATTAGATAAATTTATATAAAGGTGGAATTTAGTGCAGAAATGATAGCGGGCCTTATTGGCGGAACCGTTGTTGGTGACCCTAAGGTAACAGTTAATAACTTCGCAAAGATTGAGGAAGGGAAATCTGGGTGTATCAGTTTCCTTGCCAATGACAAATACGAGCAATACATCTACGAGACAGAAAGTAGTATAGTACTCGTCAACAATAACTTTGAACCCAAACAAGAAATAAAGACCACGCTGATAAAAGTTGCCAACGCCAGAGAGGCTGTTGCAAAACTGCTTCAGATTTACGAAGGCATGAAGCCTAAACGCCAAGGAATCAGCGAACTGGCATTCATCGACCCAACAGCAAAAATTGGGAAGGATTGCTACATTGGCCCCTTTGTTGCCATTGCCGAAGGTGTGGAGATTGGCGACGGATGTGTGTTCCATCCTCACGTAACCATAGGCAGAAACGCAAAAGTAGGCAACAACACAGAAATATACAGCAACGCCGTAATATATCATGATTGTAAAGTAGGCAACAACTGTATTCTGCATGCAGGTTGTGTTATTGGTGCTGATGGTTTCGGGTTCGAGCCGACAGAAACCGGATACAACAAGATTCCTCAGATAGGTATTGCAGTCATTGAGGATGATGTTGAGATTGGTGCAAACACTTGTGTTGACCGCGCTGTCATGGGTGAGACCATTATTCACAAAGGTGTAAAGTTGGACAATCTTGTACAGATAGCTCACAACGATGAGATTGGATGCCACACTGTTATGTCGGCACAAGTTGGCATTGCCGGCAGCACCAAGGTAGGAGAATGGTGTATGTTTGGCGGTCAGGTTGGCGTTGCCGGACACGCTACCATTGCAGACAAAACCATGGCTGGAGCACAGGCTGGCATACCCAACAATATAAAGAAGCCGGGTACCGCTGTTCAAGGCACACCTGCCATAGAGGGAAGAAATTTTTGGAAATCAAGCGCTTTGTTCAAGAACCTGCCTCAGATATGGGCAGATATGAATGAAATGAAAAAAGAGATAAAAGCTCTGAAAGAAGAACTTGCAGCAAAGAAATAATCATGTTGAAACAGAAAACATTAAACGATAGCTTTTCACTGAGTGGAAAAGGCTTGCATACAGGACTAAACTTAACTGTCACCTTCATACCGGCTCCCATGAATCATGGATATAAAATCCAAAGAGTGGATCTGGAGGGGCAACCTGTTTTGGATGCCATAGCAGAAAACGTGATTGACACCCGAAGGGGAACCGTATTAGGAAAAGGCGACATCAAATGTAGCACCATTGAACACGCCATGGCTGCATTATATGCCTTAGGGGTTGACAATGTGCTGATACAAGTAGACGGTCCAGAGTTCCCCATCCTGGATGGTAGTGCCGAGCAATATGTAAAAGAAATTTTACGCGTAGGCACCATTGAGCAGGATGCCGAAAAGGACTCCTATTACATCACCAAGAAGATGGAGTTTAAGGATGAGGAAACTGGAGCATGCATCACTCTCCTACCCGACGAAGAGTTCTCTATCACCAGTATGATATCCTTTGACGGAAAGTTTGTGAGCAGCCAGTTTGCCACACTTGACAACATGGACGATTTCGCTACAGAAATTGCTGCAGCAAGAACATTTGTTTTCGTAAGGGAAATTGAGCCGCTGCTCACGGCAGGTCTTATCAAAGGTGGCGACTTGAACAATGCCATAGTAATCTACGAAAAAGAGACCAGTCAGGAAAATCTGGACAAACTCTGCGAGCTTACCGGAGCTGAGCACCATGATGCCACAGAATTAGGATACCTGCAACACAAAAAGCTGGTGTGGGACAATGAGCCAGCCAGACATAAGCTTTTGGACATTATTGGCGACATGGCTTTAATCGGGAAACCCATTAAGGGACGTATCATTGCCACCAAACCCGGACACACCATCAACAACAAGTTCGCCCGCATGATGCGGAAGGAAATTCGCAAGCATGAAATACAGGCACCAAAGTACGACCCCAACAAGCCAGCGATAATGGACACCAACCAGATACGCCAACTGCTGCCACACAGATTCCCCATGCTGCTTGTTGACAAAGTTATCGAGATGAAGTCCGATAGCATTGTAGCCATTAAGAATATCACCAGCGACGAGCCATTCTTCCAAGGACATTTTCCTGCAGAACCCATCATGCCAGGCGTGCTGATTATTGAGGCCATGGCACAGGCAGGCGGAATTCTGGTAATCAACAACCTGGAAGACGGTGCCGACTATAGTACCTATTTTATTAAGATAGATAATGTTAAGTTCAAACAGAAAGTAGTACCTGGCGACACACTGATTTTCAGGGTTGACACATTAGGTCCATTACGTCATAGTATCGGAAGCATGCAAGGATATGCTTTCATCGGAGAGAATTGTGTTGCCGAAGCAACCTTTACAGCACAAGTTATTAAAAACAAATAAGATTTATATATGAGCAAGATCAGCCCCTTAGCATATATCCACCCAGAAGCCGTCATTGGAGAAAACTGCGAGATTGGCGCCTTCTGCTATATTGACAAAGGTGTAGTGATTGGAGACAACAACACACTTATGAACAGTGTTACCATGCTATATGGTGCACGCGTGGGTAATGGAAATATCTTCTTTCCAGGAGCCGTCATCAGTGCCATCCCTCAAGACCTGAAATTCAGAGGGGAAGACACAACAGCGGAGATTGGAAATGACAATAAGATTCGCGAGAATGTGACTATCAACAGAGGAACAGCTGCCAAAGGAAGAACAATTGTAGGCAATAACAACCTTCTGATGGAAGGTGCACACGTTGCCCATGATGCTCTTGTGGGTAACGGATGTATTATAGGTAACAGCACAAAACTTGCTGGCGAAATAGTAATAGACGACAACGCCATCCTGAGTGCGGGAGTTCTGATGCACCAGTTCTGCAGAGTAGGCAGCTATACCATGGTAGGAGGCGGAACCAGATTCAGCCAAAACGTACTACCATTCAGTTTATGTGCAAGAGACCCAGCTTCATTCTGTGGCTTAAACACAATAGGTCTTAGAAGAAGAAACTTTGACAGAGAAATTATTGATAACATCCACATGGCATACCAGATTATTCTACAAGGAACAGGTAAGCTAAACGAGTTGCTGGCCAGAGTAGAAGAGGAAATACCTATGTCGGATGAAATCAGATACATTCTTGATTTTATCAGATCAAGCAACAGGGGATTCATCAGGTAAAATATTTAATCAGATGACATTTAGAATTACAATATTCAGCCAAGAGGTGGAAGACTTTGTTATGGAAGCAAAAATAGATGCCGAAGCAAAGTTTTCCGAGCTTCACAACCTCATATTGAGTACCTGCAATTATCAGGACATGAATAATCATGGTTTCCTTATCTGCGACGATGAATGGCATGTAAAAAACCACATACGTCAAACCTGTACTCCAGACATTGACACAGAAGAGGACATCAATCTTATGAACAATTGTTCACTGAGAGACTTCCTGGAAGAAGAAGGGCAACGAATAGCATATATTTTCGATCCCGAAGGAAAAAGATTCCTGCTGATGGAAATTAGCGAATTATTATTTGGGAAACCCGAGGCGAAAGGAAGAATTAGCAGGAAGCATGGCGTACCGCCAGTACAACATATAACTGATGACCGTTCTGCACAGCCCCAGTCTGAAGACACGGACACAGAAACAGAGGAAGATTTTTACGGCGCTGACGATTTTGAAGAAGGTGAATTAGATATGGAAGGATTCGAGATTGACGAATGAAACTCTTTGTCCTTTTAGGTCCGACAGCAGTGGGCAAGACAGCCCTATCGCTAAAAGTTGCTAAATTACTGGGCAGCCCCATCATCAACTGCGATAGTCGTCAGATTTATAAGGACATGAGTATTGGGACGGCTGCCCCCACAAAAGAACAACTCAACGAAGTCAAGCATTATTTTGTTAAGATTCTAAACCTTCAGGACTATTACAGCGCTGCTCAGTATGAAGCAGATGTCCTCCAACTTATAAACCAACTTCAGCATACACATAATAATATATTGCTCTCCGGCGGAAGCATGATGTATATAGATGCTGTTTGTAATGGCATAGATGACATTCCTAACGTAGATGCCGAAATACGAAAGGAACTGAAAGAACGGTTACAAACAGAGGGGTTGGAAACGTTAAGACACGAGCTGAAACTACTTGATCCCGAATATTACAACATTGCTGACCTCAAAAATCCAAAAAGAATAGTTCACGCCCTGGAAATATGTTATACTTCAGGGAAACCCTACTCTTCATTCTGCGTCCACAAAAAGAAAGAAAGACCTTTCCAGATAATCAAGATTGGACTGAAGAGAGAGAGAGAAGATCTTTTTGACAGAATCAACACACGAGTGGACATGATGATAGAAAAAGGCCTGCTTGATGAAGCAGAAAAACTTTATCCTCTACGTCATCTGAATGCCCTGAACACCGTGGGATACAAGGAAATTTTTCATTACATCGACGGGACATGGGACTTAAACTTTACCATTGAGAAAATCAAGAAGAATACCAGAGATTATGCCAAGAAACAGATGACATGGTTTGCTCATGATAGCGAAATACACTGGTTTTCTCCTGAAAATGAAAAAGAAATCATAAACTTTATTGTAGAACACAAACTAACAACGCCATGAAGTCAAAAGCCAGTTGGAACAAATTCAAGGCCGTTCTAAATAAAATTTACACTGGACCTTGGTATAAAAGAGTAACCGTATGGATATGCACCATTCTCCTTTCTGTCATTCTGTTCTTTGGTGCCGTCGACTGTAATCTGTTCAATCTCTTTGGCAGCACACCAGGCTTTGACGAAATAAAGGACCCCACCGTAAGCGAAGCCTCCGAAGTGTATAGCGCAGACGGAAAACTGATAGGAAGATATTATAATGAGAACAGGACGCCTGTTGAATACAAAGAAATATCTCCTATATTAATCCGTACGCTGATAGACACGGAAGACGAAAGGTTCTATCATCATCATGGCATAGATTTCCAAGGACTATTTGCAGCTGTTAAGGATATATTCTCGGGCCATGCACGCGGAGCCAGCACCATAACGCAGCAGTTGGCTAAAAACATGTTCCGTGTACGAACAAAACACCGTGCAGGACTTTTAGGAAAAATCCCAGGAGTCAAAATCCTGATTATGAAAGCCAAGGAATGGATTGTAGCCACAAAACTGGAAATGATCTTCAGCAAAGAAGATATTCTGACCATGTATCTCAACACCGTTGATTTTGGCAGCAACTCATTCGGAATCAAAACGGCTTCAGCCAAATACTTTGGCACCACACCCGACCGACTTACCTATGAACAGGCAGCCATCTTGGTAGGTTTGCTAAAAGCGACCAGCAGCTACAATCCACAAAAGAATCCCAAGAACTGCCTTGAAAGGCGCAATACGGTTCTGGATGTTGTTTATGAACACAATCACATCGTAATCAACGGGATGAAAGCCAATGCCGCACAACTGGATTCTCTGAAAGCCCTACCTTTAGAATTGGCATCAAAAAACAAAGAAAAAACACCAAATGAATTCGCGCCATATTTCCGCGACGAATTGGTTGATTACATCGATATGCTTTGCGAGATGGGAGAAGTTCCCGGTTATGATGCAACAAACAAGCTAGATCTTTATTCAGACGGATTAAAGATTTACACCACATTGGACACACGATTGCAAAAATACGCAGAAGAAGCCGTAATGAAGAAAATGCAGTCGCTGCAAAACCAATTTAATGCACATTGGGGCAACACTGCACCATGGCAAGACAGCAAACATAGGGAAATCCCCAATTTTGTTGAAAACATTGCAAAGAGAACGCCAGAATACCAAAGACTAAAGAAGAAATATTCCGACAACCAGGATTCCATTAACTACTACATGAATCTGCCGCATCCCGTGAAAGTTTTCTCTTACGACGGCCCTACCGTCAAAGAATTAAGCACCATGGATTCCATACGATATATGGTTAGATTCATGCACTGCGGTTTCATCGCCTTAGAACCAGACACCAGAGAGGTTAAAGCATGGATAGGAAACATTGATTACGACACATGGAATTTTGACAATATAACAGCCAAGCACCAGCCTGGTTCTACATTCAAGCTCTTCGTTTATACAGAAGCCATGAAACAGGGTCTTACTCCATGTACCCGAAGATTGGACAGTTGGGCTTCTTATCGGGACCCAGGAGAAGAAAAAGCATGGGCTCCTCACAACGCAGACGGAACGTTCTCCGACACGGAAATGACACTTAAAAGGGCATTTGCTAGAAGTATTAACAGCATTGCTGTCAAGGTCGGACTTGAAGTTGGTGTAAAGAACATCATAAAGACAGCCCATGACATGGGCATACAGACTCCACTGCAAGAAGCTAAGTCCATCTGCTTGGGGAGCAGTGTGGTGGATCTGCTGGAACTCACCAACAGCTATTGCACCGTTGTTAATGACGGGAAATACAATATGCCGATAATGATTTCCCGCATAGAAGACAGAGACGGGAATATTATTTACAAATCAAACCGGCATGAGAAACAAGCAATTCCATACAGGTCTGCCTACCTTATGCAAATTATGCTTCGGGCAGGACTTCATGGAACTTCTGGCCCTATGTGGGAATATATAGGTGGTCTCACCCAGTCAACAGACTTTGGAGGCAAAACCGGAACCAGCAACAATCATGCCGATGCTTGGTACGTTGGTGTCACACCGAAACTAGTCGGGGGAGTATGGGTTGGAGGAGAATTCCCCAGCATACATTTCAGAACCGGAGCCTTAGGCCAGGGAGGAAAAGCCGCATTACCGATATTCGGAGATTTTATAAAAAAAGTGCTGCACGATGAGAGGTTCAGCAAATACAAGGTTAAGTTTCCTGAACCCAAAGATCTTGATCCCAGTCTATGGAATTGTAGCGATTATATTGAAGAACCAGACAGCACAATTGAAGATGAAATTGAAACTCCTATTTACACAGATGATGAAACATCATTAGAAAACAACAATATTGAGGCACAAACAGAGCTATTGACACCGCAAGAATGAAAAAGTAGCATCCGATATGTTAATTTGTCTTAAATTTAGGCACGAAAAACCACTTCCCTAACGGGGATTCAGTAAAAAAACGTAAATTTGCTCTGTTAAGCACATAAATTGTGCAAAAAAGTGAATAAGAAACATAAATAATTTAAACTAAAAATAACACAAAAAATGCGTATGACAAACCGTTTAAGCAAATGGAGTAGGCATTCATCACGGATGATTGGCCTAATGGCAGCTTGCGGGCTGATGTATGCTTGTTCAGACAATTTCATCTATGATGATGCAAAACCTGATTGGCTGAATGCAAGCATTTACGAAAGCCTGGAAAAGGATGGCAATTTCACAACGTATTTGAGATTGCTTGCCGACGAGGATGTTAATCCCAAGAACGACGCATCGCGTAATCTAACAGACGAGTTGAAGAAAACTGGTTCTAAGACCGTCTTTGTAGCAGACGATGCCGCATGGGATGCATTCTTTAAGAGAAATGCAACGCTGCCAGAGAGTAACCCTTGGCATTATGCCACATCGTATGAGAACTTGAGTGTTGCGCAGAAAAAGCTGATGATTCACACCAGTATGCTCAACAATGCCATCGTTATGGAAAACCTGGCAAGTAGTGAAGCAAGTGGCGATAATTCACCTACCCGTGGTGAATATATGCGTCGTTTCACTGATGTAGCAACCACCGATACAGTCTCTTACATTGCATCGGATAAAATGCCATATACATATAGCCCCGTTGACAAAGACTATTGGGCACGCTTCCGTCAGGAAAATGGTGGTAATGGTATTTATTTGGTTACCGACTCCAGCCTTACCATGATGCTCCACTTTACTCAGGAACACATGTCAAGGAATAACATCGACAGCGATTTCGACTTCCCAAAATTTATGGGCCGCGAGCGTATTACCAGCGATGTTCATATTTACGATGCACATCTTGACAGCACCGATATCGTTTGTCAGAATGGTTATGTTAATATGACAGAGAGACCTCTCTGCCCATTGCCCAGTATGGCTGAGGTAATACGTACCAACGGACAGACCAACATTTTCAGCCACATGTTGGATCGTTACAGTGCTCCTTATTTTAACCGTAAATTAACAGAGGATTATAAGGTGCTTCATCCTGAATTCCAGGACTCAATCTTCACCAAGCGCTATATCTCCGACATAAGTGCTGGCGGAAGAGTGCTGAATTCAGAACCAGGCCCCAGAGGTACTTATACAAAATACTATCCGTTTAAGTGGCCTTCTGACCTTATGCCAAAGGAATACAAGGACTATGCCGGTTCAGGTGAACCCAGTCTGAAGTACGACCCCGCATGGAATGAGTTTTACGAAGATCCTCAGCACCCCGAGAATCGTGAGAAAGACATGGCAGCCATGTTCGTTCCCAACGACTCAACCCTTTGGGACTATTTCACACGTGCCGGTGGTATGCAGTTGGTTAAAACATATTATGTACGCGAGAAGACCGAATATCAGATTCCAAATGGTATCGTAGGAGGTAGAGGTAACGTACATGACAGACCTTATACAGTTCCCACAACCCTTGATGAGTTGTACGAGCAGATTGACTGTATTCCTTTGACCGTTCTGCAGAAGCTTATTAATATAATAATGTTACGCTCATTTGTTGGTTCAGTACCCACCAAGATGACAAAGCAGAAGGACGATGCGCTGGAGCAGTTGTTCTATCCTGAGGATATTGACAAGATTGACACCTGTCTGTTGGCAAGCAATGGTGCCGTTTATCTGATGAATCAGATTTACGGTCCTGCCGACTTTACTTCTGTAACAGCTCCTGCATTTATCAGTACCACCAACAAGATTATAAGCTGGGCTATTTACGACCAGAACAAGATGGGTTTGAACTACTACGCTTACCTGAAGGCTATGCAGAGTAGATTTACCTTCTTCATGCCAAGCGATGAGGGTCTTGCATGGTACTACGACCCCACCAGTATGAAGAGTAAGACACCTCGTGTAATCGAAATGAAGTATAAGAACGTACCTTCTGGTGAAGTTGCTGTTCAGGCTAACTGCTGGAAGTACTGCGATCCTTATAAGATTAATCCTGGTGAAATCGGTTCTAAGGGCCAGCAGCTTGTTGGTACTTCCGGTAAGATTGATGCCAGTGATATTACCAACCGTTTGAAGGATATCTTGGAGAGCCACACTATTGTACATGACGGCACCAACCCCATCGACGGAGAGGACGAATACTTCCTTTCTAAGAATGGTAACGCCATCAAGGTGGTTCGCGATGAGGAGAACAACATCATCGCAGCTAAGGGTGGTTTCCAGATTGAGAACGAGCGCAACGGCGTCACTGTTGACAATCCCGGTGTTACCAACTGTACGGTAACCGACCCATTCCCCAACCTGAAGAATGGTAGTACCTACGTAATGAATGCTCCTCTGGTTCCCACATACCGCAGCGTATGGAGCATCTTTACAGACGACATGAAGGAAGATGCAGCTTACAATCCTAAGGGTTATTCAGATGCAGCATGGGAAGCCAATCCTTACAGCGCTTTCTATGATCTCTGCCAGGCAGATGCATACGAGAATGAAATCATTGGTTGCGGTTTGGTTGATGCCAAGTTGACCGACTCTGAAAAGAAGGCTGCCAAGAAGAAGTTCTTGGTGTTCACTAAGGACAATGGTCTTGACTACAACATCCAGTTCTTCAACAACTACCGCTACACCATCTTTGTTCCTACCAATGAGGCTGTACGTGAAGCTATTGCCAACGGTCTGCCCACTTGGGACGAAATCGCTGAAGATTACCATTCACACTGCAAGCATGAGGTTAACTCAGAAACAGGAGAATGGGAGAAAGATGCTGATGGCGAATACACTTACACAAATGAATTGGAGACATACGAAGACAGTATTCGTATTCAGGCCAAGATTACCTATCTCACCAACTTCATCCGTTATCACTTCGCAGATAACTCTGTATTTGCCGACAAGTCAGAGCTTTCTGATGCAAATGGTGAAATGGTTACTTCAAGTTACGACCACGAAACTGGCTTGTTCTGCAAGATTCATGTTGACCGTATCAAGAGCGGTGACGGAACTCTCCTACGTGTTTGCGACGATGCAACCTACAAGACAGATCGCAGCAACAAGATGCCGACTGTTGGAGAAAAGAACGTTCTTGCACGTGACATTTCTTGTAACAAGGCTCCTAAGGGTATCGCCATGACAGGTGTTGTACTTGATGCATCAAGTGCTGCCGTAATCCACCAGATTAACGGTGTGCTGAACCACACTGCATTGGAAGGTGGTCGCCATGACAGCACATGGAGCACAACGGCAAACGCTAGAAAATATATTAAGAGATACGCCATTGTAGAAATGAAATAATTTACTATCACTATGAATAAAATAACAAAGCTTATATTGCTATGGGTGATAGCCCTGATGGCTTTGCCCGCAAGTGCACAGCAACGGCGTATTTCCGGTACTGTATCTGATGA
>JAFSRW010000042.1 GCA_017445925.1 Bacteroidaceae bacterium | reverse complement strand
CTTGACATTGTCTTTCTTTTGTTTTTGTGTGCCTTGTGTAAAGACACGGGTTGTTTACTTTCTTTTTAATTCTATTGTTTGTTAGAATCAGCCAGTGAGTAGCCAAACGGATCTCGCTGGTTTAGATACTAAACTGTTGTTCTCTTTGTATCTGCTATCCGACAACCTACATATAGTAAATAGTAAATCGTCAAATAGTAAATCACTTTAACGCTTAGAGAACTGGAAGCGACGACGTGCCTTTGGACGACCTGGCTTCTTACGCTCTACCTCACGTGCATCGCGAGTGAGGAAGCCCTGAGTCTTCAGTGTCTTTTTATCCTCGGCATTAACCTTAACGAGTGCGCGTGCGATAGCAAGACGCAGAGCCTGGCTCTGGCCAGTGAAGCCACCACCGTTAAGATTAACCTTAATGTCATATTTCTCTGCAGCCTCAAGAAGGTTGAGGGGCTGCTTAACCACATACTGCAGGATTGCAGATGGGAAATACTGTGTGAGATCTACCTTGTTGATTGTTATCTTGCCGGTACCCTCTGTGAGGTATACACGAGCTACAGAGCTCTTACGGCGACCGATTGCGTTAATTACTTCCATTTTTTATGTATACCTTTTTTTATTTATACTGATTAATATCGATAGCCTTTGGCTTCTGTGCCTCGTGCTTGTGCTCTGTGCCCTCATAGATGTAGAGGTTGTTCTGCAGAGAGCGACCGAGGATTCCCTTCGGCAGCATGCCCTTAACGGCATGACGGAGCATACGCTCAACGCCGTCATTCTTCTTGCGAAGCTCGGCAGGAGTGTTGAAGCGCTGACCACCTGGATAACCAGTGTAACGTGTGTAAAGCTTGTCGGTCTCTTTCTTACCGGTGAATACAACCTTAGCGGCATTGATGATGATTACGTTGTCACCACAATCTACGTGAGGTGTGAAGTTTGGCTTGTACTTGCCGCGAAGCAACTTTGCCACTTTAGAAGCGAGACGACCTACAACCTGATCTGTTGCGTCGATTACGACCCACTCCTTCTTTGCTGTCTCCTTGTTGGCGGAGATAGTCTTGTAACTTAAAGTGTCCATTCTTGACTTTTAGAAAATTTTTATTACTACTAAAAAACATTTGTTTCGGCTGCGGATTCACTAACCACCGGCGCGGCCAAACGCACGGCTATTAACACCACATCCAAATTGGGCTCTAAGTGTACCCAAAAAAATAATCGGTGCGCAAAATTACTAATTTTTCCTGACATACACACTATAATATATGCGCAAGGCATAAAGTTTATGTTTTTTTAACTAAAAGCATAATGTTTTGTTTGTTGCTTTTTGGTGCATTTGAAGAAAAACTGTAAATTTGCTGATGATATGGAATTGATAACAAGTTTACAGAATCCGAAGATAAAGCACTTGCTGCTGTTACAACAGAAATCCTCGCTGCGACGCGAGGAAGGACTGTTTGTCGTTGAGGGTCGCCGTGAACTCATGCACTGTCTTGATGCAGGCTATGAGGTTGACAGCGTGTTTACCGTCAGTGAGGAGCAGGGCATTGAAGTGCTTTGCAAGCAGAGCATACAGACAGGCAACATACCTATTATATATAATGTATCATCCAAGGTATATGAGAAGATTGCATACCGCGGCAGCACTGAGGGCATCGTCGCCGTTGTCAAGGTCCGGCACCGCTCGCTTGAATCACTTAAAGAGTTGCATGAAGGAAGATCTCCTCTCTATGTGGTTCTCGAAAGTGTGGAGAAGCCTGGCAACCTCGGTGCAGTGCTGCGCAGTGCCGATGCTGCAGGTGTCAGTGCCGTCATCGTCTGCGACCCGTTGACAGACCTGTATAATCCCAACCTCATACGCAGCAGCATAGGCGCAGTATTCACCGTGCCTACGGTGGTATGCACGTCGGATGACTGCATCTCTTTCTTCAAGGAGAACGGCGTGCAGATACTCACCGCACAACTACAAGATTCCAGTCTCTACTATGACCAAGACATGGTGCGTCCTACGGCCATCGTCATGGGAACGGAAGCCACAGGCCTCACAGACGTGTGGCGCAAGGCTGCCGATGCACACATCCGCATCCCCATGCTGGGACAGTTGGACTCACTTAACGTATCTGTCAGTGCAGCCATACTGATGTATGAGGCCGTCAGACAGAGAAGCCTTACTTCAAACTGATACTCTTGATTACCGTGGCAGAGGCTCCAGTACTGCCAGTATGCTGCAAATGGAATCCACGGAAACCGTTAGGATGAGTCATCTGCGCCGTGAGGCACTGGCTCTTGCCACCCTGACAGACCTCTGCCATGATAGAACCATCGTTTTCACTTAGTTTCACCACACAGCCGCGCTTAAACAAGTCACAACGTTCTGACTGTGAAATGTGCGTAATATCACCATGCTGGTACTCTACGAGACAGACCTCAACGGCATGGTCGTAATCTGGCGTGCGTATAAAGCGCACTCCATAGCCTGTTAGTGTAAACGTATCAAAACAGATACAGATGTCAAGATACTGCCCTGTGGCAGAACCGAACCCCTGACCCGGTGCCTTACACGGGTCAAGTACGACGGTTGCCTCACGTGTCCCCCACCCGTCTTTAGCCGTATACATCAATCGTGCGCCTTTCTGCAACTGCACCAAGCCCCATGAACCTTCCGCACCGTCCACTCCCTCAGCATAGCCCCATGCTGCTTTAGTGACATCTGGCTGCCAAGGGTATTCGGCAGTGTCTTTGGGCTTGTGGCAGTCTATTGTCCACCTGCCCGTCACGATGTCTGGCTGCGGTTGCAAAGGAAGTGCAGGCAGAAGCACCGGCAACGGTTCCGTTGGCGTAGGCACGTCAAGTGGTTGTCCGTTAAGCATACAGTCGGTCATCTTACACATGTGACGTGGTTCTGGACGCTTACTCCACTCTATCTTTAGCATGGGGTCGTCACTGGTCCATCTACACCGCTCCATCGTCACGGGTCCACTCTGCTTGGTGAGATACTGCGTGCCGTGGGTCAGCGTGTGTATGTCGCAGTCATAGAACTTTGCGCCAACCTGTTCGTCGGTTGTGTAAAACGGTTTGCTTGAAAAGAGCGTAAAGCGGCAGCGGTTATATATGCCTGTACCGCAGAGTGCATCGTCTGTACACTCGAAATAGCAGTCATTAAATTCCGTATACATTGCGCCCACGAACGGACACAGATTCAGACGCGATATAAAACGGCAGCGACTGAAACGAAAGTCATCACCCTGACAGATGGCTATCTGTGCCTGCACTATGGCATCTTTGCGCCTTGCACGGTTTCTGCGCGAATCACGCGGGTATACAAGGTCTACATTGCAGTAGTTGCCAAAGGTCACGTTCTCTGCCTTGACACGCGAGCCCACCCAGTGAAACATGGTATAGTTGCCGTCGGCTCCCTGCGTCTGTCCACGGTTTACGGCAAGCACTACGTCTTCTGGATTGTCAGACAAGCCAATAAGCGCAACGTCAGACAAGTGTACCTCCATTGCGAATGGCACAGTACCGCTCACAGGCCGCCTGACCGAAGGATCATCCGGATTATCGAGCCAGTAGACTGACGGTTCTATATATATGCAGACGGTCTGGCCGTTGCGTTCCTGATGTTCTGCGAAACGCAATGCTTCATTGACATGACGGAATGTAAAACGCCGTTTGTCTGTCTTCATTCTGTCGTTTACATACAGTGCCCCAGGGCCTGACTGTAATTGTTCACCTTTGTACTTGAAGCGTGTCTGTGCCGTTGCAGCCAATGCAACAAGCATCATAAGGAATGGTAGTGTTTTGCGTAACATATCGTTTAAGTTTAACGTCAGTTCGATGAAATCATATTAATGACATTTGTCCACTGTAAGACACGACGGTCATTTTTTCTTTTTACCTTAATGCCGTCAATTTCATTCGTTAACACCATTAATACTTTACCCTATGGTTATTAATGACATTAAAGGTCTATATTAATTAACGACATTAACGATAATAAATATTCATTTCGTCGAGTTCACATTATTTAGATGCAAAGTTACACAAATTTTCTAAAACTGCCAAATCTATTCTGCAAATCATATTATGGAAACGAATTACCCTATTTTATCATGATTTAGTCCACAAATTTACACCTTTCGATGTGGTAGAGCAAATGCCCCAGTTCCCTGGAGGTCAGGCAGCCTTGATGGAGTATCTTACCAAGAATGTGAAATATCCCGAGGAAGCTCACAAGAAGGGTGTTCAAGGACGCGTCATTTCGTCGTTCGTTGTTGAAGAGGATGGAAGCATTACGAATGCCAATATTGCCAAGAGCGTTGACCCATTGCTCGATGCAGAAGCTCTGCGAGTCGTCAATGCTATGCCAAACTGGACACCAGGTATGCAGAGGGGTAAAGCCGTTCGCGTGAAATACGCCCTCCCCTTCACGTTTAAACTTGATGGAAAGAAAACGGTCAAAGCGAGAACATACGTCTTAGAGGTCGATGGAAAGATTGTCGACAACTCTGAACTGGACAACATCCCCCCAGAAAATATCGAAAGGATATATATCTTAAAAGACGTGGAAGGGCAACCCGACAAAATCCGCGTTACCACAAAGAAAAAGGAATAAGCACACTTGGTATCAAAGGGATAGGTTTTTGATGCCTGAGTGCATAAATTACTAGGAATTCCCCCAACGTTTATGGGGGAACTCCTTTCTGAATTAAATATAATCATGATGTATCGATTTCTGCTCCTATTATTATATAGGCGTAAAATTTGTTTTGTTTATTAAAGAAAAATTTGTACCTTTGTCTCCAAATACTATCTATTACGACTTATGATGCACTACCAAAACATTATTGACCTCTTCTATCCACAGGGAGAGAATGACGAACTGCGACACATACTGCTCACCCACAGCCGCAGCGTGGCAGAACTGGCCATAAAGATATGTAAGGCACACCCGGAACTGCACGCCGACGAGGATTTCGTTTATGCCGCAGCCATGCTTCACGACATCGGTATCGTGCGATGCGATGCACCGGGCATACACTGTCACGGTACGGAGCACTACCTGCGCCACGGTGTTGTGGGAGCGCAGATGCTACTGGAATACTCGCCAGACCTTGGCGACTATGCCCGTGTGTGCGCCCGCCATACCGGTACCGGATTGACAGAGAAGTCCATTCGCGAACAGAACCTGCCTTTGCCACCGCAGGACTTGAGGCCAGAGACTATTGAGGAACAAATAATATGCTATGCAGACAAGTTCTTTTCAAAGACCCACCTCGACCGTCAGAAGACATACGAGCAGGCGCTGCGCTCGCTCGAAAGGTTTGGCAAGGACGGACTGATGGTGTTCAAGCAGTGGCATGAACTGTTTGCATAAAACTATTTTCTTAGATTCTTCACGTTCTCAAAATGGAACATGGGACGTTCATCGGGAAGAACAGTTTCCAGACGAACATCTTCCAAGCTAACATTTTCCGCATTACTGATGATAAAGCCCCAGGCCGGCTGTATGCCGTGAGCTGAGGGTTCGGGATAACCGCCTGTACCTTCGTAACGGTTGATGACTGCCTGCCCTTTGTTGCCGAAGAAGAAGGGGTTGCTACCACGCTGCTCCTTCACATCGTCGAGCGTCAGACCGCCACGAAACTGGACGTACAGATTCTTGATATGCACATTGCGTATCGGATTATTTTTTATCCCTGCTATCAGACAACCATAACGGCTGTCTGCATCTGTGACATGGACATTACTGATGCTGATATTCTTCACCTTTGAAGGATGGAAGCCCTTTGGGGCACGCATGCGGTCGCCCAAGCGTATATAGATAGGTGAATTACAGATATCGTGCATGGTAAGGTCGCTCACACGTATGTCTTTCATCTCGGCACCGTCAACAGTCTCAAGGGCGAGTCCGCGACAATGGGTGAACCTGCAGCGACGTATGGTGACATGACGGAAGCCGCCATTTGACTCAGTACCGAGTTTTATGCGTCCCGTAGGGCCATCACCGTCGGGAGCCTTCTCCTTAAAAGTGGTGCGCGTGCCGTCATACAGAGTGCCTATATCATATCCACTAACCTCACAATCCTCTATAAGTACGTGTTCGGTAGGCTTGGGCCATCCCAAGGCATAGGAGCATTTAAGGACAATGGCATCGTCGTTGAAAGTGTTTACGCGACAGTTTCTGACGACGACATGTTCGCAGCAATCGATATCAAAGCCGTCGCGGTTGGTATCGCACAACACATTTTCTATAAGCAGATGGTCAACACCCGTCAGCAGCAGGGCGAAATGGCCACAGCGCAGAAAACTGACGCCGCGTATGACCACGTTTTTGCAATCGCGTAGAGCCACGGCCTTGTTGGCAACCACAGGCTTTATGTTCTTTCGTTTCGAGCCACTCCTCGTGAGCACGTCAGTGCCGTCAATCAATCCCTCGCCCTCGATGGTGACATCATGAAGGTTCTCTCCCCATATAAGTGAGTTATGCCAATGGCTGTGACCATAGTCCTGATACTCATTATCGTTTGGCTCAGCCTCATCATAGCCATCACCGTCAGTCACGGGGGCAGCCTTAATGACCGCACCCCTCTCTAACCGCAGCGTTATATTACTCTGCAGATGGATGGAGTAGCAAAGGTACGTACCCTCTGTAAGCACTACGATACCACTGCCATCCTTGGCCGCCTGTTCTATTGCAGCATTGATGGCAGGAGAGTCGATATGCTTTCCATCACCTTTAGCGCCAAAAGACCTCACGTCAAGTGCAAAGCCTCTGAACACCATGAAGCACAGTATTAATAATGTAAAAACTCTCTTCACGAATTTCCTTTTACCTTATTCTTATATTTCTTATCCTTTTTTTACTTATTGTTGTATCTGTCAATCAAATTCTGTGGCAGACGCACTATACAGATATTCATGGAGCGGCCGTCGTCGCTGAGCATTGCCGACTGAATCTCAATCTCCGTGCCATCAGGCTTGAACGTAGGATGCACGTGGTCGCGAGCGGTAGTCTTATGGCCTGCAGTCAGCAAGATGCGCTCATTGGTATGACGGTCAATAAGCCACAGTTCGCGGGCGAAGTCATCGCCAGCAACCCAGTGTCCATCCTGTGAGCCTGCCACATGCCAGAAGTTGTCACCTTCAACCTGGCCCACCATCGTGAGTTCACGCGTACGCATGTTAACGACGGCGATACCCGTAGGATACTCCTTAGTGCCAGCAGGTCCCCAATCATTTGAGAAAGCGAAAGACTCAAGGCCCTCAGCCTCGCCACCCTCTTTGCTGACAGGCCGGTGACCAAGAAGGGCAATGACAAGTTCATCGGCAGTTATCACGGCCTCGTGAGTAACCCAGTCATGCTCCGTCTCACGGTAGATAGGACGCAAGCCGCTGCCGTCAGCATTGACAATCCATGTGCGCTGTGGTGCCTTACCACCCGTCTCCCAACAGAATATCACTTCACCCGGATGCCACGGATTACCCTGTATATGTCCTACCTTAAAGTGGACAGCCACGACAGGCTCCGCCTTGCCAGTAGCCAGGTCCATCTTGCCTATGCCACCAGGTCCTGCACCCATATTACGCGGACCAAAGTTCGGGGCAACAGGCTCCTTTATCGGCATGGTAGCAGCATACTCTTTGTCAAGTCGGAAATAGACAAACTCCTCGCTGCCATCAAGCGCCATGTCGCCCTCGCTACACATATCAGCAGGTATGGTGCCGCAGATGCGTTCATAGGCCTTCTTCTTCTTCAGCTTGCCAGCCTCACTGTCTGCTAAAAGACGCCCGAGATTTACCTCTACCACCTGCATGCCAGTCAGTTTGCCGGCTTTATCCTTTACGGAACGCATGTGGTAGAGGTTCATAGACTTTCGGGCCACGCAGAGCATACCGGTGAAACCGCCTTCGGTCACTTGCACAATGTCGCCCGTCTCCTCGTTTACTGCCATCGCCTCGCCCTTGACACGGTCGCTGCGGAATATCACCCACTTGCCGTCAGACGTCCACTGGTTATGCGTCTGATATATCTTAGAATCGCCCGTGCCGCTCTTGGAGGTCAGAAACACCAACTCAACACCGGTTTTCGGGTCCTTCATTACTTTGCGCTCAGAAGGAAAACGCTTTCCCATCTGAGCCATCAGCGATGTTGTGAGCATCACCGCAAGACAAATGATTAATACTCTCTTCATGTTTGTGTTATTGTTAATATCGGATCTTACCGTCGTAATTGAATATCGGCTGATCTGTCTGCACCTCCTCGTCATAGAAATGGACAGCAGAATCGTTGGACTTCGGATGCTGTTGCTTCAACAATTTCAGAATCTCCGCCCCTGCCCATATAGCAGGACCATAGCCATGTGCCGCCATGACATGAACGGGACGGTAAGCATAGAAAGCCGCATCAAATCCCATTCCCGTACCTACACAGACGTTCTCAACCTGTCCTTTATCATTCACTGACGACTGAACGGCATGCCATCCCAACAGAGCCACAGGACCGAAGGCCTTGGCATCCAGCCATCCCTTGTTGACGGCATGAGCCAGACAGTATGTATATATGGCAGTGGCAGAACTCTCAAGATATGTATCGTTGCGGTCGAGCAACTGATGCCAGAAGCCATCCTGATGCTGTCTCCTGGCAAGACCAGTGGCATGTTTAGTCAGCAACTCAAGGATAGCCTGGCGCTGCGGATGATTCTCAGGCAAGACGTCAAGAACCTCGCACATCGTCAATATCGCCCATCCATTAGCACGTCCCCAGAAGAAGGCGGGATGCGGATTCATACTCTCCACCCATCCGTGGCGGAACAAGCCCTCTTCCTCAACCCACATACGGCTGGCAAACTGCAGCACCTGACGGGCAGCCTCATCATAATACTGCTGCTGACCAGTAAGCTTACCCATGTAAGCCACGGCAGGAACGCCCATAAACATGTCATCAAGCCATATAGTATTCTTTTGTGGACGCAGGCGGGCAAACGTACCGTCAGAAAGACGGTATTCTTTATTTATAATATAGTCAGCATAGTTATCAATAAGCGGGCGCAACGCACCTTTGTCCCCCACCCCGCTCAATTCAGCCTTAATCATAGAACAACACACAGCACCTGCATCATCTAACGCATGAGGGTCAATGACACGACGTACATTAGTATCAACAGACTTATTCTTGGTGTATATCTTATTGAAACGAGGTGCCATGTCGGCCAACAAACGATGACGCTTTGTAACATAATCCCTATAAGCCACATCACCAGTAGCCTCGTATGCAGCCAGTACGCCAGAATAAGTAACGCCCCACTCATAGCTTGTCAGTCTGAAACCGCCCTGTTTCAATTGCGTATCAGCAGTGATATCCTTTACCTGAACCACTTTGCCCGTATTCTTGTCAACAAGCGCCGCTGGCGTCTCAGAATCAATATAACGAAGCACACGGTCAATGGTCTGCTTGACACTCTCAGCCGTTGGCACGCCATATCCCACACGATATGCCGGCTGCATCAAATGTAATGGAGTATTGTTGTCGTTAACTACCTGTTGAGCCGATGCCTCCTGTAGCACCAATGCGAAGCAAAACGCCATCGCAAAAAAACATTTTCTATTCATAGTACTATAAATTTATCAGTTAGTAAAACCGGCTATCCCAAAACATCCTCAATGTTTTACGATCGCCATCATCATCCTGGATGCAAAGATACGAATTATTTCTAAAATAATGATACAATCTTCATAATATTTCATATTCTGACAGAAAACTGTATGCTGTTTGACGCTTTTCCATCCGTGACAACCCCTAATCCCACTCACATTATATCATTTTTTTAATAAAAATTTTAGTTTATGAAGAAAAAATATTACCTTTGCACTTGTAACACATAGAAACTATGAAAACAACTACCTACAATATCATTACGAGAGGAATAACAGCATTGGTGCTGTGCTTTCTTTGCACACTGTCATGCTACTGCAACGATACTATACCACGCCTTGAGGTGAAGCAGCGCAAAGGGAATATGCTGGTGAAACTGCACAACTATACCGACACCACGTCTCTTGTCTGTGTCATTCAGGGCAGCGGCAACAATCTGGAAGCTGACTATGACCCTGAGAAGGTTCTCAGGATAAGCGGCACCTTGCTTAGCAGAGGAGCCGCAACGATATCTATCCGCACGAAAGAAACCGACGAGGTCATTGCACGGTGCGACACCACCATCAAGTTGGATAATGCCTCGCTTGACCTGCCGGAGGTCACGGTAAAGGGTACAAAGCGTCCTATCAAATCCGACATATCCCACACCATGGGACTGCCCTCGTTTATGTTTACGGAGGACCATCCTAAACTAAAGATTTTTCTCGACTTTGACATGCTGTTGCGCAACATTGGTGTGAAGCGCCACATAGGCGCGTATGGACAACAGCATTTCTTTATGGTTCTCGTAGTAATTGACAGAAATGGAAAAGAACTTCCTATCCCACCTGTCTCCATATCACCCAGCGACATCAAGCAACTTGATTTCTACCGGACGCAGAGAACCGATCCTGACGTTGTCGTCATACAGCTGAAATAAATTTGGATTTAGTCAATAATATAGAATCCTGCTTCTGAGGGATGGTCGAGCACCATGCTTTTCGGGTTTTCCTTTGTCAGCAACCACGTTATCCATATATCGCCAGCGGCAGCGCCAATGAAGCTAATGCCCCACACGAGCAACAGGAAATCTCCTGTGCACATGGCTGCAATCGCCGGCAGTATGCCTAAGATGATGCACGGCATCATGGATCCCAGCATATAGGCACGGACACCCATCGGCTCACTGCAATGACAATAGGGCGTGAGCATTTTCCAGATGACACCGAAACTGATGCTGCGCCAACCGCTCTTTGCATAGCAGGCCCATGTGATGCCGTGAATCAGTTCATGCAGCACGATGCCTGCAAGCATCCCGATGAAGTAATACAGCAACAGCCAGGGGTTATGTATAAAGCCTATCGAATGGACTGCCAAGCCCCAAATCATAAAAAACGGCACCGCCAGTACTACGGTTACTACACCCATGACTACAAAGCCAAAGTTATTTGCCTTCTTCAAGTCGATGGTGACCTTCCTTCCTCTTTCTTCTATTTCAATATTTTCTTCCATCTTTATTAATTTACCTTTACTTAATTATTCTCTATCAACGACAATATTCCTCCAGCATCTTCTGCACCAGCGGCACATACCATGCCCGCACCTCTTCTGCTGTCGGAGTGTGACCGCCTGGGAAATGGTATGACCGGCTGTAATGCTCCAAGAAGAGCGGTTCAAAGTGCGCCAGCGTGTCTTGTTCACCAAACAATCCCCAGATACAGTCTTTACCGTCTGGACAGCTTCTGTCAAACTGTATCTTCTCCAGTTCTGCAAACTCCCCTATCAGTGTTTCGTCAATGACAAAATGCTGCTTGCCATCCTTGCGCGGCGACTTATACTGATGCTCGCCGATGCGCTGACTCAGAAACTCCGTCATCTTGAAATATGGATTGCCGAGCAAGGCAGGAAGTCCCACGGCGGGAGCAATCATCTGCGCATAGAATGCTCCGCAACTGTTGCCTATCAGCATGTCGGGCCTTTCGCACTCTATCATTTCTCTGATTAAGGCCACTGCCTCATGAGGATGTATCGGCAGGTCGGGCGCAAGCAGTTCTGCCTGCCCCTCGAAAGCCTCGCGCAGTGCCAATGCCGGCACGCATTGCCCACTGGCAAAGAATCCATGCAGGAATATGATTTTCTTCATAAAATCAGGATTAATAATAGATATTCATAACGTAGCGGATATAAATAAAAGACCCGCCCTGGTTCGCTGTTCTATGGGAAGCGTGGCGGATTCTGTCGGTGCAAAGGTAAGTATTATTTCTGGAACTTACAAGAAAAACACTAAGTTTTTATTAGTTTTTCTCTAAATATACTCCTTTTTGAGGGTTTTATAGAAGAAAAACAAGTAAAACTTACTCATTACCGAAATCTTTTTGTATTTTTGTATTTTTGCAAATGCAATCCGTATGGAGAGCAAAACAAATTGGTTATATGAATTAGCGTTCGCTATCTCTTCTTGTCTCCGAAACATTGAAAATTTCAACAGACAAGTTACATCAACACCCCAAAAGAAAGATGAACCTATATGGATGGTACATAGAAAATACTGACAAAGAAACAAATTGTATACAACAGTATTGAATAATTTTATTATGTATTCTGTCATTCTATAAAACAATTAAAGAAATAAAGACTATGCTCAAGAAAATCATCCTAATTATAATCGTAATAGCAGCGGTATCAGCTGGGGGGTATTATGCATACCTCAATGTATTCAACAACCAATATATTTTGAAATACGAGAAGAAGATTAATCCCGAGTATGACCCTAGGGAACGCACATACAAGTTCGTTGCCAAAAACGATTCTGTTGCTGCCGAGAAAGCTGTGGAATGGCTGAAGTATCAATTTATATTCGACAATCCTGAACTTGAAAAGAGTGAATATCGTTATCAATATGATAATCTTAGACTAAATAATGTGACTAAAAACAATTTAGTTCGCGTGCCTGCAGCTCTTATCAGGAAGACATTCTTAGAAGGAATCTCCAGCGAGTATAGCAAATTTGACATGCGTGATGTTGACTGGCTGATGTTTGCCGACAAAATGCCTTTTTATACTTACGACATGGCTATCTGGCTTAACAATCCCTATGAAGATAAGCATTTGATAATCGTTGCTGACAACGATTATGACGCAGCGAATAAAGCGATTGATACCTTGGCATATTTTATAGGCAAAAGATGGTACTATGAGAACAGACCTATTGATGACGTATTGGTTGCCAACAATCTCACTTTGGAGTTTGTACGCTCTAATGCGCGGTTAGTTTGGAATCGTTTAAAAAGTCATCCTTATTGCAATGGTATCAACTTCAACAGATACTCTGTTAGGATAAGAGGTATGATGGAAGAATGATTGTAATATCTTTAAAGGTTAGAAATACTCATTATGGTATAATCAAAGAGCATTCCCCACGTTACTACAATGTTATGTGTTTTTTCGGACTTGCGGATAAAAAATCCGATTTCTTGTTAAATAATTATAATTTTTTGTACACAGTCAAGTAATCTCCAACGCGAGCGCGAAATAACGCAAGGCTACGCGCACACGCGAGGCGATTTTGTTGTTTCCTTTTTTTTCTTTATATTTGCACCGCAACTGTTGCAAAAGTCAGCTGTAGTGGTACGTTTGTCGTCATGTTTCTACGTTTCGGCTGTGAACAAGTTTTGCATGTACATTAACAATATTTAAAAACTTTAGTAATATGGATAAAACAATAACAATTGAAGATTTGAAACAAACTGTCGATGAGTTTTCTAAAATTATGTTTGACATTTATGTTGAATGGTATGCCAGCCTAAGAAGCCCATTGACAGAGAGCGAACGAACGGCAATAAATATGTATCGCATGATGATTTTTAAGGCAAAGTCTATTGGACTAATGAGTCAAGGTATTGTCATAACCCCAACGCAAAAGGGTATCATACCAGATCCGTCGACCATATATCCTGTACTAAGAAGCATGTATGAACTTCTTTTTCTATTCAGGTGTATATTTGTATCTTCAAGAAATGACCTGGAGCGGGAACTGCTGTTTAACCTATGGAAAATAAGAGGATATAACAATCTGATTCGAATACCAAATAAAGAACTGAACAAGAAATATCAAGATGAGAAGGAATTTGCTAAAGTTGAAAACAAAACTCTAAGAATTAAAATTCGAGAACTATTTGATAAACTTGCTTTATCACCATCTATTATTGATACTATAGAGAATAGCATGAATAACAATACTCCTGCATTGAAAGGCTTTATGTTTGAGCATTGCAAACACTGTGACAACATTACCGCATTTCGATCTTTAGATTTTAGCGATAGCGCTATGGGGATAGAACTATCTGGCTCTAGCTATATATATTCATATTATTCTGCCCATTCTCATCCAAGTTTCATTGGTGTAAAACACTTTGAAGAAATGTATTATGACAGAGATGGATACCTATTCATGAAGGAAATCCTAGAAGGTACATGTATATATCTTGGCCGTTTCATGACAGATTTCTGTAAATATAAAGATTCATACCACTCATTCTATAATCAAGAAGAGAGCCACATTAATAATATTTTAAACCGAATTATACAGACTAAACAGGACAACAACCTTTAATAGTTATGCGACAGAACCCTACTATTTGGAATTACGAACGTAGCTTCAGTGAAGCAAAGAAATATGTCAGTCGTTCTAATTTTAAGAACGACTAGTCCTCTACCTATAGTGCCGTTAGAACGACTGGCTGGCTGGATTCTACTTGTACTCACATGGAACTAAACCACAAACAGATGTCCTAAACATCAAAAAATAAGATAGAACACATGAAATACAAAAAGCATTTACCAATTATCAAATATGACGACTATATGAAAGAGTGGAATTATGAGAAAAACAAAGACTATAATCCAAGCACTCTAACTGCAGGAAGTTCTTATAAAGTATGGTGGAAGTGTTCTGTGTGCGGACATAGTTGGCAAGCATCTCCTCATGCCAGAATACTTCAAGGGTCTAAATGCCCAATTTGTAATTTAAAGAACGTGAACGCTAATAGAATTAAAGAGAAAGGAAGTTTTGCAGATAATTTTCCAGAAAGAGCAAAAAATTGGGATTACGAAAAGAATGGTGAGCTTTTGCCTACTCAAGTTACTGCGGGATCAAATATTGAGGTATATTGGAAATGTCATGTTTGCGGTTATGAGTGGAAAAGCATGGTCGTTTCGCACTCAAAAGCCAAGTTTAGTTGTAAAAAATGCTCATACAGAGAGAAGTCATTAATGAGATTTGGTGACAAACCACTTGTTGAGACTCACCCTCAATTAGCAGATGAATGGGATTATGAGGAAAATGGAGAATTGACTCCATATAATGTAACAGCGCACCTTCATAAACGAGTTAATTGGGTTTGTCACAAAGGTCATCATTGGCCTGCATATGTTAGTGTTCGTGCAAGACTAAATATTGGCTGTCCATATTGTAAAAAGGAATGGGGGACTTCGTTTCCTGAGCAAGCAATATATTTTTATCTGAGGAAAGTGACAAAAGCACAAAATAGGTATATATTCAAAGGGGAGGAGATAGACATATTTTTAGACGACAAAGAATGGAATACTGCTATAGAGTATGATGGTGCCTATTACCATTCTACAGTGAAGTCTCAAAATAGAGAAAATAAGAAGAACCAGCTTTTAGCAGATAATGGTATAAGGCTGATAAGGATAAAAGAAGGTGATTACGACAAAGTATCTAATGGTGTTATTTATGTAAAATATCAGAGTGACCACACTTACCTAAAATGGGTTATATATGAGATACTTAAAATATGTGGCAAAGAAGAATACATTAATCAATTAGACATTGATATTGAAAGAGATAGAAATCAAATATATGCACTTTACATACAATCAGAAAAAGAAAATAGCATAGTAGCCCGAATCCCCGAAGTGGCCAAACAGTGGGATTATGAAAAGAATGGTGACATTAAGCCAGAATATATACCTTGTACAAGTCAAAAGAAGTTTTACTGGAAATGTGAAAAAGGACATTCGTGGAAGGCACAAGTTAACACTCGCTTAATGGGGCATGGTTGCCCATATTGTGCAGGGATTATTTTATCCCCTGGAGAGAATGACTTGCTATCTCAAAATCCAGAACTTGTAAAAGAATGGGATTATGATAGAAATGGAGACCTCACGCCTGATAGAATAACTGTTAATAACGGCAAAAGAGTATGGTGGGTATGCAGTACATGTGGTCACCATTGGAAAGTTGGAGTAGGTCATCGTAATAAGGGGGAAGGATGTCCCAAATGTGCAGATAAGCAAAGAACTCTTTCCAAACACAAAAGAATCGTAGCATTAAAGGGTTCATTCGCAGATAATTATCCACAATTGTTGAAAGAATGGGATTACGTTAGGAATGGAGGGTTAGACCCCAAAATGCTTCCTCCACATTGTGGGAAGAAGGTATGTTGGATATGCAGAACTTGTGGCCATTCTTGGCAGGCAACAATGGATGCAAGAGCAAAGGGTCGTGGTTGCAACCAATGTGCAGATAAACAAAGAATTCTTTCTCAACGTAAAAGAATCATAGAATTAAAGGGAGCTTTCGCAGATACCCATCCCCATTTGATTAAGGACTGGGATTATTCAAAAAACGAGGGTACGCCCAATGACTATTCTGCTGGATCTCATTATCGAGCGTATTGGAAATGTCATCATTGCGGATATGAATGGGAAGTTTCCATATATAAGAGAACGAAAGGGCATAAATGTCCAAAATGTCACAAATAGTTGTTAGAAATGCAGTCGTGAAATGAAACCACTAAACAACTATTTCTCAGAAGAAACGTTTACTCACCTGAAACTACAACTGGGATTGTCTGAACGTTACCAACATCGTGCGCAGGATGTGACTTTGGCATGTAAGTTGACGCATGTATATGCGAAATATCATTTGGCGATGCTTCATAGAGAGCTAGCATTCTGTAAAGAGCGCACGACCTATCAGCAGGCGGAACGAACGGCAGACATCATGAATCAGATAACCATCTTTCATTCCTCACCATCTGACTTCCTGCACAATAAGGATGAAAGTATAGACGATTCCATCGACACTTATTTGGAGTACAAGAAGTTGGTGGAGGAATATGCTGACGAGCAGTTTGTGCCAACCGTCGTAGAGCGGTTCTGCAAGATGGTGTATGAGGACGATGAGCACTTCATCTTTTTCAAACCGTTCTGCAACCTGTATTTCTCCGTCTATGCCGATGTGCTATTGTGGTATCAGCAAGGAAAGATAGACTATAAGACATTCTGCATGGAATTTCAGGAACTCAGTTGGATGGACGGCAAAAGAACTCCGTTGAACGGCAGGAAACTGAGAATGTATATCATGTCGATGCGCGAGGTTGTGGAGGCATATCATCGGATAAAAGCAGAGAAAATATGAAAAAGTGCTAAAACATCTACGGTTGTAATCGAAATCTTTTCAAGATGTGTAGCATTATCGGATTTTCTGTGTATATTTGCCATTGATAAGCAGAAAATGTTATGGCAAACTTTATAGGTGGCCCTGCGGGAGGCCTTTCACATTCCCGCTTATTGGGAACTAAGGTGACGTTGGCAGGAAGGACTGCATTTCTGCCTAATGATAACGTGCCTATTTTGATGCAGAGGCTGACAGCGGGGCAGATAAACGCGATTCCGAGGGATAGGTTTGCGGTGTCGCTGATAGATGTGCCGATAAGAATGGCGGTGGCAGGGACAGGGAAAAAGAGAATTGGAACGATTTCGGTGCGCGAAATGCAACAACTCAGACGACTTGCCAGAGGTGGCAAGATAGTCCAAAGAGGAGGAGCAACAGGTTTTGTGATGAAACCGTCGGGCACTATCAATGTAGGGAAAGACGGCACCAAATTGTACACAGTTGCAATAGCTTCATTGGGGGAATTAAAAGAACAAATCGATGAATTGTATCATTCCAACCGCGAACTTAGTCGCAATAATGCTAGTGGCCCCCCCTCAGAGAATGCGCTTTTCTATGAGCCAATTGACGAAGGATGTTTATCGGATTGCTTTATGGAGATAATAGCCGGCTACTTTGGCGATAGCGATAAATGTAAACTGTACGGTCACGATTTCAAACTTCATGAATTCTGTCTATTAGTACATTATTATTTTAGGCGTATTGGCATTATGAAGACCAATGCGCGTCAACCTTTTAGTGAGTATGTGCGAAAGAGTGTTTTAAAGGATGAGACAGCATTCACCGACAAGACATTTAATAACGTTGCCAAACTTTATGAAGACAAGGAAAAGGAATTCACAGACAAGAAGTTGAACGAGATAAATTTCGATTTTCTTCCATCGAAAGATGCAAAATCGAACAAGCCGCTCCAACAGCTTTTGTATGCTTTCCAAGATATTGGCTACAATTTCCACAATTCCGATTATTTTACCTACTTAAGGAAGGCCAGAAAACGTATGAACGAATTTTATCTATAAGGCCAGCCAGACGGCATTTTCTCTGAATAACATACAACAGTGAAGACTCGACGTGGAGCCTTCACTTTTTTTTCCACACATCCACTGTGTTTTTTCCAATCGTTGGGTGGAGTCAGGAAACCACCTTACCTTTGCCACCAGAATCACGAATAAGACGACTCTGGGGCAAGGCTCATGCCAGCCAAGTCAAAACCTAAATGATAATAAAGTATGTTCTCAGTAAGATCTAAGTAAAAACTCTACAAATTCTCTATAAAAACTCTATAAGAACCCTATTCCATGGTATAGAAACTTTATAGAGAAGTTATAGAGAATCTATACAGAAAGCTCAAAAGAAACATAAGGAATCTATAAATACTTTTATCAACTTCGGCCTTTAATGGTTCGGTTTATGTTTAACTTCAAATTTTAAACACAATGAAAACAGTACAATTAACAATCGATGGTTCCACGAACCGTCAAGTGAAAAATCCCAAGACCACTGCACAGACATTGCAGAGAATCTTGATTAAGGTTGTGGGCATTTCCTACGCCAAGTTGAAGGAAATCTGCTGCCATTCTTTCGAAGGTTTCAGCAATGGCCGTAAGTGCGCCAACCGCTTCCGCTCGGTGAACCTGCGTTACCTTCGTGAGCGCGCGGCTACGCTACAGAGCTTGGGTCAGAGCATGAACCAGTTCTATCAGTTTATGCCGCTTCAGAGTGAAAAGTGGTCCCCCTTTGCTGCTATCATTTCACAGGGACATCTGCCCGAGGTCTCTGTGGGCATTGATGCAGAAGGCGGCCACAAGGCGTATGTCAACACTCCCAGCCGTACATACGCCGACTTCGTCAATTCTTGGGGATTGCAGCGTGGCGACCAAGTGACTTTCGTAACTGTTCAGAAACGTGAGGGTAAGTATGAAGTGAACTATGCGCGCATCTTACTTAACCCACGCAATGCCGACGGCAGCGGTGCTCCCATGACTACCGAGATTGTGAACAGCCAGGGTGAATTCCCTTGCAGCAACTGGAAAAATCAGCTGAACTTCTCGACCTTCGAGTTCGACACCGATCACTTTAACTTCGTGCTGGGCCGTGGTGGCGATGTGGTAGCTGCTGGCATCATCGTCAGTCGCAAGGACAAAAGTGGTAGCTGGTTCCGCAGCAACTGTCAGCTCGTGCTCAATGAGGCTGGTTTTGGCAGCGACCTTTGCAGTCTGTCTGAGGCTGTGGAGAAGAGCTACGCCACTTACGAAATCGACATGGAGTCGGAGTTTTATCTCAACAATGCTGGAGCTGGAGGCACCGGCACGACCGAAGATGTTACTCCCAGCGGTGGCGGTGGCGGCGTTGAGCCTGGCGAGCCTTCCTTTAATACCACAGCAAGTATCAATGGTGTAAGCCAGAGCATTGCAGGTGGCAGCGTCACTGCTACGGCACCTATTACCACAGTAGCTGTCAGCGGCACTAATCTGGGTGACGTGGCCTTTACGGCAAAGGTTGACGGAACCGGAGACGCCATTAACCCCACCAGCCACAATGCCAACGGTGCCTCGTTCACGGGTCTGAACGTAGAGGCAGAGCATCGCCTTATGGTCTATCGTGGTGGCAACCTCTGGTTCACCATCACCGCTCAGGACTCTGATGGTACCGACGAGGATTAAACATGTAACACTAAAACGGTCTGATTAAAAAAGACTGACTCTACAATTCTTTAGCCACCGAGGTTTTATTAAAAACAGATCTCGGTGGCTTTTTGTTTTTGCAATCGTTACAAAAAAAATTCAAACGTTTGCAAGAATATTTAAATTAGAAAATCTAATCTATATAGGAAAGGAAAAAGTATTTTTGCGGCAAAGAAACCTAAAAAACAAACATATTATGAAAAGAACCTTCATTATTCTATTCGTTTTGTCCCTCGTCTGCACAATGGGACAAGCACAGAACTCGCCCCTCAATAAGGGCTACAAGAAAGCTTTGTTCATTGGTGCGCATCCCGATGATAACGAATCTTGCGCTGGAGGCACCATGATATTGCTTCAGAACCAAGGTTGCGAGGTTGTAAGCGTGTATATGACCTCTGGCGAGCGTGGCATTAAAGGTGCCAGCCTCGACGAAGCAGCATCCATCCGCCGCAAAGAACTGGCTGAGGCATGCAAGGTGATGGGTGTAAAGTATCGTCTGATGACGCAAATCGACGGTCAGTCCGAAATAAATGCGGAACGGTATAAGGAAATGCTGCAGGTGATTGAGGAGGAGAAACCCGACGTGGTTTTCACGCACTGGCCCATAGAGTTGCATCGCGACCATCGGAACTGTTCGGCACTGGTGTTAGATGCATGGAAGCACAGCGGTAGGAACTGCGACCTGTATTACTACGAAGCGGAACTGGGGCAGCAAACCAGAAATTTCACCCCCAATGCGTATGTAAATATCGAGTCGGTTGTAGAGCAGAAACACAAGGCATTGCTCTGCCACGAGAGTCAGAAACCGCAAGAGATTCTCGACAAATGGCACTACGACATGGAGAAATTCAGAGGCAGAGAGTCTGAGTGCTCCGTTGCCGAAGCCTTTGTGCTCCTCCAGAAAACCAGAAACTGAACAATTCATGATTCATCTTAAGTTTCGGTTGTAAGGTAGATAAAGGAAGTTAGAGGAAGGAAGCAAACTTCCGAAACTGAACAATTGATAATTAACAATTAAAATTCACAATAATGAACAATTTGATTTCTTATTCTTACAAGAGAGATGAAGTAAAAGCAGGTATTCTGCACTTTGGTGTCGGTAATTTCCATCGTGCACATCTGGAGTATTTAACCAACCTCCTGCTGGAGAACAACCCCGACCAGAAGAACTGGGGTATCTGCGGAGCCATGATTCTGCCTCAGGATGAGCGTATCTATACGGCGCTGCATCAGCAGAAGGGCGAATATACCCTGACCGTATGCGGTCGTGATGGCAAGGACGAGGCCTGGAAGATAGGCTCGCTCGTAGAACTCTACTGGGGCATGAACGACCAGGAGGCTATCCTGAATAAGATAGCAAGTCCCGACATCAAAATTATCACCATGACCATCACCGAAGGCGGCTACAACATCGAAAAGAGCACAGGCCGTTTTATGCTGGAGGACGAGATGGTGAAGCACGACCTGGAGAACCCCAAGCATCCGTTGACGGCTTTCGGATATGTGGCAGAGGGTCTGCGCCGTCGTCGCAATGTCGGTAGCGGTAAGATTACCATCCTTACCTGCGACAACCTGCAGCACAATGGCAACACCTGCCGCAAGGCCTTCGGTTCCTTCATAGAGGCACAGGATAAGGAACTCTATGCTTGGCTCCTGGAGAACGTGACGTTCCCCAACAGTATGGTGGACCGTATCACACCTGCCACGAAGCCCGAAGATGTAAAGCGCCTGAACGAACGCAACGGCACCCATGATGCTGCACCCGTTTATGCAGAGGATTTCATCCAATGGGTGGTGGAAGACAACTTTGCTGCAGGTCGTCCCAACTGGGAGAGGGTAGGCGTTGAGTTTACGGATGATGTAACAGCCTATGAGAACATGAAGTTGTCGCTGCTGAATGCCAGTCATACGCTACTGTCATATCCCTCATTCCTAAGTGGTTACAGGCGTGTTGATGAAGCAATGCACGATGAGCGTATTGTCACCTTCGTGCGTGATTTTATGGAGAAGGATATCACTCCTTATGTGCCGGCACCGGGCAATACAGATTTGGCTCTGTACAAGCAGACGCTGATTGAACGCTTTGCCAACAGAAGCGTCAGTGACCAGGTAGCTCGCCTCTGCATGGACGGCGTGAGCAAGTTCCCCGTCTATGTGGTGCCTAATCTGATTCACATGATTGCCGACCATAAGGTTCTGACGCGTGTCACCTATCTTGTGGCAGCCTACCGTCAGTACCTGAAATACCACAAGGACGACAACGGCGAGAACTTCGAAATAGCAGAGCCTTGGTTGACGGACAACGACCGTAAACTTATCGCCAGCGACGATGCCACTGCATTCCTGCATCTGTCACCGTTCCAGGCAACCGACCTTGCCGCATCGAAAGAGTTCACCAGTCAGTATCTTCAATTCGTTGATGCCATTGCAGCGAATGGAGCGATGAAGACACTGGAGACGATTATTAATTGAGAATTAACTTTTAAAGTTGAGAGTGTAGAGTGTAGAGTTGAGAGACAGTTGAAAAAGTGGATAGTATAAAGTAATAAACCATTAAACTCTAAACTGAATAAACTGACTCTAAACTCTAAACACTAAACTCTAAACTAAAATAAACGGTAAACTAAAATGAAGAAGCAACAGTATAGCCTGGGGCCTTTTATCTTCCTAACCTTTGTCTATTTCCTAGTTGGGTTTCTGACCACCATAAATGGACAATTCCAGGGGCCCCTGAAGATAGCATTCCTAAGCGATGCGGGCGAGATGAAGAATACCTTCACCACGCTCATCTCATTCTTTTTCTTCCTCGGCTACCTGCTCAACAGCAGTGCCGGAGGAAGATGGATTGACCGCTATGGTTACAAGACGACGATGCTCAGAGCCCTTGGCGTGATGATAGCAGGACTCCTGCTCTACGACTTGGCAGCCTACGCCGTAGCGGACTTCAACGATGTCCGCATCCGCTGGGCTACGGGTTCCATACCTTGGGGCTTTGTGGTGTTCCTTCTTGGCTCGTTCCTGATGGGAACCTCGGCAGCTATCCTACAAGTAGTCATCAATCCGTATGTTTCGGCTTACGAGCTACCAGGAACTGGTCAGGCCCAGCGCTTGAACATTGTGACGGCTGTCAATTCCTTCGGAACAACCATCGCACCTTTCTTTGTTACGATGGTTATCTTTGCGGGTGTCTCCTTAGACGAGGTTACGGCAACCCAGCTGCTTGTCCCGTTCCTTCTTATTGCAGGTACTATCGCCGTCATCACGGGTGTTTCTACCCAAATGGACCTTCCCGACCTGGAATCCACCCATGCCGACGCAGGCGAGAAGCTATCGCGCAGTATCTGGTCGTTCCGTCACCTCACACTTGGTGTCATTGCCATCTTCTTTTATGTGGGGACAGAAGTTTCCATTGGTTCCAACATTAACCTACATGCTATGGAGCTCAGGATGGGGGAGGGCATTCCGGCCCTCTTGGCCACACTCTACTGGGGAGGATTCCTGGTAGGCCGTTTTGCCTCTACCTTCTTCCGCAATTTCAACCCTCGTAAGACACTTATTGGCACCACCGTTATTGCCTCCCTGCTCATCGTCATCAGCATGAGCACCGAGAATCTCTGGTTCCTGGCTGCTGTGGGTCTCTTCCATTCCGTTATGTGGAGTTGCATCTTTACCCTCTCCACACAAGGTCTTAGGGAGTACACCTCCAAAGCTTCGGGTGTCTTCATGATGGGCGTCTTCGGCGGAGCCGTCTTCCCTGTGGCTCAGGGCTTCCTGGCCGATATCCTCGGCAGTTGGACATTCACATGGATCATTGCCCTCGTTTGCGAGTTTGTTATGCTTGCCTACGGACTTTATGGCTATAAGGTCAAAGACGAATGGTGCCAAGAGAATATAATTAACAATTAATAATTGATAATGAGGAAATTGTATTTAATCTCTATACTGCTCTTGGCGGCATCTATATCGATGTCGGCAAGGAGTTTTGTGCGTTCCATAACTGCCGACGGTGCTGCCACACTCACTGTGTTTCTCCCCGATGAGGGCTGCACAGGGCGAACCATCGTGGCCTGTCCGGGTGGTGGATATGCCAATCTGATGATGGACTACGAAGGCACTGACTGGGCTGATTATTTCAACCAGAAAGGTATTGCCTATTGCGTACTCAAGTACCGTATGCCCCATGGCGACCGCAACATTCCTATCAGCGATGCATACGCAGCCATGAAGATGGTAAGAGACAGTGCCGATGTTTGGCAGATCAATCGCAACGATGTTGGTATCATGGGTTTCTCGGCAGGCGGACACTTAGCTGCCACCGTCAGCACCCATGCTCCCATGCAGCTTCGTCCGGATTTCTCCATCCTGTTCTATCCCGTCATTACCATGCAGTACAAACAGACCCACCACGGCTCTGTTGATAACTTCTTAGGTACCGACAAGGATAATGCTGATATCGTCAAGGATTTTTCAAACGACCAAGCCGTCCGCAAACATCTGACTCCACCATCTGTGGTGTTCCTTGCCAACGACGATGACATCGTGCCTATCCTTCAGAATGGTGTAGCCTATTTCACAGCCCAGAATAAGGTTGGCAACAGCAGCGCCTTGTATTGCTATCCCTCAGGTGGACACGGATTTGGATTCAAGGCTAACTTTAAGTACCACGACCAGATGCTTCGCGATCTGGACAACTGGTTGGCAGACATCCCGTCTCCTAACCGTAAAGCTATCCGCGTAGCTTGCATCGGCAATTCCATAACCGATGGCTCTGGCATCTTCATGCGCGACCTCTTCGGTTATCCTGCCCAACTGCAAAAGAAACTGGGCAGCGGATATTATGTAAAGAATTTTGGCGTAGGTGCTCGCACCATGCTCAATCATGGTGACTATCCCTATATGAACGAGCAGGCGTGGCGTGATGCACTTGGCTTCCAGCCCGACATTGCTATTATCAAGCTTGGTACCAACGACTCCAAGCCCAAGAACTGGAAGTACAGTCAGGAGTTCCGCCACGATATGCAGCAGATGATAGACTCGCTGAAGGCATTGCCCTCCCATCCGCAAATCTATCTTGCTACGCCGATTCCAGCCTGTAGTGAGCTCGGCACCATCCTGGAGCCTGTCATCGCGAATGAAATCTGTCCCATCATCAAGGAAAAGGCCAAAGAGAACAAATGTCACCTCATTGACCTGCACACCCTTTACAAACCAACAGAAGGCATCTTGCAGAAAGACGGCATTCATCCCACCACCAAGGGTGCAGGCTATCTGGCGGACATCATTCGCGAGAATATCACGGCAAACTTGCCGGTTCCACCTGGTACGTCAGGTATAAGTGATTACCTCAACAAAGCTCAGCTTACACGCATAGCAACGTTTCAGAGCGACTCCGCACGGGCTTATCAGGGAATGGCCATTTATGGCAACTATCTGGTGAGTGTTCAGAACAAGGGGATAGCTACCATTTACCAACTTCCTGAGATGAAGAAGGTGAGTCCTACTTTCCCATTAGGTTCTTTTGCGGATTACAATCATGCCAATGTGGCCGCCTTCGGCGTAGAGAAATACAAGAAGAAAGACCCTATGCCCGTCCTCTATGTCTCTCAAGCCTATAAGAAACCCGTCAACGGCAAGAAGGACCTCTGCTACGTGGAGCGTTTGAACCTCGACGGTAGCAGCGAGACCGTACAGACGATTATGCTCGATGACGAGACGCACCTCTACGGCTATGCCCTGCAATGGACTGTAGATGCCAAGAACCGTCGCCTCATAGGTTTTGGGAACACCCAGAATAACAATGCTCCAGACAACGAGTTGCGCATTATCATCTTCCCTCTGCCCAAGCTCAGTGAAGGCAAGGAAGTGCACCTCAAAGCCAGCGATGCCATCGACTGCTACACCCTGCAGCAGTTCGACCCACGTTATCCTCATCAGGTTGTGGGACAGGGTGCCTGCGTTCAGGACGACTATCTGATTATGCCCACAGGCTTCGGTGAGAAGGACGCGCCGAGCATCATCTACGTTTGGGACCTTAATAAAAAGACATTAGTTGATGCCATTGACTTGCGTGGGAAACTCGACCATGAAATGGAAGATGCCGACTTCTATAATGGAGAACTTTACATCCAAACCAATGGTGCCGGCCTTGTGAAACTCAAGAAATAAAAGAAAGAAACAAATGAAAAGAGTATTATTATCTATAGTAGCTTCTATAGCCCTTACAAGTTACTGCATAGCTGCAGAACCGGTCCTTGATTCCCTGAAGATTCAGGGGAAGATGCGCTATTTCTGGATGTATATGCCAGAAGGAATACAGAAGGATGCACCGCTGGTGTTCGTGCTGCACGGCTACAGCAATCCAGGGAAGAAAGAGACGTGGATGAATAAGGCTGCTGAGACGCATAAGTTTGCCGTATGCGTGCCTCACGGATGGAAAGACCCCAAGGGCAAACCATCATGGAACGTGGGCTATCCGTTCCAGGCAGGATGGAAAGTGGATGAAGTGGCAGGCATGGAGCAATTGGCCAAATATGTGCAGAAGAAGTACCACCTGAGCCGCAAAAACACCTTCATGACGGGTATGTCGAACGGAGGCGAGATGTGCTACCTGACAGCCTACAGCAAGCAGAAGACCTTCAAGGCCGTAGCTCCTGTCTCTGGCCTGACAATGGAATGGATTTATCGTACAATGGATGCTCCAAAGCCTATGCCACTCTTTGAGATTCACGGAACGGCCGACCATACTTCGGAATGGGATGGCGACCTGGAGAACAAAGGAGGGTGGGGTGCTTACATGTCGGTTCCCATTGCCATCGGCTATTGGATTGCCAAAAACAAGTGCGAGCGTATGACCACTGAGCACGTTGATGGACTCAACAAAGAGAATGGCCGGTCCATCATCAAGCACAAGTATTCAGGCGGGCCAACGGGCTGCGAGGTCTGGCTCTACGAAGTGATAAACGGCCCTCACAGCTGGTTCGACCACGACATCGACACCGGCGAGGAGATTTGGTCTTTCTTCAGTAATTATATTAATTAGGAAGTTAAAGGGAAGTTAAAATGAAGTTAAAGGGAAGTTAAAAGGAAGTAAAATGGGAAAAAAATGGACTAATGTACTTTTCGCCATTCTCATTTTTCACATTCTCGCCCTTTCTGCTTTTGGAGCCGACAAATACATCAAACGCGAAGTGAGAGGCGCATGGATGGCTACCGTCTATTGCATTGATTGGCCAAGCGAAACAGGCACAACCGTTGCAATCCGCAACAAACAGAAAAAGGAGATGACAGGCTACCTGGATATCCTTCAGGCCTCCAACATGAATGCCGTCTATTTCCAGGTACGCCCCATGGCCGATGCCCTCTACAAGTCGCAGTACGAGCCGTGGTCGAGCTACGTCAGCGGCACTCGCGGGCGTAATCCCGGCTATGATCCGTTGGCCTTCGTCGTGGAGGAATGCCACAAGCGCGGAATGGAATGCCATGCCTGGGTGAATCCCTACCGATGGGCAACAACGGCTACGGGGTGGAACACTTCACAGGATCGCTTCCTGAAGTCGCATGATATGCTCATCAGTTATACCAACTCCAGCGGCACCACGACCACCATCCTGAACCCTGCTTTGGAGGCGACCCGCGAACGCATTGTCAATGTCTGCCGCGACATCATCGAGAACTATGACGTGGACGGTATCATCTTTGACGATTATTTCTATCCCAGCGGAATGCCTGCCAACGAAACAGCTGAGGATTACGAGGACTATCAGGCCGCCGAGACAACACTCAGCTTTGCCGACTGGCGACGCGAGAATGTAAACCGCATGGTGTCCGATGTATATGAGATGATTCAGGAGGAAGACCCCAGCATCAAGTTTGGTATATCGCCCGCTGGAGCTGCCTGTACCGATGCCGCTGTAGCTGCCAAACATGGCATCGACAAGTGTCCCGTTGCCAGCGACTGGCAGTACAATGGCATCTTCTCCGACCCTGTGGCTTGGCTCGAGTCAGGCACCATCGACTACATCTCGCCCCAGCTCTACTGGAAGACCGACCACGCAACCAATCCCTTTGGTCCGATGACAAAGTGGTGGTCTTATGTTGCCAAACACTTCAACCGCCATCACTACGCCAGCCACTCGCTCACTTTCCTGCAGTCGTCTAACACTACTACCGACTGGGTTGAGGTGGGCAAACAGGTGCAGTACTCGCGTCGTTATACCGAGAACAAGGCACCAGGCTCCATCTACTATTCTGCTTGTGACATCGACGGCAAGAAGGTATCGGGATTGGACGAATGGCTGAAGAAGAACAGATATCAGCATCCGGCTCTCACACCTGCCATCGACTGGAAGGATGTCTTTCCGCACCAGAGAGTGGGTCATCTCGTCCTCGACGGTACTACACTCACTTGGGACGAGGAGCTGAATGTCCGCTATACGGTTTATGCTATTCCTGATGATGTTGCGAACGAAACGGCCTGTAGTAGCACCATGGGTGGCATACTGGCCGACTACCTTATCGGGACGGTTTATACCAATTCCTTTGCCGTACCTGAAGAGTTTCTCAGCGGCTACCACTTTGCCGTATGCATATTGGACCGAATGGGTAATGAATACGAACCTCGCTTCACCAACGACATTGAGAAGGAACATGCTCCCAAGCCCATTCTGATATGGCCCGACGACAAGGCCCTCTTCCGTCCGGGAGTGGAACTGGTATGGGAAGCCAGCGAGGGTGCCGATGGCTACACGGTAGAGGTCTCCCGTAACCGCCGTTTCACCGACCTTGTGCTCACAGCCACTTCCGGCTGGTATGCCGCGCCCGACCATTTCATCCTCATCACTCCCGACGAGACTTGGGAAGAAGGCACCTATTACTGGCGTGTAACGGCCTCTGCAACTGACTGCGAAGCTTCATTGTCCGAGCCCAGGAGCTTCACCGTTTCCTATTCTGCACCCGAGGGCGGCACAGGAATGGCAGAGTTGGCTATGTCTTCGCCTGAGATAGAGGTGACACTTGACGGTAGCAAGGTTTGCCTCAATCAGATAGCCGACGACATCTCTGTTTACAATATGCTAGGTATGCTCATCGCTCATCATCGCGGTGTGGATTCTGTTGATATGAGCAACACTCGTGGCGGCATCTACATCATCAAGGTGATGGCAGGTGGTAGGAGCGTTGTAAAGAAAGTGAAACTTTAGATTTTTCTTAACTCTTAATTGTTAATTCTTATTTATGAACTATGTTGTAGGAATCGGCGAAGCGTTATGGGACGTTTTGCCAACAGAGAAGAAACTTGGTGGCGCACCCGCCAACTTTGCTTATCATGCCGGTCGCTTGGGTTACGATGCCCTGGCCATCAGCGCTGTGGGCCGTGACGCCTTGGGCGATGAGATACTTGATGTATTGCGCCAGAAGAACCTTGAGCATCTGATGCCCCGCGTTGATTACCCCACGGGAACCGTTCAGGTAACGGTTGATGAGAAAGGCATCCCCTCGTACGAAATCAAGCAGCACGTAGCCTGGGATCACATTCCCTTCACCCCTGAGATGGAAGCCATTGCCCGAGAATGTAAGGCAGTATGTTTCGGCTCGCTGGCACAGCGTAGTCCGGAGTCTCGTGCCACTATCCTGCGCTTCCTTGACGCTGTAGGCCCTGACTGCCTGAAAATCTTCGATATCAACTTGCGTCAGCAGTTTTATACACGCGACATCATCGAGGAATCCCTGCGCCGCTGCAACATCCTGAAGATTAACGATGAAGAGCTCGACATCGTTTGCCCGATGCTTGGAAAGGACAAACGCCAGCTCATCACCGACTATCAGCTCTCGATGCTCGTTCTCACTTGCGGCACAGAAGGCAGCTACATTATCACGCCCGAAGAAGAATCATTCCTGCCTACGCCGAAGGTAAAGGTTGTAGATACCGTGGGTGCAGGAGACAGTTTTACGGGAGCTTTCGTGGCAAGTCTTCTTAGCGGCAAAAGTATCCGCGAAGCACACCAGAAGGCCGTTGATGTCAGTGCCTTTGTCTGCACTCAAGCGGGCGCTATGCCTTAAATTCTGTTCAAAAAAGGAATGCTACAACGGTTTAGCGAGCTTAGCTTTGTGCTCGCTACTCCGTCACTTCAATATAGAAACTGAAAGGTCGGAATCCGTCATTACAACTAATCATTGCACTCATTGGGTTCTTCATCCAACCATCGAAAAAGTTCCCCTCGCCACGAGCCAGTGACTCTACGAACGGCCTCATGGATTCCCATGCCGACGGACACATGCCTTCAGGACAATGCCCATCAATAGAAATCCACTGCTGACCCACCCTGACATCGCAGGTGTGTTCAATAGGGTTTTCGTATTTTGCCATCAGGTCGGGGTAAACCGTTTGGCGGATAGCCGTGATTCTTACCTTATTCATTCAATTATAATTATCGATGGACGCTTGATGCAAATGCATTATGTCTTCAGCCAACCATGATGGTGCAATCACCTGTAGCCATTCGCCCCTGGAAAGGATGTGGGCCTTAAAATCTGATGTCGGACGGATTCTGATTTCAAAGTCGATATACTCATCATGGGCTGCAATTTCACGCTGTGATGGATGTAAAGGTAGGTCTCTTAGGTAGTATCGCTCCATTCCATAAGCCCTAAGGATAATCCTTTCTGGCTTAATGTTGGTATCAACCATAATGCCAAAACTTTCTGCAAAGTATTTCTCGGCATTAAAGTTGTCATCCAGGACGAACTTCTCTTGTGTCAGTTCCACGTCCACTATACGGTCAAGGGAGAATACCGACATGGATTTTTCTATTGTTCCATCCTCTTTCTCGCGTTCTACCTTTGTCAGTACATACCAGCGGCGTTTGAACAACTTCACGCAGTAAGGCTCAGCCAGATATTTTTTGGCTGTAGCCGAGCTGTATTTCTGGTACTTCATGTTAATCTTGCAGCTAACCCTCATGGCTTTTATTATTCTCCTCAGGAGAGTGCCGCCAGAGGGAATACTCTCAAGCAGTACACGGTTCTGCAAACCTACATTCTCGTCCAGAATGTTGCCGACGCTTAGCGTAGAGAAAAGCCAGTTAGTAACACTATTCTCTTTCAGCACTCCCTTGTTACTGATATAATAGCGGTTCCCGTCGGAACGGTCACATTCAATGATCACCCCGAACATGTTCAGTATCGCTTCACGGTGGCGATTGAATGTGGTACGAGGAAAATTTGCTCCACGACTTTCTTCCTTGCGGCGCCATTTCTCATTAATCTCTGCAAGGGAAATCTTTCCTGCATGATAAATGGTTTCAAGCAGCCAGATATATTCCTTAAATAATGTCGGTATTTTCATGCGATGTAGACACGAAAATATTATGTGTTAACATTTAAAACGGCAAGAGGATACTTAATTATTCAAACTCGAAGATGTTAATAAAGCCTGTCAGGCTAAATACATTCTTGATATCATCGTTAACGTTTTTCAGCACTACACGGCTACCGCCAGCCTTGGCATCCTTAAGGATGCAGAGTAGGATGCGCAGTCCGCTTGAAGCTATATACTCCAGCTTGGTGCAGTCGATGATTACATCCTTGCCTTTGTTCTGGTAGAGGGGTTTCATGGCTTCCTCTACTTCCATTGCGGCAGCTGTATCCATTTCACCTTCTAACGTAGCAATATACTTGCCATCAATTTCTTCAATTGTTGTTTTCATTGTTATAGTTTTTTATGAGTGTTAATATATTTTTTCCTTCCTCTCGTTCGTAGTTGATAGTGTCCATAAGTTCTCGCACCAACAGCAATCCTAAACCGCCTATCTGTCGTTCTTCGGCGGATAGGGTAGTATCGGCTTTCTTTTTTGTTGTGGGGTCGAAGAAAACTCCCGAGTCGGTAATCACTATCTTCAGGATATGTCCGTCAGACATCATACGTACCTCGATGTTTCCCTCTGTATCGATGGGATAGGCATAGTCAATTACATTCACAACAGCCTCTTCTACAGCTAATTGCATCTTTCGGGCTTCTGGTTTATCCAGGTTCAGTTTGGCATAAAAAGCCTTCTGGAAATTATTAAATTTGGGAAGCTCGTGGATATCGTTCTTTATCACGATTATCTCAGAGAATGTACTTTCAAACTGTTTGGGGGTGTATCGGATAGCCAGCATGGTCAGGTCATCGCTCTGCTCCGCATCGCCCACATACTTTCTCACCTCGTCGCTGACAATTTCCAGAATCTCCTTTGGTTGTTTGTCGACACACGTAGTAAGTATGTTCTTTATACGTTCCAGCCCGAAAATCTTTCGCGCCATGTTCTTTGCCTCCGTCAGTCCGTCGGTATATAGGAAGATGGTGCTGTCAGGTTGTAGCGTTATCTCTTCCACTTTATATTGCACATCTTCAAATACACCAACTGGAAGATGCGGGTTGGCAGGTATGGAACTCAGGGTGGGGAGAAGAATGGGAGCATCGTGTCCCGCATTGCAGTAGCGCAGTTTTCCTGTGGGCAGATCCAGAACACCGATAAAGAGTGTCACAAACATATTTGCTTCATTATTTTGGCATGATGACTGGTTTATTGCCTGCATAATATAGGAAGGGTTCTTCTCGTGAGCCGAGAAAGCACGGAACATAGAATGTATAACACCCATCAGCATGGCCGATGATGCCCCCTTGCCGCTGACATCGCCTATACAGAAGAATAGTTTATCATCGCAGTTGAAGTAATCAAATAGGTCGCCGCCTACTTCTCGGGCAGGCACCAGCGAACCGTAGATCTTCAGGTCGTCCTGCTGGTAGTATTGGCGGGGCAGCATGCTCTGCTGTATCTGGTTGGCCACTCGCAGCTCACCAGCAATGCGTTGTTCCTGCATGGTCTTCTGCTTCAGTTTCTCTTCGTTTCTCGCAAAACATCCCACTATGAAAAGCAAGACACCAAATGCCAGTAAAGAAATCAAAAGCAGGCGAAGATGTAGTTCTTTAAGCGGAGCGTAAACCTCATTGTCATAGCATGCAACGGCTATTTGCCATTCAGGTGAATCTCTCATCACGCCATAGAATAAGGTCATATCCTGATCTTCCTCCTTATCGTGATAATATGCTATTTGAATACAACTTTCTTTAATTCCGTGTTTTGAGATTGTGCTGTCATTGATAATACGAATGGCATTTTCCACCTTTTTCCTCATGCTCGGATCTGTGGGGCCGGCTATCAGTTCACCTTCCTCAGAAAGCAGGAAGTCGAATGATGAAGGATAAATGTTCTTCTGGTTGAGTATATTTCCCAAAGTGTTACAGCTAATGTCAATGCCGTACACACCCACAGTGTCTCCTGTAAATGTGTATATAGGTATGGCATAGGTTATAAGTTTCTGTTTGACATAGGCGTCTTCGTATGGTCCTACCCAACTATTGGTCTTCTTTCGCCGAATGTATCTGAAGAATCCATTCTTTGTATAGTCAAAATTTCCGCCAGCTATTTGCATGCAGTGAATGCCGCTGTCGGTTCTTAGGGCGTATGGCTCAAATAGAGAATCTCTGTCGGGATAAAAACCTGGATTGAATGCAATGCCGCACCCCATCACGTGAGGAGAGAACTTAAGAGTCCATGCCATGATGTTTGCCATCGTGTCCGGATAGGCAAGGTTCCTCTTAATCTCCATGATGTGGCTTTTGAGCGACTGTTCACAATTATCTATTAACCCATTTGTAATGATAGCCTTCATAGTCAGCTCCATCTCGGCACGCTTCTCTAACTCATTCTCCATCATGTTGCGTGTAAAATAGTATTGTGCAGCAGACAACAACTCCAGCAGCAATACCGCTACAATGATGATAGTCAGACTGGTGGTGGTCTTAGCGAATCTTCCATTTTGTCTAGACCACCCATTTGTGATATTGGTTATATTACTCATAGACTATTGTTTGGTTACAAAAATATGAAAAATCTCCAGTCGGACAAAAGATTTGGTTGTTTTTTGAGAAGTATAGTTTTATTTTTGTCTTATGATGGTTTCCAGCAGACATTGGCAGCCTTCTGTTACATCTTGCCATGTTGTCTCGAAGTTGCCTGTGTACCAAGGGTCGGCAACATCACCCTTTCTCTTTGTATAATCCAGCAGTTTATGAATCTTTCCATCCGGGTCACCCCCGCAGATGCGGGTCATATTGCGGATGTTCCATTCATCCATTCCTATCAGCAAATCAAATCTCGAATAGTCGTTGCCTTGCATTTGTCGGGCCTTCTTTCCCTTACATCCAATTCCGTGTTCCGCCAGTTTGCGTTTGGCAGGGGGATAGACCTCGTTTCCGATTTCCTCAGTTGAGGTGGCTGACGATTCTATGTAGAACTGATCAGCAAGTCCTGCTTTTTGTACCAGATCCTTCATTACAAACTCAGCCATCGGACTCCGGCATATATTACCGTGGCATACAAATAGTATCCTAATTTCCTTTTTAATTCTATATTTCATATGCTATTTCGATTTAGATGTAAAATTAAACATTTTCCTGAGAATATAAAAATTACTTCTGAGAATTCTGATTATTTCCAAAATCATCTTTTCCCCATATAACGTATAGAAGCCTTCGCATTACCCTTAAAGTTTAAGGGGACTAGAAGTGTCGAAACAAAAAAAGCGGCAAGCCGTAGCTTGCCGCCCTTTTTGTTTATAAATCTTTTAATTTAGATTACTTAATGCGAACGTAAACAACACGCTGTGAGCTCTTGCTTTCTGCACCGTGAGCCTTAGCATCAGCAACCTTAACGCCCTTGTTCTCCAGGTAACCCTTAACAGCGTCAGCACGCTTCTGAGAGAGCTTCTGGTTGTAAGCCTTAGCACCTTCGGGAGATGCATAAGCATCAAGGATAACTGTTGTACCGTTAGAAATCTGATCCAGAGTAGCCTTAGCTGTGTTGCTCAGGTTAGACTTGTTCTGCTCGAACTCAACAACATAGATGTTATTGCTTGCAGGAGCAGCAACCTGCTTCTCAACTACCTTCTCAACAATCTTCTCAACGGGCTTCTCAACAATCTTCTCTACAGTCTCAGTTACAACCTGAGGCTTAACAGCTGCGAAGTTGTGTGTACCGTTAGAGGTCTTGAAGTGGTAAGTGATACCAGCTGTCAACTGTCCAATTACGTTGTGACCATAAGCATTGCAACGATCAACATATACACAACCCATGAAAGCGGGAGAAGTCTCGCGAGCCATCTTCATAACAACAGCGGGACGTACGCTAAGAGTCCAAGCCTTAGCCTTACCCAGGTTGAAGTCGAAGTCGAAACCGAACTTAGCAATAGCACGGTTCAGGTCATTGCCGCTACTTGTGGGATTACCAGCGAAGTCGGGATAGAATTCACGCATGTAACCGAAACCACCGCGAGCCTGAATCTCGAACAAACGGGGTGTACCCTTGTAACCGCCGAACCAGTTCATCAGGTTGATCTTAGTACTTGCAATAGCACTTACGTTATCAATTACGTTTGCGCTGTGAGCCATTTCCCAGCTGTAGTTGTTGTTAATACCAACGTTAAAACCGAACTCGAAGCTAACAACAGGAGTGATACCCTTAGTTACTGTAATACCAGCAATGGCACCCTTGGGGCTGTTCCAATCGTGAGCGTTAGTGGAGATACCACCTTCCAGACCTAATGACCAGTTGTCCCAGAACTTGTGACCATCAACATTGTACTGTGCGTTTGCACTGAAAGCCATTGAGAACATGGCTACCATTAAAAGAGTAAATTTCTTCATAACAAACTTATAAAAATTAAACATCAATTTCTTTTTTAATTATACATCTACATGTACATTTTCACATTTTTCAACGCAAAGGTATGCTATTTTACAATATCCACCAAACTTTTTTTACAAAATCTGCATAAAAATGCTAATTTTTTTTGTTAAATATCCTTTTTGTATGCATTTTGAGGGCATTTTTAATGAAAAATGTATATATTAATAGCGATTATTATATTTAAGAAAATAATGCAACTACACACAAAACCTTCTATACATTATTATATATAGGGGAGAATTTTGGTTTAGAAGGTGTATTTTACAGCCAGAGTGGGGTTCACAAAAAAGGTACGTGTACTGTTGTTAGTTCTCCAGATGAAGTTGTTGTTAATCTTAACTTCCGTACCAACACTCAGTTTATTGTTTTGTCTGCCTCTGCCGAACACGTTAAACCAAAATTGTGGTTCGGTATTCATCACGATTCCTTTCTTCTGGATACCGTTTTCGTCAAATTCAGGAATGTATCCGTACCATAAATCAGCGTAGCCGCAGAAGGTGCAAAGGCCTTTGGCAAAGTTGATGCCCCATACGGCTGTAGTCTGGAAAGTGGAAAGTGCACCGTTGCCTGCACCTTTAAAATATTGCTTGTACAAGGCCTGGAAACTAAAGGTCTTACTGAAGTCGTTGCTGTGCCAGTTCCATGCGGGGCCTACCAACACACACTGCTGGATGGAGAAGGTGTTTCTCACTCCGCCGTCATACTCAATGTGAGCGCTAAAGTTGCTATTGGTATTCTTTACTTTGGCAAACGTGAAGTCGCGACTCATCTCCCAATAGGCTCCTATGGCACCATTGTTCTGAGGTCCTTCTCCTCTGTAGTCCATATCAATGAACAGAAAGGTTTGGCCCAGTCTGTCGGGTTTAAAGAACTCTGCCGTTACGGTAAATATCTGGCGGTTTGCTTCTGATTCGGGGTTCATGTGTCGACCCAGATCATAATGAAACTGTAGATTGAACTGTGCGCTGGCTGCTAAAGAGATGCACAACAAGGGTAATAATAATAATCTTCTCACAATTGAATTCATTGCTTTCTTATAATGTTATATTCATTAAAATTGGCGCAAAAGTATAGCTTTTTTTTGAATTTTTTGTACCTTTGCATCAAATTTGATGCGAAACTGCTCACGTTCGGCCATTCAAAGCCGTTTGATGGCTCTCATTTAACTGCAGTTTTGCGCCGAAAATGATGTGAAATATCGGGTAACGTTCAAATGAATAGTATTTTTATTGTGCTTCCTATCCTCACACTGCTGATGTTCTGCTTGGGACTCACATTGGAAGCCAAGGATTTTCTGTTAGTGATTAAACGGGGCAGAGCCGTTGCAGGTGGCCTTGCTGGTCAGTTGATTATGCCTTTGCTGGCATGGGTTGTGGCTATGGTTATGCATCTCAATCCTATCTTTACCATCGGTCTGGTGCTGATAGCCTGCTGCCCAGGTGGAAGTTCCAGTAATATATTCAGTATGCTGGCTAAGGGTGATGTGGCTCTTTCTGTATCGCTGACAGCTTTAAGCAGTATAATCACGCTGTTTACCCTTCCGCTGATTATGCAGATGGTTACCAGCGCAGTAGGGCAGCAGGTGGGCATTCAACTTCCCATTAAGAATCTGCTCATGCAGAACCTTGTTACCATGTTGCTTCCTATACTCATAGGTATTATCATAAGGTATTACAAACCCGAACTGGCAGCACGCATAGCCAGGGTGCTTTCCAAGTTGGCTTTCCCAGCTCTGATGCTGTTGGCAGGTATTTTCTTTGTGCAACATAAGGAGACCATTATCACCAACTTCAGCGTGCTGGGCCTTGCTGTAACAATGTTGTTACTGGTAGCCGTATCTTTTGCTTCCGTACTGTGCTATGTGTTTAAGTTAAAGACCACAGAACGCAGAACCATTATCATAGAAGTGGGGATGCAGAATGCGGCACAAGCCATTGCCATTGCCTCCAGTCCCTTTGTGTTCAACGACGGACGGTTTGCTATCCCAGCCATCCTGTATGCGCTGATGATGAATGTGGTGCTACTGACGTACGTGGGCTATGTGAAGTTAAAAGGTTAAAACATTAAAAGGTTAAAAAGTTGAAAGATTAAAGGGTTTAGGATAATGAGAAAGATTGTAATCGGTATGTTAGCAATTCTTTCTGCTATGAGACTGCTGGCACAGACGAAAGTGGAGGGTGAAGTTGCAATAGGAGCAGGATATGGCGAGACGGCTCCTTACTTCGGGGGCATAAATCTGAAGATAAATAGCGACAAGTTCACTATTAAGCCTTACTTGAAAATAAATGGCATAACTCCCTATAATTCAACAGAACTGAAAAGTATGGATCTTACCTATTCCAGAACAGGGAACCATTATACACAGGAACAGGAGACGAAGTGGAAGGGTTACCAGATGGGTTATGGTACCGATGTACAATTCAGACTGAATGACCGTAATATTTTTCAGGCCAGTGTTGATGGTGTTCATACCGATAGACGTTTAACCGGAGAATGCACGGAGTATATGTATAATCCTGACGGCTTACTGCTTTCCAGTGTGAAATCTCTCCTGAGTTCGCCTGCGCTGTATAGGGATGAATTGAATGTTCAGGCTTCATATCTGCATAAGACCAGATTGGAGGGCGAAAGCTTGCTTTTCAAGTACAACTATAGCATGGATCTGTATGACGACAACAGTCTTCAGGAACTTACAGAGGCAATAGGGTTTGGTCCTGATATGTATAGTTTGAACCTTATTACCTCGGATGTGCACATTCACAGGCATGAGGTGCTGTTCGATTGGCGTCGCCCCCTTGCCAAAGGCCAACTGCTGAACTTAGGCGCCAGGTACAGCAACAATTTCATCCATTCGTATGACGGACAATGGCTCGACGATTTTGAGTTTAACAACAGCGAATTCCGTCATCGTACGCAGACTATCGGTGCCTTTGCCGGTTACAGTTTAAAGACAAAGACCATAGAGGCTGATGCCCGTGTGGAGTATGATTATACGCGCATGAACGAGAAAAACCTCAACGATGTAATCCCATATGCCAGGTTTGTCTATCATATCAATCGCCAGAATACTTTGACTGCCAGCTACGCCATGCGTATCATTCGTCCCACGTTGCAATATCTTTACGATGATAAGGTAAAAGGTCCTTATACGCTGGATTTTGGTAACGAAGAACTAGAAGGTACACACGTCAATAGGATGGCACTGGCCTATTCGTTGAAGACCAAGAAGATAGACTTTACCACCACGGTATCACACATCAACGTTACCGATGGCTTCAATGCAATCTGGAAGGATGTAGAAAACATACGAGTCTATACCTGGGGCAACGAGGGTGTACGTAAGGCCATTGATATTACTCCCGAGGTGCTTTGGCGTGCTACAGAGCATACCAAGCTGAAAGCAGCCTTTACGGCATTATGGGACGAACGCATAGCATATCCTATCGACCTTTTCAATCCTAACTGGGGCTTTACAGGTCGTGCAGGATTAGAACAGGAACTACCCTTTGATATCCAATTGAACCTTAAGGCTATAGTCTCAAAGGGTAATACCATTGACGTTTATTCACACGAGGGATTGAATTATACCTTTGGCGGTAATCTGGAGCGTTCATTTCTGAAAAAGAAGTTAACAGCCAACCTGGGATACGAATACAAAACACTTCCAGTAATAGAAATCACACAGGGTGCATATACGGGAAGTATTGATATACGTCACCATAACCCCAATACGGTTAAGGTGGCGCTAACCTATAAATTCTAAAGTATCTCAGTTATCAGACTTCATGCATTTTACACCTTATATATTATATAGTAGGCCCTTCTCTGTTTTCCAAAATAAATAAATAAAACACCTACTATTGGTGATTTTTCAAAGAAAAGGTAAAAACGAACATGTTTCTTTTATGAAATATAACTATCTTTGCATTCGCAAAACAAATATAGAGTATAAAACAATGGTCTTCTGCAGGTAAATGCTATTGCCATATGCGAGGACTGAATAAAACTAAAGCTACACGTGGTAGCTTACTTTTTTTATTATGAGGAAAAACAACATCTGCGTAAAAACGGTTCTGGTAACATCCTTTTTTGTCATGGTTGCTTGTAATAACAATAGCAACCAGGGTTCGGAGGAGAATGGGGTTAAGCAATTGGCAAACGACACAATAGAAATTACCGAAAGTTCGAACCTTATAGGCAAATTGAAGACAGAAAAGGTAACGTTGTCGCCCTATATGGCAACTATAAAGACTACGGGTGAGATAACCCCCATACCTACTGAGTATGCCGAGATTGCGGCACCTTTGCCCGGTAGAGTCGTGAAAACCCATATCCATTTGGGCCAAGTCGTAAAGGTAGGTAGTCCGCTTTTTGATATAGCCTCTTCGGAATATTCCGAGATCGCAAAGGAATATATTAGGACGCACAGCGAGATGCAACAGGCTGAACGCGCGCTGAACCGCGTGAAAGACCTTTACGACAATCATGTAGCATCGAGTAGGGAAGTGGAGGAAGCCCAGACAGCCTACAACATAGCCCGTGGGGAGTTTAATCACGCTCTGGCCGTTACAAAAGAATATCAGATAAACACGGAAAACCTAATTGTGGGCCGTCCTATGACGGTTAAGTCGCCCATTCAGGGAAAGGTGTTGAAGAATGATATAGTGATAGGCGAATATCTGAAAGAAGATGCAGAAGCAAAAGTGATAATTGCTAATCTGGACAAGGTATGGCTTAAAGCCAATATTAGCGAGAAAGATGCTCCGCTGGTTAGCAACATCCAGCACGTGGACATTCGTACTGTAGCAAACAACGATAGCGTGTTACATGGTAAGATAGTATATGTAGGCGGTATGTTGGATCCTGATACCCGTACACTTCAGACTATAATTGAATGTGATAACCGCAATGGGGAACTGATGCCGAACATGTATGCTGACTTAACACTCTATCAGGCCGAAAAGGATTGTATAATCATTCCCAAAGAAGCAGTCTTGCAGAGCAACGAGGGACGGTATGTGATGCGGAAAGTGGGCGAAAGGCTTTATTGTCGCACCTATGTAACTGTTCATTCGTCCTCTGACGGACGTTTGATTGCGTTGGACGGCTTGAAGGTGGGAGATGAAATAATCACCAAAGGAGTATTTTATCTCGCCAACTAAAGAGAGGAAACAACATATTTCGTAGTTAATTCCATAATAAAATGATAAATAGGATAGTAAACTGGGCACTGGATCACAGAGTTCTGATGTCGGTTATATTCGGTGCCCTGTGTGGCATCGGAGTAATAGCATGGAACGGTCTCTCCATTGATGCCTATCCCGATATCTCTGACACTACGGTACAGATAGTTACACAAGTGCCAGGCCTCGCTACGGAGGAAATAGAACAGCAGATAACCATACCTGTGGAACGTGCTGTGGCAGGTATTCCAGACGTTAATATTCTGCGTAGCAAAAATTCGTTTGGCATTTCAACGGTAATACTTGTATTTGATGACAAGGTAGACGACTACTGGGCGCGACAGCGTGTTACAGAACGATTGAGCGGCTTGGAGTTACCCTATGATGCTGTGCCGGAACTGAATCCGCTGACTGCCCCCACGGGCGAAATCTATCGCTATGTGCTTAAAAGCACCGATGGGTTACACGATTTGCGTAGCCTTACCGATATACACAAGTGGACGGTTATACCATACCTTAGGAAAATTCAAGGTATTGCCGATGTTAGCAATTATGGTGGTATAACCACCCAATACCAGATAGAACTCTCACCGGACAAACTTACCGAATACGGCGTTTCGCTGACTGATGTGGTAGAAAAGATTGAGCAGAACAACATAAATGCAGGCGGAAGTCTGCTTTCCGAGGGTAGTTTGGGCTATGTGGTGAGGGGTATTGGCTTGGTGAGCGACCTTGACGCACTCGGAGATATTGTGGTAAAAAGTTCCAACGGAATCCCTGTATACCTGAAAGACCTTGGTGAACTGAAATACGGTAATCTGGAAAGAAAAGGTGTACTTGGCTATGTTGACGATGAGTGCGAGTACGATGATGCCGTAGAGGGCATCGTGCAAATGCTGCGTGGGGAAAATCCTTCCGATGTGTTGACGAAGGTGCATCAGGCCATAGATGAGTTGAACAACGGAATATTACCAAAGGGAGTGGAGATACACCCATTCCTTGACCGCACCCACTTGGTTAACCAGACACTTAACACCGTCAGTCACACGCTGCTGGTTGGTATGTTGCTGGTGATTGTTATTCTTTTTGTCTTCCTTGGAAATCTTCGTGGAGCGGTAATTGTGGCTATCACCATCCCCATTTCGCTGCTAATAGCCTTTATCCTGATGAAATTAACCGGCATGCCGGCCAATCTTCTTTCTTTAGGCGCTATAGACTTTGGTATATTGGTGGACGGATCAATCGTGATGATGGAGACAATACTGAAGAAACGCGAACAGTATCCCGATGAAGAACTGACGGTAGATCAGGTAAAGAAACGCGCCAAGGACGTGGCTCGTTCCATCTTCTTCTCTACCATTATTATTATTACGGCTTATATGCCGCTGTTTGCCTTTGAACACATCGAGAGGCGTCTGTTCACCCCGATGGCCTATACCGTAGGATATGCTTTGTTGGGTGCATTGCTGACAGCATTGCTGCTTACGCCTACACTCTCATACATCGCCTACCACATGCCACGAAAAATGCCCCGTAACAAATGGCTCGAGAAACTGACTATATGGTATAAAGGTGTGACGGAGAAAATCCTTTCCGAGACTCGTCTTGTAATATCTGTCCTGGCTGTCACATTCGTTGGGGCTGTTGTGCTATCCATAACTGTAGGTAAGGATTTTCTGCCTACACTCGACGAAGGCTCCATCTGGGTTCAAGTGCAGTTGCCCTCAGGTCTTTCTATCGAGCAGTCAAAGCAGATGGCTGATGAAATGAGAAACAGACTAAAGACCTTCGACGAAACATCATATGTTATGACACAGTTAGGCCGTGATGACGAGGGAGCCGAGTGTTTCTCGCTCTCGCATATCGAGGTGGGCGTAGGCCTTAAACCGTACAACACTTGGAAGTCCAAGCGAACCAAGGCTGAGTTGGTGGCAGCTATGGCTGATACCATAGCTACGATGCCGGGTTATACGGCAGGTTTCTCACAGCCTATTATTGATATGGTTATGGATCAGATTGCCGGAACTCACAGCGACCTTGCACTTAAAATCTATTCCGATGACCTGGAGGCAACCCGCACTATAGCCGATCGGATAGTGAAACTGCTTTCCAAAATACCAGGTGCCGGCGATGTTGCAATCGATCAAGAGCCGCCATCACCACAATTGCAAATATCTATTGACCGCCAGCGTATAGCACAATACGGACTTAATGCATCAGATGTGGCTGATCTCATAGAGATTGCTATAGGCGGAAAAGCCGTTTCCCAGATATTCTCGGGTAGTAAGGTTTATGATATAACCTGTCGATATGCAGAGAAATATCGTGATACCCCCGAGAAGATTGCTGCGCTGACACTTACCACCGAGAGTGGGGTAAAGGTTCCGCTATCGGCTGTTGCAACAGTTAAGACATCGCTTGGCGCAAGCACTATTATGCGTGAGATGAGCCAACGTTACACACTCGTGCGTCTCAATTTACGTGGGTCCGACTTGACCACCTTTGTGGACAAGGCTAATAGTATGATTGAGAAAAACATTGACTATGACCACGAGACAGTTCACCTGCAATGGGCCGGACAGTTTGACAATCGTAACAGAGCCTTTAGCCGTTTGTCGTTGGTAATTCCTCTTACACTTATTGTGATGTTTATACTACTCATTCTGGCATTTGGAAAAATAAGGCAAGCAGCCCTGCTAATGTCTGTTGTTCCGTTGGCCCTTTTTGGCGGAATGCTGGCACTTAACATTCGCGAGATGACACTCAACGTATCCTCTGCCGTAGGATTTATAGCGCTTATCGGTGTCGCTATTCAGAATGGTGTCATAATGATAACCCACATCAATAACTTGCGTAACGAGGGAAGACCCTTGCGTGATGCTGTTATATCCGGAGCCTCCCATCGTATGAGGCCTGTGCTCTTGACTGCGTCTGTGGCCATACTCGGATTATTCCCGGCATCTATTTCTACGGGCATCGGCAGCGATGTACAACGTCCGCTTGCCACCGTTATTGTCTATGGCCTACTATTCGCTACAGTAATAACACTCTTTATACTTCCCACCATATATTACCTGATAGAGAAAAGGAAAGAAACATTATGAAAAAGGCATTTGTCATATCTATATTGATTCTAAGTATACAGGGATTATCTGCGCAGTCTCTCACCTACAAGCAGTACATAGACTCGGTGATGAACGACAACCAAGCCTATGGTGCCGAAAAGTTAAATGTACCTATAAGCGAGGCATTGTATAAAGCCTCGAAGGTGATACCGAATCCTTCCCTTTCTGCATCCTACGGCAACAACAGCGACTGGGGTATTCAGATGGGACAGTCTGTTGAACTGGAACTATCACAGCCTATCACCTTTGGTGTAATATCGGCCCGTAAGCAAGTGGCAAAGAACGAGGCTAAGATAGCCTCTACAAACTTGGAGGACTATCTGCTTAATCTCAAGGCAGAGGCTACCACTAGTTTTATTGAAACTTTGCTGGCAAGAGATCTTTCGCATATTGCATACCAGACGTACGAAAATATGCAGCATCTCGCTACCGGTGATAGTCTGCGCTTTGTGAAAGGAGATATCTCGGAATACGATATGCTGCAGACACGAATTGAGGTCCGAATAGCACATCAGGAATATCTTTCTACAGTTGCATCATACAATAATGCTCTTGTTGCATTAGACCTATACTCCGGCAATCCCAATCGCGCCACCAAAGCCATAGAAGGAAAACTCGCCAATCCTGACAAGGATTACACATTAGCCGAACTAACGGATATTGCACTAAAATATCGCCCCGACCTGAAGAGTGCACAGCAGTCTGTGTCGCTTGCAGAAAGTCAGGCCCGTCTTGTAAAGCGCGAACGTTTGCCAGAAGTTGAACTGTCGCTTGGAATGTCAATAAACTCTGAGGTGCGTAATGAAATAGCGCCGGCACCTAAATATGTCGGATATACAGCAGGCTTATCTATACCCCTGCCGTTCTCAAACACCAACAAGGGTAATATCAGGGCTTCGCAGTTGTCAATCCAACAGTCCCAACTGCAGGCTGAGGCATTAGAGAATCAGATGATATCAGAAATCATGCAGGCCCTCAACAATTATAATATGGCACAACGTAATGCCAGGACTTATACAGAGGAACTGATACATGATGCAGAAAAGATTCTGAAGGGTAGGCTCTATGTCTATCAGCGAGGCGAAACATCTCTGATTGAGGTCTTAGCGGCTCAAGAGACTTATAACCAAGTACGGAAAAACTATGCTGAAGCCCTAAGCCAATGCATGACTGCATGGGTAGAGCTTCAGAAAGTTACAGGTCTTCTAAATATTGAAATTTAGTTAATTTTCAATTCTCAATTCTCAATTGCGGCATAGCCGCCTCAATTTTCAATTCTTAACCATCATCGTCTTCAGCCGCAGTATGCCGTTGTACTCATTGTCGTAGTAGTCAATGCGTATGCTGTGCTTCTGCCCCTTTGTGGTTTTGATGGTAGCCACGCGTGAAGTTTCGGCGTGGTCGCCCCAGTCGCCACAGAGTTCCTTGCCGTCAACAATCAGGCGGTAACCATCGTCTCCTGTGATGGAGAATATTATCTCACCGCTTTCAGGCGAGGTAAGTTCACTTTCCAGAATCATACTCCATCCGTCGGCTGTTACACCTTCGCGTGGACTCTGGCTTTCGAACATGTCAACTTTCTCCATTTGAGTCGTTGCCACCACGTTGCCGTTCAATGTCTTGTTGTTGAAGTAGCGTGCGCTGAAACCAGTCTTGCCGTTGGCTTGGAAGGCTTCTGCGGGAACATCAGTCAGCGTATTCTGCAGGCTTAGTGATTTTATAGCACGCTGGTAGTTGTCCCCTATGCCCATCTGTTCCATCAGTACCTTGTTGATGTTGTTGTACTTCTGGAAGAAAGAATTTAATGTCTCCTCTTGATTTTCAGGATGATATGATAGGCGAAGCGGGGCTGCCTCCAAGTATCCGAAGTCGGCTGTATAAACCATTCCGCCATCGTGTTGCTTATAGTCATGAACCATAGTTTGAATATGGCGGAACTGGGCTTTTGTTCCAGCCACCAAAGCATATTCCTGAGGCATTTCTATCTCGATAGCAGCACCTGTAGCGCAGTCAATCTTTCCCAAATCAATGGATGTCTCCAGATTCATGCCATCGTAGGTAAATGCCAGTTTCTTACCTTTGCAGGTAACATTTACGGGTGCCTTCTGGCAGGGAAGTGCTACGTAGTACTGACGCTGGGCAGGCATATCCTTATACTGGCCCTTTCGTGCGCCGATAGTTACGTTTAACTTGTTGCCTTGGCGTGTATAGGAGAGGGGAGTGGTGGCATAATCCGTCACGTAATTCTTATCCTCGCCATTATCTTCATAGAGTTCAAATTCGCCCTTGTCGGCACCAGGGAATACGCGAACGGTTACTGCCTGTTCTGTGCCTGACAGGTTTTTCAGTTTGCCGTAATAAGGAAGAATGCTACCAGCCTTGACATAGACAGGATACTCGTCCATCGTGAAGAGGCGTTCGTAGGTTTTGCCGCCTTGTAGCATCTCACCTGTCTCATACTCCAGCCATTGGCCTTCTGGCAACCACATCTTAGCGTTGGCATAGCCATTCTCCTTGTTTACTTCTTTTGTGATAGGTGCAATCAGCATATTGTCGCCAAACATATATTCCTCCTTATACTCATAGGCTTCCTTAGCCTCAGGGCTGTCATAGTAGAGCGGGCGGCAGAGCGAGATTCCCGTCTCGTACGTCTTTCGAGCCATTGTATATATATAAGGTATAAGGGTATAGCGTCCGTTGATGACGTTGTCAAGTCGTTGCTGTGTTGCCTGGTCGAAAGCCCAAGGCTCCTTGTTCAGGCTGGGGTCCTTTGCGCTGTGGCTGCGAAGGATGGGCAGGTATTGTCCCATCTGCATAGCACGGGTGTAGAGTTCAGGATCGACGCCCATACCGTATCTTCTGACCTGATGTCCGCCGATATCATGGCTCCAGTAACCATAGAGCACGTTGGAAGCGGTGCTATTGAAGTAAGGCAGGAAACTAAGGCTCTCCCATGTTGCGTACGAATCGCCAGAGAAGCCGATCTGATAACGGTGGTTGCCCAGTCCGCCCCAACGGTGATAGAGTAGGGGACGCTTTGTGCCATTCAGTTCCATGTCCGAGAACCAGATGTAGTTGCACCAGAAGACATTGTCCAGATCCTTGAGGGTACGGTCTTTCTCCCATTGTTGCCAGTCGAGCCACCAGAAGTCAACACCTTCGTCAACATACTGATGCAGATAAGTGTCGAAGAGTGCCTTCACGTATTTCTTGTCTGAACCCATCCACTCGTAGGTCTTGCCATCGTTCTTGCCGAAACGCTGCATAAACTCGTTGTACTTCTTCTCGTATGGACGCACGCCGTCAGCAGGATGCAGGTTCATGGTGGTCTTTACGCCTTGTTCATCCAGATAGTTAAGAAGTTTCCTGTAGTCGGGAAAGATACTTTCGTTCCAGTCCCAACCTGTCCAGCCGCCGCCGGTTTCCTTGGTGTTAGGATGCCAATCCATATCGATGACCAATACATCAAGGGGCAGGTTCAGACGATTGAAGTTATCGATGAGGTCGTGCAGATCCTTGTCGCTGTAGGTCCAGTAGCGACTCCACCAATAACCAAAGGTATAGCGGGGAGGTAGAGGCACCTTGCCGGCAAACTTCGTGAAACTCTTCAGCGCGCCCTTGTAATCATGGCCGTAAGCCATGAAGTACCAGTCCTGAGCCCCATCGGCACTCTTGCGTTCTGTAACCCAGTCCCAGTCTTTTGCACCATCAAAGAGGAAGTTCTTGGAGTCGTCGATAAGAGTCCATCCGTCTGTGGCAAGCAAACCGTTCTCCAAAGGCATCTCGTGCTTGGGGTTGCTGTATTGATACATGCTGCCATCATAACCGTCAAGGGTACGATATGTGCCCTTCAGGTTACCCTTCTGTTCGGTGCCTGGTGTCCAGACGAAAGATTTGGAAAGGGCCTTTGTGCTACTGATGGTCAGGTTATCCTTGCTCAGTGGCGATGTTCCTTTCTTATATACCAGTTTCAGTTTCGAGGTGTTGATAACCACCTGCTTTGCGTTGTCCTTTATGGTATAGAGCACTTGTGGGTACTCGCGGATAACGGCCACGAAACTTTTGTTGTCAACAAACTTGCCGTCTGGGGCATATTCCAGTCGGATTGTTCCCTCGTCAATCAGGGTAAAGCGCACGTTAGCATCCTTGTACACAACGTCCGCCCATGCAGAACCAGATGCGCAAAGCACCAGACTGCAGATAATGGTCTTAAAAAATCTTTTCATTATAGTTGTTGTTGGTTATGATGCTGCAAAGTTATAAAGAAAAAGTGAATTAACAACTATTCTTATGTGCCCTTTTACTTAGGTACAATTGAAAAATCCCCTGAAAATACAAATAATACAAATATAAATTGTAACTTTGTCACAAGAAAACGAAATAATGCCCTAAATTATGAAACGACTGCTACTGAGTCTCTCCTTAATTATTGGCTTTTTTGCTCTTACGTTGGCAAAGGAACGTAGACCCATCAGCAATGAGCACCCCATGTGGATGATTCATGTGGATGTGTGGAACGCTGCCGACCCGCAAAAGATTATCGATTTGGTTCCTGAAGACATACGACCATACGTGTGCATGAACCTGTCGCTATCCTGCCAGTTTGATAAGGAGAAGAAAATATACAAGATGCCGCAGAATGCGCTGCGCACCTACAAGTCGTGGGGAACAGTATGCCAGGCCAACGGTATGTGGTTCACATGTCAGCCAGCCAGCGGTGGGCATACACACATTCAGGATTCGGACTTGGAGACCTTCGAATATATGTTCCGACGCTTTCCCAACTTCCTTGGTTGGAACTTTGCCGAACAGTTCTGGGGCTTTGACGAACAGGCTACCGACCTAAGTTCCAGTCCGCAGGCATCACGCTGGGCACTATTTGCCAAACTGGTGGAGATGTCGCACAACTATGGCGGCTTCCTCACGGTGAGTTTCTGTGGCAATATCTGGAGCCACGCGCTGAACCCCATTGGCGAGATGAAGCGTGATAAACAGCTGATGGCAGCTTGCAAGAAATACCCTGAGGCCATCCTGTGGCTCTATAAATACACCACATCGGCCTGCTTCTACAATAACGAGAGCGTTACCTATGGCCCCTTCATTGCTGGTTTGGCCAAGAACTACGGCGTACGCTATGACAACTGTGGATGGAACGGTGCTATGGATGACTTGCTTGGAGAGGGTAAGGCCAGCTACCCTTCTTGTGCAGGTGTGGGTACCGTGATGGAGCAGTGCGGCTCAAACGGTGGGGCGGTATGGGACGGCCCTGAGTTAATCTGGAACAAAGAATGCTTTGAAGAGACCGATAAGACTACCGTGGACGGCTATACTCGCAGGAACTGGGGGCGTTTTGACAACCTGAACGGCGTATGGATTGACTTGTTCCGCAAGATAATCGACGGCACCATTTATATTCCTACGCGTGAAGAGGTTATAGAACGGACAAAGATAGTTGTGGTCAACAATGTTACAAGTGGAAGCGACGAGGATAAATATGCCTCGTGGAACACCTTGTACGACGACCTTTACAAACAGGATGACCCAGCCAACTCTGCTTCATCCTACGGCTGGAGCGACGGACAGATGATGTCCAATATGTGCTACTTCAAGAAAACGGGCAGATATGGTACAATAGCCATTGTACCCGAGTTGTACGATGCACTTTCCAAGACCATTCCTATGAAAGCCACAAAGTCGACGTATGTCTCTCGTTGGAGTAAAACCAGCACCAAAACGTCCGATTTCGATAAGCGATACTCCGAGCTGTCCGAAGGCGACCTATTTGTAGCCCGCATGAAGAACCAGCTCATCTGCTACACGCCATATACCTATCTGAATAAGAAGGTGGAAGCAACGGGGAGGATTCCATTGCTTTACAATACCTGCGACACGCTGAAACTGACGCTGGGTAAGTTGGGCAGCGCCACGGTGCGTGAGTTCGGCGACCATCTGGACTTTTACTTCAATAACTTCCGTACAGATACCACTGCACTGGTTACAGAGACCATTGTTATCAGCGGTGTGAAAGCAGAGCCCACCTACAAATATAAGAACGGCACACTGGCCAAGGGTTCGGTAAAGCCTACATGGGATGCTGAGGCGGGCGTATATACTCTTACGCTGAAGCACATGGGTGGTGCCACTGTCAGCATTAATTGTAGCGGAGATGCCACGGAGCGCGAAGCAGACATTCATCCTGTAGTAGCCCTCCCGCAGCCTGTCCAGCCAGCTCCCTATCATGGAGAGATTATAGCAGAGGCCGAGGACATGGACTATAAGGGCATAGGCAGCAGTACTGTCAGCCCTTACTATTCACACCCCAATGTACGTGGTCATGCCGGCAACGGCTTTGTGGAAATGGGCAACAACACCAGTGGTGCATTACGCCACCAGCTTATCCTTAAGGAAGCAGGTGACTATCGCATCAGCGTACGATACATGAACACAGCCAAGGCAGGTCAGCTAAGATATAACGTTAATGGAAAGGGCGCTTACGTGGATGTGGAGAAGACTGCGGCAAACGAATGGCGTAAGGCTACGTTTGACGTTACATTAAAGGCAGGCAAGAATACCCTTGTTCTGAGCAATCCGAAAGGTATCAACACATTTATTGACCAAGTAATCTATACCCCTGCCGACTGCGAGGCAGAGAAATTCCTTGTTACCGTCCGTAAGGCCAGCAACGGCACCGTTACGGCAGATGTTGACGAGGCCGAGGAGGGACAGACCGTTACACTGACTATCATTCCCCGTGACGGCTATGGCCTGAAGGAACTGAAAGTAATTAACGGCGTGAACTTTACCTTTGGTACCACTATTAGCCTGGAGACGCTGAGTAACGGCAATACGCGCATTACCTTCAGCATGCCCGACGATATAGTTACCCTACAGCCTGAGTTTGCCAAGGGTGTAAACGAAGCTGACCCTGACGGCATCCGCATAGTCAATGCCGACGGCAGTTCAGTTAAAATATACGACCTCAACGGACGTCAGGTCAATTCACAATTCATAATTCATAATTCACAATTGAAGAAGGGCATCTATATCATGAACGGCAAAAAGATAATGGTAAAATAAGAAACGAAGCGTAAAAGCAAACATACGACACATAAATTAGATCTAATATAAATTATGAAACAGACAATTCTTAATTTCCGGTTTTCGATTCTACTTCTGTTCTTCGCTATTACTGCGACGGCACTGGGCGAATCGAAGTATGCTTCCGTTCTGCAGAATGCTAACTGGGGCTGGAAGACCCGTAACGGAGTAACCTACGGTAAGTCGAGCTTTAGCGATTTGTATGGCAATCCACAGGTTGTATCGATTGCCAAATACTCGGAGTCGACGATGTACACCATGCTCTATGACAAGGAATATTCTACCAAGGGTACAAACGGCTTGGCAGCAGAGGCTGGTGCAACGGTTGCAATTAACGGCAGCTACTTCAACATGAGCAACTGCACATCGTGTACTGCTCTCTGGCTCTATGGCAATGAAATAGCCACTACTGCGCCTGAGGAGTTTGCCCGTTGTAACGGCGTAATCGGGTTTAAGGACGGTGGGTTTACCCTCGTGCCGTACGGCTCCGAAACCACAGCCAGTCAGCTTTCCGCATGGGGTAAGAAGTATGACGCCTTTGTGGTTAGCGGACCTATTCTCCGACTTAATGGCGTAAGCCAGAATCCCTATATCGGCGGTGAAGGCTTCTACGGACCGCATCCGCGCACCTTGCTTGGCAAATGTGCCGATGGAACGGTATATATGGTAATAACAGAAGGTCGTATGGAAGGTGCATCCGGCTTCTCGTTGCCGAATCTACTCACGCTGGCTGAGGACTTGGGTATGACGGATGCCATCAATCTGGACGGTGGCGGTTCGTCAACGCTCTGGGTGAACGGCCCAGGTATTATCAATACGCTCATCGGTGGAACTGTGCGTAATGTACCGAATATTGTCATTGCGACACCCAGGTCGGAGACACCTACTGCTGACGATATGTTGGTGGACGGCATCAAATACAAGATTACAGGCACCAACACGGTAGCAGTAACCTATCCCAACACGGCACAGCCTTCATCAACCAACCCCTGTACCTACACCGGCGAGATAACGATTCCGCAGACGATAACCATCAAGGGTAAAACCTTCAAGGTAACTGCTATTGGCGACTATGCCTTCCATTGTGCCAATATCACAGCGCTCAACTTGCCAGAGGGCATTACCCAGTTGGGTTATAAGGCTATCTATCAGACCCAGCTCACAGAGATTGTGCTGCCTAACTCAGTAACCCTTATGGACTACGAGGCACTGAGCTACAATAAGGTGCTGGTGAAGATTTCCTTTGGTGAGAATATTGCTGCCAATACATGGGGCGATAAGCTATGTATCTACGGCGGAAAGAAATACGAGGTGTATATGAACTGTGATGCTGTGCCTACGCTGCGCAGCTACACCTTCGACTTCACGGGAGCCAATGTGCATGTGCGACCCTCTATGTATTCGGCTTTCAAGGCTGATCCCTCATGGAGCACTTACGATATTATCGGTGACCTCTGGAAGGAGTACACCTACGATGATTTGCAGAAGGTTATAATAGAATATAGTCCTAAGGTTCCCACAGGTGACGAAATAGGCACCGATCCAGGCTGCTACTCCTATAGCAGCGCCAAGACCATGAGTGATGCTATTGCCCAAGCGCAAACATTGGACGAAAACGCCACGTTGGAACAGCTCAACAAGGCTATCAACGGGATTATGATAGCTAATGATTCGCTCTACTGTTATCCGCTCCATGAGGGCTACTATTACATCGAGAATGTGAGCATACCGGGTTATGTTATGAAGGGCGATCCCGATAATGCCAATAAGGAGGGACTGACGGCTGTGGCCCTTGAAGAACTGGAAACGCCACCTTACTTCAAGTTGACACGCAAGAATGGTGGCTGGCTGATGCAGTGTGTCGACAATGGGATGTACGTGGGTACCGTGATAGGGGGAAATGCCAACGGAAGGGCTATCTCACTGACGGCGGATGCACGTTATGAGCAGATGATAACATGGGTTGGCGGCGGACGCTTTAAGATACAGGGCAGTTCTACATTCCCGTACAGTTATACAGCAGGCAGGGTGAGGGTGTATAACTATCCCTCAGGTGGCACACAGGAATTGCGCCAGATGTGGCGTTTGCATCCTGCAACAACAGGTTTGTTCAACATGGAATACAATCTGGAGAATGGCAGAGTGCGTGGCTTTGTGCACGACTTTGAATACACCCAGAAAGATGCCAGCAAGGTTGGCACCTACAACCAGAATCCACCAGAACGTCGTGACTGGCCATTGCCAGTTGAAATATTCTGGACAAGGGACACCACCGCAGAAGCGCAGCAGATAACGTGGAGCGAAAGTCCTGACTATGCCGATGCTGTAACGCGGAGCGTGCCTGCGGAATCTGCCTCATACGAGATATACAATCTTATTCCAGGCCGTACCTACTATTGTAAAGTAGAAGCGATTAAAGATGAACAACTAACAATTAATAACGAAACCTCGTTCACTACCACTGGCCAGGTGAGGGATCTTAGGGTTGATGGCACAGCCAATGTGCGCGACCTTGGTGGATGGCCTACGGCCTGCGGAAGGCCCATTAAATACGGTAAGATATTCCGAGGTGCCGAGTGGAACGGTGGTCATAACCTGGAGCCAGAAGGCATAGAGGCACTACGCCAAGCCGGTATTATGGCCGAGTTGGACTTGCGTAGCGATAGTGAGGCAAAAAGTATCTCACGTTCTGTGCTGGGTAGCGATGTTTCCTACAGGCGTACGCCACTGGGGCAGACAGCCAGTCACATGGAGGGCCTGACTAACTCAAAGAGTACGTACAAGGCTGCCTTCCAGTATGTGGTGACTAGCGTAAAAAACGACAAACCCGTATATTTTCACTGTGCCATCGGTCGAGACCGCACGGGTACCCTTGCCTTCCTGCTGGAAGGTGTGCTTGGCATGAGCAAGAGTGATATATACAAAGATTACGAGCTGACAAATTTCTCTTATTTCAACACTCCTTGCAGCAAAGGGCAGCTCGATGAGTTGTTCTCAGCTGTGGAGGCTCTACAAGGCGAGACGCTGGAGGAGAAGTTCCGCAAGTACCTGACTTCGAACCTTGGCATTACCAATAAGTCTATTGACGATTTCCGCGATAAGATGCTTGGCACCGAAGAAGAAGCTAATAGCATCCTGGAAGTGAAGAATGAAGGAGTGAAAAATGAAAAACCTGATGATGCTCTCTACGACCTAAGTGGACGGAGCATAAACTCTCAACTCTCAACTTTCAACTCTCAACTAAAGAAAGGCATCTATATTAAGGGTGGGAAAAAGGTTGCCATGAAGTAACTAATCTTCTACATCTGATGGTAGTCCTTTGCCAAGCCGCCCTCTGCAGTCTCTTTGTAGAGGGAGGGCAGGTCGTGTCCCGTTTGCTTCATCACCTCAACCACCTTATCGAATGAAACACGGTGAATACCGTCAGAGAAGGTACTGTAGATATTAGCATCCAAGGCACGCGCTGCTGCGTAGGCATTACGCTCGATGCAGGGAATCTGAACCATACCGCAGACGGGGTCGCAAGTCATACCCAAGTGGTGCTCCAGTCCCATCTCGGCAGCATATTCTATCTGAGCTGGCGAGCCGCCAAACAGCTGGTTGGCTGCTGCTGATGCCATAGCACAGGCAACACCCACTTCGCCCTGACATCCAACCTCAGCACCCGAGATGCTGGCGTTGTGTTTTACCACATTACCTATCAGACCGGCTGTAGCAAGAGCCCTAAGGATACGAGCATCGCTAAAGGACTTGCTCTTCCACATGTGATAGAGGACACCTGGCAGCACACCGCACGAACCGCAGGTGGGAGCCGTAACAATCTTTCCACCGGCTGCGTTTTCCTCGCTTACGGCAAGTGCGTAGGAGAAAACTAAACCACGTGTACGCAGATTGTCCTTATATCCGGTGGCTTTCACATAATAGGCTGCTGCTTTGCGACGTAGGTTCAGAGGACCGGGCAGAACGCCCTCGGCATCTAGACCACGTTCCACAGCAGCTTTCATTGTCTCCCAAACCTCTCGCAGATAATCCCAGATGTCGGCATCTTCTGTTTCTGCCACATATTCCCAGTAGCTTTTGCCCGTCCGCTCGCAATATTTCAGGATGTCCGTCATCTTGTCCAACTTGTATATTTCGGGCGACGAGAGCCGACTCTGGCTTTCTTCGGCCAGTTCGCCTCCGCCTATGCTGAATACCTGCCAGCTATCTGTCTGTGAGCCGTCCTGAGCATAAGCACGGAACTCCATACCGTTGGGATGGAATGGCAGAAACACCTTGGGCTCCCAAATAATTGCGATGCCGGGAATGGCATCCTCTATGGCAACATCCGTCATGTGGCCCTTGCCTGTTGCGGCCAGCGAGCCGTATAATGTCACTTCCGTTCGTGCCGCATTAGGATGGCGCTGGATAAAAATCTCAGCAGCCTTTCTCGGCCCCATCGTATGACTGGATGAAGGTCCCAGTCCTATCTTGTATATCTCCTTTATTGTTTTCATTGTTCATTGTTCATTCTTAGTTCCCCCTAAAGGGGGGGGAGGGGGTCAACATCCCACAATCCACTTACTGCCAGGCAGCAGAGATATCAGTTTTGTTGTTATTGCACAGCAGATGTAGCAGATGATTGCCATGCAGGGAATGGCAGCCCATACTGGAATGATTGGCGCAGCAGGGTTGTCCTGAACGAATACTGCAGCTATGTTGCTCAAATAGAAAATGTGCATCAGATACATGCCAAAGGATAGTTTTGCCAATTCCGTTATCAGTCGGGGTGCCTTGTAGTCCTGACGTGATGTTCCGTCTTCCTTAGCACCTATGCAGCTAAACAGCAGGAAGGCACCGGAGGTAGCCAGAGCTACATTGGGCGTGCAGAACTCCCACGACCATTCCAGTTCAGGCGTGGCAATAGGGCAGAGGGGTTCGCCCTTCCACCAGAACGACCAAGCCGTGAACGCTGCTCCCATCAGGAAGTACAGCGCGCCAAGTTTTAAGCGTTTACTGCGTGTCCAGTTTAAGTGGAAGCGTATGTAGTGGGCAATAACCAGATAGCCTAAGAAGCCAGAGCAGTACCACAGCATACTGTAGCGATTCCAGAAGCACTCGCCCCACAACTCTGGGGTTACAAAGGTATGCAGCCAGGGGATGAATGTGCTTAGGACAAAGAGCCATATGAAGGTGCGTTCGTCCTTGGCACTGGCACGTTCCAGCCACGGAGAAACCACAGGTATAATAAGGTATAGGCTGATGAGCGGATACATAAACCACAAATGTCCTGCGTTCTCAGGGAAGTTAAAGGGTAGGGTAGGCAGAATACGTAGGGTATCGTCCCATGTCATCTCGCCCCATAGTACAGGAAGAGTGGCGTAGAGCAGCATAAAGATAATCATGGGAGGGAGTATGCGAAGGAAACGACGTTTGTAGAACTGCCCCATGCTTACATCGGCTTTCATAGGCACCAGCAAAAAAGCTGACATAACCATAAACAGTGGCACGCAAGTACGGGCTACACCGCCATCGTAGAATGCAACCCAGAAACGGTTTGCCTCGTTAAGCAGAACTGCTTTATCACCAGCCATGCCCCCCGTATTGGTTGCAAAACCAGCTAATTTCTCGGCTCCACCAGGGATGCTTTCAATAGCTTTTTCTGTTACTACGCCGTAAAAATTCTCTGCGGCATGAACCAGCATAACCATAAAACAGGCCACGGCACGAAGCCAGTCAACAAAGGGGATACGTTCTTTCATTGTTGTTATTCTAATTATTTGTCGACAAAGTTAGCATACTTTTCCAAGTTGTGCAAATTTCCAAGTGTTTTTATTATTGTTGTTCTTTTATTTCTTTTCACGCCACTTCTTGGCTCTTACGGCGATGTTCTTTGCAAGGCACTCGCTGTAAAGCCACGGCTCACAACTGTGAATGTCGCCTACGTTGAGGAAGTTTTTGTAGGCTGGATATTCTGAGCCACTATAGCCGCTGACCACAAGGACGTGGTATTCTGGTGACAGCGTGACGGTGATAGTATCGTGGAGCGTGGCAGGCGTGGCATCCGTGCGCCAATTCACGGGGTTGATGCCCATGCAGGTGGCAGCGATGACGGGCTGGATGAATTTCACGTCCTTAACGGTGTTGTAGCAAATGCTAACCCCAGTGTCCTCCTCGTTCTGTGCAGCCTTGATACGTTTGCATTGGAGTGTATCCTCTGGGGTTACTTTATAACCAAGGATGTATGCTGCTGCCAATTGGCTATAGGTTTCGTCATCGATGTGCTTTAGCAGTTCCACCACAGCCAAACCTCCTTGACTGAAGCCTGCAATGATGAGTGGACGGCTCTTGTCACGATGAACCTGAAAGTGATCAAAGGCTTTGCAAACATCATCCATTGCCAAACGGGTACGGTTATGGATGGTGTCCTCATTTTGCGTCAGGAATGCCTCGATGGTTGTATGGCGGTAGAATGGCGCGAAAAAACGGTTGCCGGGCGACATGTACGCCGCCACCTTGTTAATTTCCGTCGCCATGTGTTCGCGATGCGTGGGGTTCCATACATCAGCGTAGTGGCTTGTACGTCCGTTGGCATCCGTCCAATCCTCTTCCCATGTCGATACCACATAGAAGATGTCTGCTCCAGTGTTGTCGGTGTCACCGTCGGCAGTTACCCACATCGTTGTGTTGTCGTAGTCCGGTGCTTTGGGGATAAAAACATAGGCATCAGAGGTGTTGCCGTCATTCGATGTGCAAGTTGCATACCATATTGCGCCGCAGATAGTCAGGATGGCGACGAGCATCCATATTACTTTTTTATTCATGATATTTTTCTGTGTCATTGATATTGGCAATTTGTAGAGCAAAAGTACAAACAAATTTTGAACTACCAAAAGAAACAAATGAAAAACGGAACTACGTATAAAAACCGAAGCCAAAGTCTCTACAACCTATAACCCAAGAAGTCGGGGTTTGCCGTTCTCCCAATGGACTTCTTCCTGGGTGATGCGCCAGGTTTTGCCGTGGTCGGGATTGCCCTGATAGAAGAGGTAGGTGCGTTGGTTCTTGTCAGTGAAGAGGTGAGGATGACCGCTCTCGCTGCTGTTCCACTCGCCGGGCTTGCCGTTGGGCTTGAAGGGTTTATCGCTGAGGCGGGTGAAGTGGATGCCGTCCTGACTGCTGGCTACGCCTATCTGCTGGGGACTGTTGTTGTAGGCGCCGGCATAGAACAGCCACATCTGCCCGTCCTTTACGCAGATGCTGGCACCTTCTACACATTCGCCTTCCCATGGGAGCTGGGGGAAGAGAATGCTCTCGTCGGTAGCCAACTGCCACGATGAACGGGAGAAGTCGGTCTTCTTATCGGCTACGGCTACACCCAGCTTCTGAATCTTGAACTCGGGGTCGCGTGTAGCAAAGTACAGGTAGTATTTGCCCTTAAAGTAGGCTACCTCGGCATCTATGGCTCTGCCGCAGGTCCAGCCGGACGGCTCGGGGTGGAAGATGGGGTTGGTCTTGTCGCGCTCGAAGGTGATGCCGTCCTTAGATACTGCATGACAGATGGCATCCTTAGGGCCGTTGCCGTAGGTCTGATAGAAGAGGTGCACCTTGCCCTTCCTGACTAAGGCTCCGGGGGCGCAGAGGCCTTTCTTCTCGTAATCCAGTCCGGGCTGTGGGGTTATCTCGCCCACACGTTTCCAGTTTATCAGGTCCTTGCTCTCGGCAATGCCTATGTTCCAACCTTCCATACCGTTCCACTGGCGGGGTGGAATGGAGTAGTACATAAGGTAGCGCCCCTTGAACCGCACCACATGCGGGTCTTTGGCGTAAGGCTGCCCAATCCTGCTGGTATCCTCGAACATCATCTGCTGCGCTGTAGCGGGAGCGCTGCTCAGGCAAAGCAGGAGGATTAAAAGTTGACAGTTGAGAGTTGACAGGTGACAGTTGATAATTTTTTTCATTTTACTACCACTTTTTTGCCGTTGGCGATGATTAGTTGAGAGTTGACAGGTGACAGTTGATAGTTAACCCTTCGGCCACTGAGGTCGTACCAGACCCCATCCCAACCTTCCCGAGGGAAGGTGTTTGTTCTCTCCCCCTCGGGGGAGATGGAGAGGGGTCGAATTGACGTTGCATCGTCTTTGGTAGATAGCATGTAGGCGTAGAAGATGCCGCCGGTCTTGGTGCCGCTGGGGGAGGTGAGGCGTATCTTCACGTTTTTCTTACCGCTGGTACCTTCCTCGGGGATGGGGTAGCAGCGCATCATAAACCGCCCGGGATCGTTGTGGCAAAGGCTTTCCTGTGCTACCAGCACATCGTCGCACATGATGTCGAAGTTGCGGGTGTCGCTCTCATCGCCCCAGAAGAGGAGCATCAGATAGTTGCGGTTGGTGGCGTTGACCTTCATGGTCCAACTCTGACCGGTCTTGCCTGAGCCGTCCACCCAGGTCCTGCCTCGGAACGAGCCGCTGCCGCCATTGCTGCTGTACTTGTGGCTGGTGAGCGAGGTGCTGCGTGTGGTCCACATATTATCTACGGGAATGGTGCCTTCGGGAACATCCTGCGAGAGGGCTGTATAGGCTCCGTACAGACCGCCTACAATATCGTCTGACGAGGCTGACTGCATCTTTATGGTAACCTTCTCCTTGCCCTTTGTCAGCTCGAAGGGGATGGGGTGACGCATGTAGTAGTACTCGCCTGGGGCAAAGTTGTTGACCTCGTCGTACGAGAATAGGGTGCCGTTACAGTAGATGTTGTAACGGCGATTCCCGCCGTCGCTTCCCCATTGGCGGGTGATGAAGTCCATAGGCTGCTCGGGGTCAATCTTAAGTTCGTAGCTTATCCATCCGTTAAGGGCATCACGCCAACCCAGATCGGTACCTGTGCGCATATTGTTGCCTTGCAGGTTGTGGGCTTTCTCGCTGGCATCGTTGCAAATCTTCACCTCGTCGATGAACTTAATGGGCTGCTGGATGTGTGAGGAATCGGTGGGTATCCACACCATCATGGGCGTGGCAGCACGATGGGCGCGGGCAAAGTAGGGGATAAGGCGATTAGTGTTGAAGCGTAATTGCAGGATGCCGCCCTTGAAGAGCGTTGATAGGGGAGAACTGGCTGTGGCTGTGGTGCCCGTAGCGCCTGTCTCTATTATCAGATTATCCAGTTTATTGCCGTTATCCAAGCCTTCGGCACAATATACCAAAGGACCGTACTCGTAAGCGCAGAGGCCCTTATTGGTCTTGAGCTTCTCGTTAGATACTACTTGATGGATATCCATAGGCAGACGGACTTCCACTACATCGCCTTCTTGCCATTCCTTCTGCAAGGTGGCATAGCCATTTTGAACGGTATAGGCAACCTCTTCGCCGTTCAGCTTTATTACTACTGGTGTAGTAGTGGGATTGGTGTAGGCGTAAAGATCGCTCTCCACGGGCTTGTTGACGGCCCAACCAGGGATGCGCACTTTCAGTGCGAATTGACAATTGTTAATTGTTAATTGTTCATTGTTAATTGAATTTAGTGTCAGTTTCATTTCGCCTTTGTAGGGGTAAGAGCCTGTGACGGTGAAACCTATGGTGGCATTGCCTACCTTAGCGGTTGCGGTGCTGGCGACGAAGAGGTTCCAGTAGAGGGCATCATCATCAGTAGCATAGATATAGCCTGGGACGGAGGGGATGAGCCTGCAGAGATTGGTGGGACAGCACGAGGTGCCGAACCACTCAGAGCGGGCATCGCCCCTGCTGCTGGATGCCAGACGGTTGGGGTAGTAGAACGTTTTGCCCGCAATGCCGTAGCCGTCCAATACCGTATTATATAAGGCTCGCTCCAGCATATCTATGTACTTGCCCTCGCCGTGCAGACGGAACATACGCAGGTTGAACATACTACCGGCTACCGAGGCGCAGGTCTCGCAGTAGGCCGATGCGTTGGGCAACTCGTAGTCCTCGCCAAAGGCCTCGTTGTTATCGCGGGCGCCGAAGCCGCCTGTGATGTAGAACTTACGGCTGGCAATGTTGTCCCAGATAGCAGTTACGGCTGTTTCGTAGTCTTGGTCGCCTGAGTAGCGAACCCAGTCGGCCATTCCGCTATAGAAATACAGGGCACGTACGGCGTGACCCTCGGCTGTGCGCTGCTGAATGGCAGGCAGATGGTCTTGCCAATATTTACCGTTCACGCGTTGGTCGCCGCTGGTGGGGTCGAATTTACGGATGCCCCTGCAGTCGAGGAAGAACTTGCAGCCCTGCAGGTAACGCTCCTCGAGTGTAAGTTCATACAATCGTACCAAGGCCATCTCCACTACAGCATGACCAGGGGCCATTTTTATGCCATCCTCATTGAAGACACTTAGCATGTTATCGGCAGCCTTCTTGGCGCAGTTCAGCAGTTTGTCCTTGCCCGTAGCCATGTAGTAGGCGATACCGGCTTCTATGAGTTCGCCGACGTTGAACGTCTCGTGCGACAGGTTCCAGTCCATCTTCCACTTCTCGCCCTCGTACCAAGGGTGTAACGGGTTGTGGATGGTGAAGTTGGTCTGCAGGTAGCCGTCGGGCTCCTGAGCGGAGCAGATAAGGTCCACTACGCCATCGCAGTAGTTCTCCAACTCTGTATCTTTCTGGGTCAGCAGCACGTACGAGGCGCCTTCCAACACCTTATAAACTTCAGCATCATCGTAGGGGTTGCCCGACTGGAATTTTAGCTCTCCGACCTTCTTCTCGCCGCTTACAATCTTTCCGGCATACTCGAAGTTGCGCAGTTGTCCGGCATCGGTACATTTCTGAAAGGCATAACGGATGGTGGTGTTACGCATCACGTCCAGTCGTTGTTTCCAGAACTGGTCCTTGACTTGTACGTCTGTAAAAGGTACTTGCTTAATCTCTCCCTTGGCCATTACGCTGCTCAGGCAGAGCAAGAGGATTAAAAGTTGATAGTTGATAGTTGACAGGTGACAGTTGATATTTTTTTTCATTGAACTTTATACATTAGGTTAATATTTTGACAGTTGTCTGTTGTCCGTTGTCTGTTGTTACTTTTGATAAATTTTCTTTCCTTCCACGATGTTTATTTGGCCCTTGCGAGGGTGTTTGACGTGCCGTCCGTCAAGGGTATAAATGGTTTGTGGGTTGTTCATTTTGTCATTTGCTTCCGAACTGATACTCAATTCGTTATCGTATGCTATGCGAAGTATTCCTTTATGTAGGTCGGTGGTGTCCCATACCAAGCATCTTACAGCATCTACGATGTTGCTCTCCAGTTTGGGTGTTCCCTCGAAAGAGGCGACATCTTTCCACAGAACAACGCTGTCACCCACCGCCAGATTCTCGGCTGCCGAAGGGTCAACATTCATGCGGATGGTGCCGTTCATGGTCAGCTTGGAAATGTTCTGAATGCTGGTGCCGCCAGTGTTGCTGCTGGTGGCTGCCTGAGCCACACCCAACTCGAGGACCGACTCGCTGGCAAAGCTTACGCTCTTACCGCCAAAACGCATCACGCCCGTTGTGGGTGAAGAGGTGGTACCCACACGCAGGGTACCGCCGTTGGAAATGGAGTAGGAGCTGTTGGTTAGCTTGCTGTTGGATGCGGTGACGCCTGAGAGCGTTCCGTTCTTATCCACCGTGAGTGTTCCTGTGCCTAATGTAGCGCTGCTCTTTATGCACAACTCACCTCCTTTAATGTGTGTGGCTCCGGAGTGGGTACTCTTGCCGCTGACGGTCATCTTGCACGTGCCTACCTTATTAAATAGGCACTTGTTGGAGCCGCCCTCGTCCTTGAAGGTGCCCTCGAAGGTGAAGTCGCCCCCGGTCTCCCAACTATTGCCTACGTTCCAGGTGTTGTTACCGCTGACGGCAGCCTGGCTCTTGAAGTCGGCAATGGGCTGGAGTAACGAACCTTTGCCGGTAAGTCGACCAATGCTGAACGACTTACATACGTTGGAAACACTACAACCCTCAGCTACATCGAGGGTTGCATTAGGCATACCGGAGGAGTTATCAAAAGGGAGGCAGATGGTCTTGGTGGTATGTTTGACGGTGCCTGCGAATTGCGACCAGTCGCCAGTAATGCGTACACGCTGCACGGTATTGCGGGGGATGATGGTGAGCGTTCCTTCGCCAGTCAACTTGTTGGCGTAGGCGGTATAATAAACGCCCGTCAGTTGCCATGTGGCCGACTTGCCCTTGGGTATGGTAAGGGCGTGAGAGGTGGCCTGCACATCATCGTAAAGGGTGCCCGTCTGTATCTCGATGCTCTTAACAGGTGTGTTGTTCTGTATGGCTACATCGCCGCCCGCCATCACAAGGCGTTCCAGCGTGCCTGCCTGCATCAGATAAAGGCATCCGTTGCCTTTCTTGGTCAGCAGGGTGCCGGAAAGGGCTGCATTCATCTTGAAATCAGCAGCGGCATTGATGACTCCTCCTTTTTCACCTACCATCTTCATGGGTGAGCCGGTCTCTATGGCTTTGGTGGCTTGCAGAGCAGCGCCTTCCTCCATCGTGAAGAGGTCGGCCTTTGTGGTAAGGGAGCCCAGGTTGCCTGTGGCTGAATACTGATTGGACAGCGTTGTGACCTTTACGGTGCCGCCTTTCAGGTGGTTGCCTCCGCTGTAGCTGTTGGCAACGTTCATCGTTACCGTTCCTGTATTCTGCTTGGTGAATACCGCATCGCCGCTGATGCTGCCGTTACCTGAAAAGGTGTACGATTCGGTATTATCCACTGTGACGGAAGCGGGATAGACGCTGGCTTTGATGCTGACCGACTTCAACTGTGCCTCGTCGGCAAACACCACGCTGTCGCCTGCCACAAAAGGGGTGTCGTCTCCTTTCAGCGAGAAGTTAAGGGTTTCGGCATCGTCCCACGCATTGCCGTTGGCACCCGTCCAGATGACGTTGGCAGCATCGCGCAGACCGATTATCTCGACTATCAGTTTACCGTCCTGGGTATACACTTTCTTCTTCTGGGTGTTCAAACCTTCTATAATAAGGTCTGCTACATCGCCCTCCAACTCGCTTATTTCGGCAATAACGTACTTGCCTGGTGTGAGTAACTGCTCGCCCTCGGCCAGATGGCCAGTAAGCTCGATAACGGGGGCAAGGTATTCAGGACCGTATTGTTTCCAAACAGAGCTTGTCTTGCATTCCAATTTAACGACCTTAGCCTTGATGACATCGGCTTGTGTGTCTTTGCTGAACAAATCTATTGATAGGCGAGAGCCAAAGCCCAACGACAACGTATCGGTGATGATGGTTCCCTGATGGTTAGCGCCGCCTGGACGAATCACAGAAGCGTAATCGGCCTTGATACTCTTGTACTCGCCACCGTCGGAATTCAGTTCTGTGTGTCGGTTCAGCCACAAGGGAGATTGCTTCATGGTGCCGTCGAAGTTCAGCGTTCCGCCCCAGATGTCGGTATTGCCCGAATGGGTAAAATCGGCCTTGGACAATGTTAGGATGCCGTCGCCCTGCTTCACTAGTCGTGCGTTACCGCTGATGCCTGCACCGCTTACTGAACAAGTATAAGTGGTGGGTACATTGAAGGTAAGCACCTCAGGCGCTACGCCTGCCTCAATAGTAACGTTGCTGTTCTGCGTCTCGCATACAATAGCGTGCTGACCGTTCAGGCTGCTGCCAATAGTTCCCTCATTGGGCACATTCACGCGACCCGTCATAGTCAGTGGGGGAGGTGCTACGGTAATGCCTTCCAGCTCGCCCAAGAAGTAGCTGGGACGAGGAGGCTGGTTGTAGCCGCACATCTGCCAGACCATAGCATTGCGATACTGATGGTCGTACCACAAGGAGGGGATGCGCCACTTGGTAGACGTGGGAGTTGAATAGATGCGGATGTTATTGTTAGCCGTACGCATGATGATTTCCTCGCGCCAATCGCCCAAGATATCGCCCTGATAGCAGGGAGTTCCCTTGGTGTCGTTGTTGGTCATAGAACCGGCACAGGTATAGATGGGAGTCCACGAACCGTACCTGGTAATGCAACCCTCGGTGTTCTTGCCGTTCACATAATTGAAGGTTTCCTCGCACAGGTCCCCGTCCCAATAGATACGGAAGTTCTGGCTGATACCATCCTCCACCAGATTATTGTTGATGGCTGCCGTTACAGTACTCAGGGGCTTGCCGCCTGTAGGGGTACAGATGCCGCCAGGATATTTGTTGGAGAAGTTGCCTGCCATACACCTACCCACATCGCGTTCAGCAGTATAGCGGAAGAATACTTTCGAGGTGGTAGCATCTCGATAATTGGTACCTGGGTTGTCCTCCATGCAGGCAAAGACCTCCAATCCGTGATGATAAGGGTTGAGGTCGCCCACGTGCTCAGCATCGCCGTGTCCGAAGCCCGTTGTAGAAAGTCCCTTGCCATTATCGTCGATAACCATCGAGCCGAACACAATCTCGTCACGACCGTCCAGATCGACGTCGGCCACGCAGTAGTTGTGATAACCCTGACCTTTCCAAGGGCCGTCTGTATTGTTGAACCAGCGCCAACGCTCTTTGAGGGTATGGGTCTGGGGATTCACATCGTAGGCAATCATTTTATGACGTGTATAGATGCCGCGAGCCAGAAAGATGCTGGGCTTCTTGCCTTCCAGATAGGGCGCGCCGAAGAAATGCTTGGAGGCACGATGTCCGTAGCCATCGCCCCAAGCCTTGTTGACATCGGTCTCGCCGCTTTCCAATAAAGGCAACGGGTAGGGCAGGCATTGGTGAACCTTGCCTGTTTCACCATCCAGATACAGCAGATACTCGCCTGTGGTAATCACAAACCAGTTGGTGCCGCCACCCGTAGCAGGGCGTACATTGACGGAGGGATCGCCTACGGTATAGGTAGAACCATCGGCCAGATGGATAGTGGTACCATCGCAGGCACGCATCACCACTTCGGCCTTACCGTCCTGATCCCAGTCGTAAGCTACGATGTTCTGCTCGTTGTTCTGGAAATCGCCCATATTAGGACCGCAGTTAATCCACCACAGGCGGGTGCCGTCGAGCTTCAGGCACTCCATGATGCTATATTCCTTGGTGGCGGTTCCACCAATAACGGGACCATTTTTTGGGTAAGACTGTTCTATCTCGCTTTGGTTGTCGAACTTCATCAGTATCTCCAACTCGCCGTCGCCATCCACATCGGCACAACAGGCATCGTTAGGTACGAGTGTACTCTTGATGTCCTCGTGTTTCAGTTGAATCTCTTTGTAGCTTGTTGTCCAAGGCTTCTGCTCTTTGCTTAGCGTTTGCTCCTCACCACGCACTACGGCAGCTACCTTATAGGTACTATTGATGGTGCCGCTAGAATCGGTGAAGTTGCTTACCTTCAGATTCTCGGCCACTCGTTCACCGTCGCGATACACATTGTACGTTACATCGTAGTATTCATCGGCCTGAATGCGCCAACTCAGGTAAATGCCCCCACTTACCTTCATGCCTATCAGTCCGCGATCGAGCTTGTCGGTATAACGCTGCGCCGAGGCTGTGCCTACGGTAAGCAGGGCTATGAGGAGAGAAATTAGAATCCTGACCATAGTTGACGGGTATATTGACGGAATAACTCATCCCAACGGGTGATGGTAGCGCCGAAGAAATCGCGTGTGTAGCCGTTTAGGAAATCATTTCTTTCATTCTCGGGCAACGATTGCCACGTTTGTTCTACGAAGGGAAGTTCGCGCTTTCCCTTATCCAAGAAGTACTGCTGAGCCGCTTCCAAACTACCACGACAGTTGGCCCATCTTACCGTAGCAATGCGGTTGGCCTGACGATAATGCCAGAGTGCGGCATCGTCGCGCAGACGGTGCTGGCCACAGATGTTCAGCATCATGGGTAGGGTAGTGTTGCCTGCAAAGATGGGAAAACGGGGCGACTGGCCTGGGTTATCAAGACAAATCCATGCTACACCGCCAATCTCATCGGGCAACCAGGAACGCAGCTGTATGATGGTACTGTAGGCACACCACGATACGCTGACGGTGCGAATGTTCTGCATGGTGGAGTCGTTGAGCAGTTTGCCATAGAGCGTAATCTCATCGGGGCGCATCCAAGGGTTGGTAATCATAGCCCGTCCTTTCACCTCCGACTTAGCTGCGAGGCTGTCAACTTTGCATGAAAGACTCTGGTCTGTTCCTTCGTAATAAGAGCCCAATAGCTTAGCCACACGCTCTACGCTTACCAAGGAATCAGGTTTCACACTTACGGGCAGTTCCTCCATATCTGCCGTGAATCCTTTTGAGGGTGCCAACTGCTGCATGATGAACAGTTCGCGTACCGAATAGTTCTTGGGTTCATCGAAGTAATTTCCGCCGCTGTAAGCTTTCCAGAAAGAGAATTCTTCCTTGCCGTCCCAAAGATTCATCTGACGGGCCACATCAAAAACATTTTCTGAAGCCATGAAATGGTCGGGGTCTGAGAGGTCTATTTTTCCTATTCGGCTCACATTGGCACTCACGGCAATCTCGTCGTCAGGTATGCGCTGGGCTGCCCATACGCCGCCAATCTTCTTGGGGCCTTCGCCCTGCACCTCAAATATCCATACCTCGTTGGGGTCGGCAATGGTCAGACATTCGCCTGAGTCGCCATAACCGTATTCTTTTATCAGCTCACCCATCAGACGGATGGCCTCGCGTGCTGTGGTGCAACGCTCCATTGCTATGCGCTCCAGTTCCTCTATCATGAACATTCCCGCCTTGTTCTCCATAGTGTCACGTCCACCGTAGGTGGTCTCACCAATTCCCAACTGATGCTCATTCAGACAGGGGTAAGCAGTGTTCAGGAAACGATAGGTATGCTTCACCTGTGGAATCTTACCTTTTTCCTTCACGCCTGTTCGGTCGCCTGCGTGTTCCGTATGCATGGTCCCCTCGTAGATGTACGTAACCGTATCTTTCTTGTAATCCTGTGCAGGGACTATGTTCATCCAAGTGCGGTACCACGAGTCGCACGTATGACTGGTAATCACGCTTCCGTCGGCTGAAGCTTTCTTGCCCACCATAATGCTGGTGCAGGCATCCTTATCTATACCATCAGCAAAACACCCTGTTGAAACCAGCAGGAAAAGAATGGAAAACACTATACTTTTTTTCATTTTCTTACACCTTATTTATAATTTGGGGCTAAAGATACATATTTTTCGAGAACAGAGAACGTAAAAACAAAAGAAATATATGATTTTATTTTGTTTATTCGCATAATTAATACTATTTTTGCAATCATTAAACCTAAAATACTACCGATAACAATTTATTATAACTAATACACTATGACATTTCGTAAGACTTTCAGTGCTGCTTTCTTGGCAGCCACCATGGGACTATATGCCCAGACGCCAATGAAGGCTCCTGCCGGAGGCAAACTAATCAGTGATGAATTAATAGGTATCTTCTTTGAGGACATCAGTAGTGCTGCCGATGGTGGACTTTATGCTGAACTGGTGCAGAACGGTTCGTTTGAATTTAATCCCTCTGAGCGTGATGGCTGGGGACCTGGCACTGCATGGAAGAGTATTCGCCCAGGACATTCGCTGGGTTATGTGGAGACCCGTATGAATGACGGCATTCACCAGAACAATCCCACCTATATGCGTCTGCATACAGAGCGTGCTAAGGAATACTACGATTATACTGGCTGGAAGGGCTTTGGCTTACAGAACGACGGGTTTAATGGTATCAGTCTGAAAGGTGGGCAGAAGTACAACTTCTCAGCATTCTTCCGTAATGTAGGTAAGGATGCCAAGCAGGTTCGTGTTGCATTGGTTGAACCTCAGGGATGGGGGAAAGACGGCAAACTGCTGGCTGAAGCCACTATGACAGTCAGTTCTTCCGACTGGAAAAAGTACGAGGCTGTGCTTACGCCTACAGCAGAGTGCAAAAATGCGTCTTTGCAGATTCTTGTGCTTACAGTAGGTGACTTGGATATAGATATGGTGTCCCTGATACCTCAGGATACCTATAAGGGACACGGTTTGCGTAAGGATTTGGCTCAGGCACTGGCTGATTTGAGTCCTAAGTTTATGCGCTTCCCTGGCGGTTGCGTAGTACATGGTGGTGGCGATGGATTCTGGAATACTTATCGTTGGAAGACTACTATTGGCCCGAAGGAACAGCGTCGCAGCCTCAAGAATACATGGGGTTACCACCAGAGTATGGGTTTGGGCTACTATGAGTACTTCCAGTTCTGCGAGGATCTGGGTATGCAACCGTTGCCCATCCTGCCTTGCGGTGTTAGCTGTCAGGGTACCAACGGAGGTTGGGGCATGAAGAATCAGGCTCAGGATGTTGTGCCTATGAGTGAGATGGACGAATGGGCCAGTGAAGCCCTCGACCTTATAGAATGGGCCAACGGCGACCCTGCCACCAGTAAGTGGGCCAAGATGCGTGCTGATGCCGGACACCCAGCACCCTTTAACCTGAAGTATTTAGGTCTGGGTAACGAGGAGAGAATCTCACCTGAGTTCAACGAGCGTTTTACTTATATTTATAATAAGGTGAAAGCTGCTCATCCTGAGATTGTGATTGTTGGTACAGCCGGACCTGGCTCTCATCCTGGCAATCCCGACCTTGAGAACGGATGGAAGCTTGCAGACGAACTGGGTATGCCCATCATTGATGAGCACTATTATGAACCCAACACCTACTTCCTGAATAAGCGTCAGTACGACAATTATCCTCGTAACCGTAAGACTAAGGTTTATCTGGGCGAGTATGCATCAAAGGACAAGAAACTCATTGATGCATTGGCAGAAGGTTTGTATCTGCTTCATGTAGAACGCAACGGCGATGTAGTTTGTATGACCAGCTACGCTCCGCTCTTTGCCCGTAAGGATAATACCAACTGGAATCCTGACCTCATCTACTTTGATAATGAGCGTCCTATCCTCACTTGTAGCTATTACGTGCAGCAGCTATTCGGTCAGAGTGCCGGTCAGTACTTCTATGGCAACTGTGTACGTTTTGAGGGCGATGCTGCCAAGGTGGTACAGCCTCAGGAGAATGTTCATTATGGTCAGAGTGTTGTTCTTAACGTAAAGACTCGTCATTTGTTTGTGAAGTTGGTAAACGCTTCTGCTGATGCCAAGAAAGCCAACATTGACCTTTCTCGTTTCAAGGGTATGAAAGAAACGGCTGTAAAGACAGTTCTTGCAGGAAATCCTCAGGATGAGAACAACTTCGACCAGCAGCCCATTTCACCCAAGAAGGAGACTATCAAGGCAGAGAAGAAGTTCTCCATCGACCTTCAGCCATACTCTATGGTAATGATAACTTATGAGCTTTAATCAACGCTAACGTTAACGATAACGATAACAAAAACCATGAAAGGAAATAAAAGAATATTAGCTGCTTTGTTTGGTTTGGGCTGTATGCTTACAGCATGGGCAGCAGACAAGGATGTGCCACTGATTCAGAATGTGATGGGCTACGAAAGCCAGTCGTTGAACGGTGCATGGAATTACATTGTTGATGTACAGGAGGAGGGTTATTACGACTATCGTATGAATCCAACCCGTTGGGGTTTTTTCCAGAACGCTAAACCCCAGAAGCCAGAAGACCTTATAGAGTACGACTTCGACAAGTCGCCCACCATGCAGATTCCTTCTGATTGGAACACGCAGGATGAGAAGTTGTTCTTCTACGAAGGAACAGTTTGGTTTTATAAGAAGTTTAGAGTTGAGAGTTTAGAGTTTAGAGATAATCGCGCTTTACTCTATTTTGGGGCTGTGAACTACGATGCTCATGTGTATGTGAACGGTCAGCATGTGGGACATCACATTGGTGGCTTTACGCCCTTCAACTATGATGTTACCGACTTGCTGAAGGACGGTGAGAATAATGTGATTGTAAAGGTGGACAACAAACGTCATGCCGAGGATGTTCCCACTCAGATTTTCGATTGGTGGAACTATGGCGGCATCACTCGTGATGTGAAGTTGGTATGTGTTCCTGCAGTTTACCTGGAGGACTATAGTCTCGGCCTCACTCCTAACCCCTCTCCCGTGAGCGAGGGGAAAAACAAATCCAATCCGAAGACACGCGAAATCTCTTTCTCTGCTAAGTTGAATAAGGCTGAGGCTGGTCAGCAGGTTACTCTTTTCATTCCCGAACTGAAGATTGAGAAAACCTTCACTACCGATGCCGAAGGAAAAGTTCAAGGTTCAACGTTCAATGTTCAATCCAAGAAACTGCAGCTTTGGTCCCCTGAGAATCCTAAGCTTTATCAGGTAAAGATAAGCGTAGGAACCAATACTGTCAGCGATGAAATAGGTTTCCGAACCATAGAGACACGTGACAAACAAATACTTCTGAACGGGAATCCTATCTTCCTGAAAGGCATCAGTATACATAATGAGAAGCCAAATGGTGGCGGACGTGCCAATAGTGTTGAAGATGCTCGTACCTTGCTCTCATGGGCCAAGGAGTTAGGCTGTAATTTTGTACGTCTGGCACATTATCCCCACCATGAGGAAATGGTACGCGAGGCAGAGAAGATGGGTATCCTAGTATGGTCGGAAATCCCTGTTTACTGGACTATTGCATGGAAGAATCCCAAGACATACGAGAACGCTAAGAATCAACTTACAGATATGATTGCTCGCGACCATAACCGCGCTAACGTTATCATCTGGAGTATTGCCAACGAGACACCTCATTCTCCAGAGCGCGATACTTTCCTGGGCAACTTGGCTCAGTACGCTCGCACTTTGGACAATACCCGTCTTATTTCTATGGCAATGGAAGTTACTGGCGCCTCTAACTATGTGAACCGACTGAACGACAACATGAATAAGTACGTGGATGTGGTAAGCTTCAACCAGTACATCGGCTGGTACCGTGATGTGAATGATGCGCCTAAGATGAAGTGGGAGATACCTTACAACAAACCAGTCATTATCAGTGAGTTTGGTGGTGGTGCACGTTATGGCCTTCATGGACCTAAGAATCAGCGCTGGACCGAAGAGTTCCAGGAGAACCTCTACATAGAAAACTGCGCTATGCTCGATAAGATAGAAGGTCTTGCAGGTACTACGCCCTGGATTCTGAAGGACTTCCGTTCACCCCGTCGTGTGCTGCCAGGTGTTCAGGACTATTACAACCGCAAGGGGCTATTCAGCGATAAGGGAGAGAAGAAGAAAGCCTTCTATGTGCTGAAAAAGTGGTACGAAGCTAAATAAAAGTAAAAAGGCCTGTGTCGCACAGGCCTTTTGTTATGAAATAATCTGAATGTTTATTTTGTCAGCTCTACTTTGATGATATCAAACTGTTGGATGTTTGGTATTGTCAGCGTATGTTTGCGATTGTTGTATTGAAAGGGAACGTTGACAAAACTGGGCTTCTTATCCAAGGGTAGGGTAATGGAGTCTGTTTTTTTCAGGATATGCAGATAGATAACATCTCCCTTCCGCGTGGTTACACCCCAGGAATATTCCTCGCCTCGCGTAGTGCCATATATACTCTCACCATGCTCACGCATCCATACGCCAATATCTTTTAGCCTGTCTAAGGCTGCTGCTGGTAACTCGCCATTGGGCTGAGGACCTATATTCAGCAGCAGATTACTACCTTTGGATGCAGCACGGACAAGCAGGGTGATAAGCTCACGCGACGATTTGTAGTTTAAGTCGCCTACATTATAGCCCCAGTTGCCGTTCATGGTTTGGCACATTTCCAATGGCAGTTGCGATATAGTCTGGTTAGGGGAGAAACCCGCAGTGTTCTCGCCAGGCAGGTCGCGCTCAAACATCTGAAAGTCTTCACCCTCTATGGTAGCTATGTGGTGGTTGTTACCAATCAGACAACGTGGCTTTAGGCTGTGTATATAGTCATAAAGCTCTTTCATACGCCAGTCAAAGGGCTTAGCATCATTGTTGTGATCCCAATACCCGTCAAACCAGATACCCTCAACGTTCCTGTAATCGCAGAGCAGTTCGCGCAACTGGTTCTTCATAAACTGGAAGTAGCTGTCATAATTGGGCTGAAGATTTCTGCCTGTATTCTGGCCTGTTGACCCCAGCGGATAATCTTCCCGCATCCAGTCAAGCAGAGAGTAATAAAGGTGAAAGCGTATACCTTCCTTCTCGCATTCATCAGCTAATTCACCCAGCACATCTCGATGGAAGGGTGTGGCATCTACAATATTGTAGGGACTTACCTTGGTCCTCCACATTGAGAATCCATCGTGGTGGCGTGAGGTTAGCGTGATGTATTTAGCCCCTGAATCCTTGATGGCCCGTACCCATTCTTTGGCATGAAACCGTATGGGATAGAAGCATGAGGCTGCCTTCTGATATTCCTCTTGTTTTAGCTTCCCATTGTTAAGATACCATTCTCCCTGTCCAAACTCGCTGTATATGCCCCAATGCAGGAATATGCCGAATCGGAAGCCCTCGAACTCCTTGCGTGCCTGTATATTATCATCTGTAGGCACATATTGCCCGAACATGGAAAATGGTATTATGCCTAATAATGCTACAAGGCAGAATATTCTTTTTCTCATAAGTTTCTAACCTTTATAATCTTATTTTAATGGCTTGATGGCAAACGTAAAGTCGTAGTCATGGAATTTTACACGATACTCATCGCGAGGCCAAGCACCCCATGAGTTCACACAACCCAGACCCAACTGACGCTGCTGGACATGAACAGAGGTCATACCAGAGGGGATAAGGTCGCCGCTGTGGTGGCCCCACGCCTTGTCCTTGATAGGACCATCGTCCAACTGAGCAGTGGTGTAGGGCAGGGCAGAGGCTTCCATCGGTGCGTTGGAATAAAACTGCAAGCCCTTGCCGTTCTGGTCGATAACAGAGAACCAGCGTACATCCACGTGGTTGCCACTCTCCTGCGGGCGTACATACTCGAAGTACTCATCCTGTACATTATTTTTATATACACCCAGGAATTCAGAATCCTTGCGGTCGCAGTAAGTTTCGATGGGGCCTCGTCCGTAGTATTCCACCTGATTATACTGCTTAGGCATTTGCAGACCCATTCCGAAGCGGAACATTTCGCTGGTCTGAGCCTCCTTATCGACGGACATCTGCTCGCGTACTATCACTTTGCCCTCTGAGGTAAGGGTGTAGGTCATCGTGAGGGTAGCCTTCTGGTCTTTGAGGTCGATGGTAGCTATAACGGAATTGTCGCCTACGGAGAAGGATTTCACCCTCATCTGTGGGTTCTTCCATGTGGCAAAGCGGTTCTGGAACTGAGCACCGTAGTCGTTATCGGTTGGAGCACGCCAGAACTCGGGTACAATTCTCTCGCGGAATTGCAGCATATCCTTTCCGTCAACGGTCAGATAGTCTATCATACCGTCCCACTTACCCACATAAAGGTCGGTACCTGCAGCAGAAAGTTTCACATAGGTGTTGGTTTCTTCCTTAGAGATCTCGGAATTTCCAGATTCTCCGTTCAATTCTGGATACTTATATTCGTTGATGCAGAACTGCTGCTTTGCCATCACCTGTCCCTTGTCTATGAGGGGTGCGCCGTTCTTCGATTTAAAGTAGAAGCTGACAAAGATTTCGTTGTCGCCATGATGACCCAGTACGCGTTCGATAACTTGCTTCATCTCCGCAGAGGTAATCACCTTACGTTCCTGTGGTTGTATGCCGTTAATCTCAATAGTGCCTCCGTGGCCGAAAGTCATACCAGCAGGCCTTCCTGAATTATCATGATGATGTCCACCAGCACCGCCTACAAACCACTCCAGTTGCAGGTCGTCCAGTGTCTTGAAGAAGTTCTCATTGTAAATCTCAAACTTTCCAGCCTTCAGGTCAACGTCCTTTACCCACACGTTCTGATAGTAATAGCCTACCTCGTAGGCATGGGGATTCAGTCGGCGGTCAGGAGCGATGATACCATTGCAGTTGAAGTTATAATCCGAGGCAGGATACTTGCCATAGTCGCCGCCATAGGTAAAGATGGTGCGACCCGTGATGGGACTCTTGTCGCGCATACCTTGGTCCACGAAGTCCCAAATGTAGCCGCCTTGGTACTTGGGATACTTGCGGATGATGTCCCAGTACTCCTTGAAACCGCCCATGGAGTTACCCATCGCGTGGGCGTATTCACACTGAATCAAGGGGCGGGGATTGTTGCCCTGTGAATATCTCTCACAACCATTATAGTCATAATACATGGGGCAGAAGATGTCGGTCTTACCATCCTGACGTGCCTGCTCATACTGGCAGGGACGAGTCTTGTCAGTAGCCTTCACCCAGTCGTAAGCCTTCTCGAAGTTAGGACCATAGCCTGCCTCGTTGCCTAATGACCATACAATGATGGAGGGATGGTTTTTGAAAGAATGCACGTTGCCGTACTGACGCTCCAGATGGGCCAGTTCGAAGTCTGCGTTCTTGGCCAGAGTCCTATCGCCATAGCCCATACCGTGACTCTCAATATTCGACTCCGCAGTCAGGTAGATGCCGTACTCGTCGCACAGGTCATACCAGCGGGGATCGTCGGGATAGTGACAGGTTCGTACAGCGTTGATGTTCAGCTGTTTCATAATCTTGATGTCCTGAATCATACGCTCCACAGAGACGATGTATCCACCATCGGGATCTAGTTCGTGGCGGTCGGCACCCTTAATCAGAATAGGCTGACCGTTTACTAACAACTGTCCACCTGTTATCTCTATATGGCGGAAACCCACACGCTGACGTACAACCTCCAGCACCTTGTCGCCCTTCTTCAGCGAGATAATCAGGTTATAGAGGTTGGGCACCTCAGCCGACCAAGGCTTTATGGCATCCAAACTTACCTCATTACCATTCTTGTCCTCCAAGCGCTGCTCAATGGTGGTACCCTTAGGAGCCTTGGCATCAACATTCAACACACCCTTGCCGTTTACGTAGTCTTGTGTAACGGTCAGGTCTTCAATGTGCACCTTCGGACGTGCATACAGGTACACCTCGCGTGCAATACCAGTAAAGCGCCAGAAGTCCTGATCCTCCAGGTAAGAACCGTCGCACCAACGCATCACCTGCATAGCAATGAGGTTCTCGCCTTTCTTCAGATACTTGGTGATGTTGAATTCAGCAGCTACCTTCGAGTCCTCGCTGTAGCCCACGTACTTGCCGTTGACCCACACCGAGAGGTTGCTAGTGGCAGAGCCTACGTGGAAATAAACCTCCTGGCCGTTCCATTCGGCAGGCAAAGTAAAGGTCTTACGGTAAGAGCCCGTGTAGTTATTTGTTTCACCTATATAAGGGGGATTGCTATCGAAAGTAGTGCACCACGAATAGCCAACATTCTTATATATTTTGTCGCCGTAGCCCTCAATCTCGAAGAGGCCGGGTACAGGAAAATCCACCCATTGCGAGTCATCGAACTGCAATGCGAAGAAGTCCTTCGGTGCCTTATCATGGTCCTTTACGAAGTTAAAGCGCCACTTGCCTTCCATGGAGAGGTAGCGTTCACTTTTAGTCTTATCGCCCGTCTTGGCCTTGTCGGCATTCTCGAAGGCAAAGAAATCAGCACGTCGTGCCTCACGGTTTTCTTGATTCACTTGAGGATTTCTCCATGCAGGTTCTATGGCTGCAAAGGCCGAAACGGCACTCAGGAGAAGTGTTGAAAGTAATAGTTTCTTTAGCATAATATAATTTTTTATGGTTATTTTTTCACTTTATACAGGCGGAACGACTTAGGAGGCAGTTGGTCTTTGAGAACCGTCTCCTGTTTTTTGCCTTCAGTAACGCATTTCAGACTACCGCTAATGGGTTGTATCTTGGTAGGCTGCTCCAGTGTGTTCTCATCATCCATTGATCCTATGTGACGTAGCGTCACCGTCTCGGCAACGTGTTCTCCGTTCATACCGAGCATATTTATAACGATGTCCTGCAGCGTCTCGGAGGTGTTAACTACTTTGATGATGATTTCATTCGTCGTACTATCGAAAACGGAGGAAGCAAACAATCCGTTCATGTTTTCCTGACCGGCCACAGGCACCTGCTTTTCACCCGTAGTCAGTTTCAGCACGTTGGTACCCTTGTTCATGGCAAACATCTGCTGTACATAGTAACTTACACTGTTAAACATACGCAAGTTATCGAACCAGATCAGGTCGGGACGCCATTGCCATCCCTCCACGTGGGCAAACAGAGGAGCATAGGTAGCCATCTCCACAACGTCGGCATTACGTTCTATACCCGTCATGAAGGCTGCTTCATATAGCGATGTCTCATAGTGATTCCACTTTTTCCCTGCTCCATGGCACGCATATTCTCCTGCAAACACCTTGGGGCCTTTACGGTCGTAGCTGTCGTATCGCAGGGCACCGCAGTTTCCGAAACGCTGCTTACCCTCACTGGTTCCTAGGAAGAAGCTTTCATTGCGATAGAAATGCTCGTCTACAAGGTCGGCTTTAAGTTCCCTCATTGCCTCCCAGCCTTTCTCAAACATTTTACCCTCCGAGTCAGGACCGCTGGTACCCACAATCTTTATCTCCGGATAGCGCTTCCGAACAGCTTCTACAAAGGGCTTCAGACGTGTGAAGTAAGGTGTATCCCATTGCTCGTTGCCAATGGCCAGATACTTCATGTTGAAGGGTTCCGGATGTCCCATGTCGGCACGTACCTTGCCCCACTTGGATGTTGCAGGACCATTGGCAAACTCTATCAGATCCAGGCAGTCGTCTATGTAAGGCTGCAACTCATTCATAGCCGCATGAGCGTGTTCGTCTGAGTTCTGAAATTGGCAGGCAAGGCCTACACTCAGTACTGGCAGCGGTTCAGCCTTGATGTCCTCGCAGAGTTGGAAGAACTCAAAGAAGCCCAGTCCGTAACTTTGGAAGTAATCAGGGAAATAGCGGTTTGTGAACGTGTAATGCCAACGGTTCTCGTTCAATGGTCGGTTCTCCACAGGACCTATGGTGTTCTTCCATTGGTAACGGGTGGGTAAATCCGTACCCTCAACGACACATCCGCCAGGAAAACGGAATACGCCAGGGTGAATGTCCTCCAGCGCCTTCGCTAGGTCTTGGCGCAAGCCGTTCTCGCGTCCCTTGTAGGTATTTACTGGGAACAGACTCACATGCTCCACATCAGTTGTCACCTTGCCGTCACCCCATACGCGCAGATGGGCTTTGGCGAATGTCCTGTTAGGTTTGATGATAGTAGTGTATTTCTTCCACTCCTTGCCGCTTACTTCCACACTGGCGTTCCCAAGTTTCTGGTCGTCTCTCATCGTGGCGTTGTCCACAAGGTCTATCCATAGTTTAGCCGTTCCTCCGTCAGGCACACGAGCCCATAAGGAGAAGCGGTATTCCTCACCGCTCTTCACACCCATACCGAAGAAACCGTGGTTTTCTATCATGGTGTGTTTGTCGCGATGACCTGATGGAGCCAGGCGAACGTAGTGCGGGTTACGTTCAAAGGGGCCATCGTCCTTCAGCGTCACTTTGCCTGAGATATCCCATCCTGTGAATGCGTTGGGGAACTCAAACGAGCGGTTTTTCACCAATTCGGCATACAATCCTCCGTCGGCTGCGTAATTGATATCCTCAAAAAACAGGCCGTACATCGTTGGAGATACAGCATTCCCTATCTTCTTGGTCTGTAAATTCATTACACACTGAGCACCTGCCGTCAAGATAGATGTAACTGCAAGTGATAACACAAAAAGTCTTTTTTTCATATCTTGTTTATTGTCTTTTGCAATTATTACCATGTAATTTATCGGCAAATATAAGGATAATAGAGAAATTATGCTAACTTTGTGACCAATAAAACAAAAAAACATGAAGAATTTGTTGTTCCTCGTGGCTCTTTTCGTAGCTACAACCAATATTAATGCACAACGCAGACAATCATTCGATGCCGGATGGCGATTTCATCGGGGCGATGCTATCAATGCCGAGGCAGTGAATTACGACGACTCCAAATGGCGAGAGGTAATGGTGCCTCACGACTTCAGCATGGAACCTGTGGCATACACTCACGACTATCGCGAGCAAACTGCGGAATGGAAGGATTGGCAGATAGGCCCTTTCTCGCGCCTGAGCATTGGTGACAGCGACTCGGGGCAGACCATAGGCGGTACAGGATGGTACCGAAAGACGTTCACCCTGCCAGAAGGTGTACTGGACGAAAAGTCCGTCATCTTACGCTTCGATGGTGTGTACAACCATGCTGAGGTATGGGTGAATGGTAAGAAGGCAGCCATGAATGTGTATGGCTACATGCCTTTTACGGTTGACTTGGGTGCTATCCTCAAGGACAAGGCAAACCGGAACCCCAAGAACGAGCGTCAGGTAACCATCGCCGTAAAAGCTGTGAACGAGGGGTTGAACAGCCGTTGGTATTCAGGTAGCGGCATCTTCCGGCACGTGTGGCTGGAGACCACCCACCGTCTGCACTTGGATGAATGGGACACGTTTATTGATGCATCGGAAGGGAATAAGGTGAAGATAAAGACTCACCCCCAACCCCTCCCTGTTAAGGAGGGGAGTGATTATCCAGGATGTGAGATAAAGGTGGAGATTTATGATGCCGAGGGTAAAGTAGTGGCTACTAAAGATAATGTTCAATGTTCAACGTTCAATGTTCAATGTTCAACGGAGCTGCCCCTGAAATCCCCACACCTATGGTCGGTAGATGACCCTTACCGTTATACGGCTCGTGTGAGTCTGCGTACTACTGCAGGCGAACAGGATGCACTTACCATCCCGTTTGGCGTTCGTACCATATCATTCTCAGCAGAGAAGGGATTCTTGCTCAATGGCAAACCCATGAACCTGCGTGGCGGCTGTGTACACCACGATAACGGGCTGTTGGGTGCTGCTGCCATCGACCGTGCCGAGGTGCGTAAGGTGGAGGTGTTGAAGGCACAGGGTTACAATGCTGTGCGCACAAGCCATAACCTGACCTCGGTAGCCTTCCTGAACGCTTGTGACAGCTTGGGTATGTTGGTGATAGATGAGTGTTTCGACCAATGGGAAGAGCAGAAGCGAAAGGACGACTACAGCAACTACTTCTCGAAGGAAAAACAGATTATCGTTGACGGCAAGCCCGTGGGCATTGGAACGACGAATTTCGAGTACGATGCAGCGCTGATGGTACGTCGCGACCGCAACCACCCCAGCGTTATTATGTGGAGCATCGGCAACGAGATAGCCCAACGCTCGGATGTGCCACGCGGCAAGGAGATTGCCCAAGCCATAGTACGAGCCATTAAGCAGGAAGACACCACCCGTCCCACAACGTTTGCCGTGTGTGATTTCTGGGACCGCCAAGCACAGAAGTTGACGTGGGAAAAGGATTCTTATCGCGCGTTTGAGAACGTTGAGGTAGGTGGCTACAACTATGAGCAGCGACACTACGAGAGCGACCACGAAAAGTTCCCCCAGCGCATCATGTACGGCTCGGAGACGTATCCCAATGCCATTGCCTCTAACTGGCGATTGGTAGAGAAGCACCCATACGTCATAGGAGATTTTGTGTGGACAGCCATCGACTACATAGGGGAGGCAGGCCTTAGTCATGCCTTGGAGCGTAGCGATCGCGGCAGATGGATTCAGCTGCTTGCCTGGCCTTGGTTCAACTCATGGTGCGGCGATATCGACTTGGTTGGTCTGAAGAAGCCCCAGAGCTACTACCGCGATGTGGTATGGGGTGAGCGTCCCATAGCTATGGCAGTGCGTCCATCAGTAACCGACGGCGAATATGAGGATGCCGCCGGCTGGTGCTGGACAGCTGAAGAAAATCACTGGAACTGGCACGCTCAGGCCTACTACGATGGTCCTAACCAGTGTGGTTACCTTCCCGTGGATATCCGTCCGGAAAAGTATGATAATGCCTCACTCCGCAGTGGCATAAAGCACGATGTGAACGGGCACCGCAGCGACTCGCTCCGCGTTAACGTCTATACCCGTGAGCCTCGTGTACGCCTGTCTGTCAACGGAAAGGTTATTGGCGAACAGGATGTCAACCCTGACACCTATACAGCCACCTTCCGTGTAGCCTATGAGCCAGGTGAACTGAAGGCCGAAACAGTAAAGGGTAAGAAAACTCAGGTGGTATTCCATACAGCCGGCGCACCTGCCGGCTTCAGGATAGAGGCCGTCAGCAAGGACATCACCCGCTCGCATAACGACCTCGCGTATGTATATATAAAGGTAGTAGACAAGGATGGTAATCTCTGTCCTACAGCCGAGATTCCCCTTGATATTAAGACAGCAGGTCCGCGACACATAGCCATAGCCGGAACAGGACATCCTTACGACCTCCAGTCGTTCCGCTCCCTCAAGCCCACCACCTTCCGCGGGCAGGCTCTGCTCATCATTCAGCCGCAAGAAGAAAAGGGCGATGTAGCCATAACAGTAACATCACCCAAGATTCAAGCCACAGAAACCTATAACGTTAAGCTGTGGTAATTCTGGTTATTTTGCGGTAAAGGAAGTAACGCTGGATGTCCCCGTATGAGACGAGTCCAGGTAGAGGCCGTGCCAAGCGGTTGTGGCATCTGTAGGTTCTGCCTTACTGGATTTAACGTAATACGTAGTGCCTTTCACCATACCTGTGGCTGTAAACAGTGCCAGGCTGCTGCTACAGGCTTTCTCAAACGAATAGGTAACAAGGTTGTTGCCCGACTTATCTGCCAGCGTGTAGTAGTTGCCAGTGGTATAGCTGATGGTACTGGTGATAAAGGCGTAACCCTGCTTGGCATTCGAGATAGTATAACTGCTGCTGGAGCCGCCACCAGGTCTTCCTCCACCTCCGCCTCCGCCTTGGTTGGCACCTGCACTGATACCAATGCCCGTTCCTGTAATCTGAATGTAGGAATTGTTGTCGCAGTCGAATCCTTCTTCTGGCGCTCCCTTGGTGGTATAGGCAAAGGCCACTCCGTCGCCACAGGAGATAGCCTTACTGGCGTTGCCGCTCATATTGATGGTAATATCCCCAGCATTCAGCGCTATGCACAGGGCCTTCATGCCCTTGGCACTCTTAACATCGCCGCTTACTGTGGTTGCATTTGTACTGTTGTTGATGATAAGTGTGCCGCCTTCAGTGTAAATGGTACCCGAGTTCTCGTCCTCATGGTCTTCTGTCTGGCCTGTAGTGGCCACGTCCTCTTCCAGATCCACCTGAATGCCGTCATCACCCACACCGCTGATGCTCACGTAGCCACCCTCGCCCACGGGAGCGACTGGGGTCTTTAGAGGAGCCCCTGAATGTGGCTCCGGCCCCACAAAGGGGAGCGAATCACCATTCGCGACGGTGTTCGGGCCGGGGGTGAGGCTTTCATTATCTTCGATGGTGCCTTCATCATCACTGGTTACACGCTTTACTTCGTTGCCGTTACGGTCGTAGCAGGTAATCTGGATGGCGGTGTCGGCAAGCTCATTCTTGAGGTCCACATCAGGAGTGAAGATGATGCGGCGACTGCGGATAAGGCCAGCCTTTACCTCGTTCACGTCGGCTACGCTCTTGGCTCGTAGGCCGAATCGCATGTTACCCAGTCCGGGGATGGCAACGCTGTGACCTTCAGTTGCCCATGCCTTGATTACCTCGCCTGCTGCATCCCAAGCGGCTTGCATCACGCCCTTGCTGATTCCGCTGCGCAGGGCTGCCTCCGTGATTACCTTGTTCTGGTTGAGCGTGGTGTACAACTCGGGAGCCATTACGTAGCGGTAGGTGTCGGCATACTTGCCAACCTTGATTATCTGTTCTGTTGCTTTTACTTTCAATGCCATAGTTAAGGGTTTAGTTTTCATTCAGAAGTTAGAGGAAGTTAGAAGAAGTTATCGCTTCGCTAGAAGTTAAAGGACGTTACATTCGTCTTCTATCTCCTTCTGTCTCCTTTGTTAATAATGTAAATAATTTTTCTATCTCTCATTGCTAAAGTCGAAATGCTCTGGGCTAAGCCTCAAACTAAAGCGTTTTTATTGTCTAACTAGGGCGGAAATTTTCTTTAGTTAGCGCGCTATTCTCCTCTTTTGTTTTGACACTACAAAGATACAACATTTCCTTTGCGGTCTGCGAAGTATTGACAATTTTTTTCAGAAATTTTCAACTTGCTGGTCATGTAGTCATTTTAGTCATTTGTCATTTTTACTTCGGAAGGTGGAAAAACAGCCACTATTCCCTTCATTTTTTACTTTTGACTCAACATTCTTCACTTTTCACTCTTTCATTCCTTCATTTTTCATTTTTTTCGTATCTTTGTGCCAAATTTAAACATATCGTCTGATGAAAGCTATTCGTTTTACCATTCTTTTATTATTAGGTATTGCAGTTATTACTTTGCAGGCGCAGAAAGTGCCCAACTCAGAAAAGAAGTGGGCTTGGCTTGGCTTTGAGCGTCCCGTTGGTCTTAACCCCATTGTCAGTCCTGATACTACAAGCCATTTCTATTGTCCCATGACTAAGGCTGTCATCCCTTGGGAGAATAGCGATACCTTTAACCCTGCCGCTACATGCTTTAATGGTGGTATAGCCCTCCTTTATCGAGCCGAAGACAATATTGCGCAGGGCATAGGCACACGCACCTCACGCATTGGCTATGCATTCAGCGATGATGGTCTCCACTTTCAGCATCACGGTGCTCCTGTCCTGTATCCGGCTGATGATGAATGGGTCGCTTTGGATACTCCTGGCGGATGCGAAGACCCACGTGTTTGTATGACTGAGGATGGACTATACGTTATGACTTACACCAGCTGGAACCACAAGATAGCCCGTTTAAGCATTGCTACCAGTCGCGACCTTGTTCATTGGACTAAACATGGTGATGCATTTGAGAAGACCTTTGGTAATCAGACCAGCAAAGGTTTCACTAAGTCAGGCTCTATTGTCACGGAGGTGAAGAAAGGCCGTCAGGTAATAGCCAAAATAAACGGGAGATATATGATGTACTGGGGCGAGAATTTCGTGAATATAGCCACCAGCACCGACCTCATACATTGGACTCCTATGCTTGACAAGGACGGGAACTTACTGCATGTAATGGATACTCGAAAGGGCTACTTCGACAGTAGCTTGGTAGAGTGTGGCCCTCCAGCCATCAAGACCAAACATGGCATTATGCTCTTTTATAATGGTAAGAACAGTGGAGGACAGGATGGAGACGCCCGCTATACTGCCAATGCTTATTGCGCAGGTCAGGCACTCTTCTCCTTGAAGGATCCCACCAAACTGCTGGACCGTCTGGATCAGCCCTTCTTCATCCCCGAGGCCGACTTCGAGAAGAGCGGTCAGTATCCCTCAGGCACCGTCTTCATCGAAGGCTTGGTTCCCTTCCAAGGTAAGTGGTACCTCTATTACGGCTGTGCCGACTCACGCGTCAGTGTTGCCGTGTACTAAATGTCCATTACAAAAAAAGGGAGGTCCCTCAATGACGAAGGGCCTCCCTTGGAATAATATTTAGTTATAAAGATTAGTACATGTTTACGATGGCTTCGTAAAGCTCTTGCTTGCCACTGGTCTGCTTGGGCTCGCCAATCTTCTTGCCATATTCGTAAGCCTCTTCGAGAGTCATCTTACCTTCTTCGAACTTCTTGCCTTCGCCTGCGTCGAAGCTTGCGTAACGCTCCTTAACCATAGCGCAGATGGGAGACTTCTCGATAATCTCGGCTGCTGAGAGCAGGGCGTGAGCCATAGCATCCATAGCTGCGATGTGAGCAATAAAGATGTCCTCAAGATCGGTGCTATTACGACGGGTCTTGGCATCGAAGTTGGTACCACCATCCTTGAAGCCGCCACCACGGATAATCTGCATCATAGCCTGAGTGAGCTCGTAGTGGTCGATGGGGAACTGGTCGGTATCCCAGCCGTTCTGATAGTCACCACGGTTGGCATCGATGCTGCCCAGCATACCTGCATCAACAGCGCAAGCCAATTCATGCTCGAAGGTGTGACCTGCCAGAGTAGCGTGGTTAACCTCGATGTTTACTTTGAAGTCCTTGTCCAGGTTATGTGCCTTCAGGAAGCCAATAACGGTCTCTGTGTCCACATCATATTGGTGCTTGCTGGGCTCCATGGGCTTGGGCTCGATAAGGAAGGTACCCTTGAAGCCCTTGCTGCGAGCATAGTCGCGAGCCATTGTCAGCATGGTAGCCATGTGCTCCTTCTCGCGCTTCATATCGGTGTTAAGAAGACTCATGTAACCTTCACGACCGCCCCAGAATACGTAGTTGGTACCACCCAGCTCGATGGTTGCATCGATGGCGTTCTTAATCTGAACGATTGCACGAGCTACAACGTCGAAGTCGGGGTTGGTGCTAGCACCGTTCATGTAACGCTTGTTGCCGAATACGTTGGCTGTACCCCAGAGCAACTTGATGCCTGTCTCAGCCTGCTTCTGCTTCAGGTAAGCAACCACTTCCTTCAGGTTCTTTTCGTACTCCTCAACGGTAGCTGCCTCGGCTACGAGGTCAATATCGTGAAAGCAATAGTAGTCGATACCCAGCTTCTGCATAATCTCGAAGCCTGCATCGGCCTTCTCCTTAGCAGCCTGAACGGGGTCGGCGGCTGTGTTCCAAGGGAACGACTTGGTACCACCACCAAACTGGTCGGCTCCTTCAGCACACAATGTGTGCCACCAAGCCATGGCAAACTTGAACCACTCACTCATCTTCTTTCCCATCACTAAGCGGTCCTTATCATAATAACGATAGGCTAGGGGATTCTTGCTCTCTACGCCCTCAAACTTGATGGCGGAAATTTCTGGAAAATACTGTTTCATTTCTTTAAATAGTTTATTTGGTTTTTGATTAATAGGTCTTATTGGATTAATTTTCTCCAACGCTCATAGGCTTCGCGGTAGGCGGGCTGATCCTTAGCTAATGGCTCAATAATCTCTAGCTTCTTCAGGGCTGCGAAGGCTTCCTTGTGATTGGCATAAATGCCTGCGCCCATACCTGCACCACGGGCTGCACCTACGCTTCCGTCGGTATCGCAGAGTTCGATGGTGGCACCTGTTACACCAGCCAGGGTGTTGCGGAAGATGGGACTGAGGAACATATTGGCCTTGCCGGCACGGATTGTCTTCAAACTCATACCCATCTCTTGCATTACCTCCATACCATAGGCAAAGCTGAATACGATGCCTTCCTGAGCAGCACGCAGCAAGTGAGCCTGCGTATGGGTGTTGAAGTTGATGCCGTGAATGCTGGCGCCTACCTCCTTGTTGCAAAGCACGCGCTCGGCACCATTGCCGAAGGGTAGGATAGAGAGGTCCTCAGCACCAATGGGAGCCTGAGCTGCCAAATCGTTCATCTCGGCATAGCCGATACCAGTGGGAGCTGCATTCTTACGCATCCAGGAATTCAGGATACCCGTACCATTGATGCAAAGGAGGACTCCAAGTCTGGTATCAGCACCATGATTAACGTGGGCAAAGGTATTGACACGACTCTGTGGGTCGTATGCCACATTGCCCAGCACACCATATACTACGCCAGAGGTTCCGGCTGTGGTAGCAGCCTCGCCTGGCTCAAAGACATCTAGTGAAAGGGCATTATTGGGTTGGTCGCCAGCACGATAGGTGATGGGTGTACCCTCAGCAAGACCCAGCTCTGCAGCAGCAGCGGCATTAACTTCGCCCTGAATGCCGAATGTAGGAACAATATCGGACAGCATAGAAGCAGGGATGCCGTAGAAGTCCAGCAGGAACTGTGCAGGACGGTTGTCCTTGAAGTCCCACATCATACCCTCGGAGAGTCCGCTAACAGTAGTAGCAGGCGTTCCGGATAGTTTGCAGGCAATATAGTCGCCTGGTAGCATTATCTTATATATTTTATTAAAGGTCTCTGGCTCGTTCTCGTGTACCCAAGCCAGTTTGGCAGCTGTGAAGTTGCCTGGTGAGTTCAGCAAATGGCTCAGGCATTGCTCGCTGCCCAAGGTGTCGAATGCTTTCTGACCGTAGGGAACAGCTCGCGAATCGCACCAGATAATGGCATCGCGCAAGGGCTTCAGGTCCTTATCTACACATACCAGACCATGCATCTGATAAGAGATACCAATGGCCTTAACCTCGTCTTTTGCTGCACCGCTCTGTGCCAGCACATCAGCTGTAGCGGATTTCAGATACTCCCACCATGCATCAGGGTCTTGCTCTGCCCAACCGGCACGAACAGCCTTAATAGGGGCTTCTGTTTTAGGATAGAAGGCAGACGCTACGCAGGCTCCACTCTCTACATCTACCAAAGATGCTTTGACACTTGAGCTACCCACATCGTAGCCTAATAGATAATTTCTTGTCATAGTATATGTTGGTTTACTGTTTACCATATCCCGATGACAGAATCGTCGGGTACACTAGTTTATTTTAACTCTTATTTTTCACTTTTGACTTTTTGCTCTCCACAACGCACTCATTTCCTCCAGAGTCTTACGCTTGGTTTCAGGAACCAGTTTCCATACAAAGAGGGCAGCAAGCAGACAGATGATGCCGTAAAGTCCATATGTGAACCAGTGACCGAAGTCGTCACCCTCTGTCAGGTGCATATTGAACATAGGCACGAAGCTGCTGGATACGATGAAATTGGAAATCCACTGAGCAGCCACAGCAATGGCTACAGCGCTGCTTCGGATGGTGTTGGGGAAAATCTCTGCAATGAGTACCCAGCAGATGGGGCCCCATGAGAACATGAAGCAGGCAGCATAAAGCATGAGGCTAACGCAGGTGATTACTTCCAGCCCTTCATGGCCAAAGGTTGCAGCAACGCCAAAAGCACCAATAGCCATACCAAGAGAACCTGTGATGAGAAGCGGCTTTCGGCCCCATTTCTCAACAGTAAAGATAGCTACAAGGGTGAACATGATATTGATGAATCCCATAATTACCGTTATCATCATGGGGTCTTGCATACCCATATCGCCAAAGGTACGTGGGGCATAGTACAGCACGGCGTTGATGCCTACAGCCTGCTGGAACACGCTGAGCATGATACCTACGAAGATACACATCCATCCGTAGGTCATCAGCTTCTCGGTCTTCACAACCATTGAATCCTTGATTTCAGGAAGGATAATGGCAGCCTTGCTGCTACCATTAATCTTAGAGAGGACACGCATAGCCTCCTCGTCCTTACCTACAGAAACAAGGTAGCGGGGTGTTTCGGGTACAAAGCAGATGAGCAGGGCAAAGAGTCCTGCGGGAACGGCCTCGCTTCCAAACATATAACGCCAACCGGTGGTAACGGTCCATTGTGCATCGGGGTGGATGGCTGCAATTCCTTTTCCCATCTCCTCAACTAAAGGCTGAATATGGTCGCCCAGAATGAAGAAGTTCACGAAATAAACAACCAACTGGCCAAAGATGATGGCAAACTGGTTCCAGCTGACAAGCATACCTCTTATCTTATAAGGTGCGACCTCGCCAATGTACATGGGGCAGATGGCAGAAGCCAGACCTACACCAATGCCGCCTATGATACGGTAGATGTTGAACATAACAAGCAGCTCATAGATGGGCTCTCCGTGATTGAAGAAGATGAATTCGGGTTCCATGCTTCCCAAAGCCGAGATGAAGAAAAGCAAACCGGCTATGATAAGTGAACGCTTACGACCCAGATGGAGTGCCAGATAACCCGACAGGAAAGAGCCTATGATACAGCCTATGAGGGCACTGGCCGATGTGAAACCGTGCCAGATGTCGGAGTACTGGAAGTCCTTAGCTTCCATAAAGAAAGCCTGCAGGCCCTTTTCTGCACCTGAAATTACGGCTGTGTCATAACCAAAGAGTAATCCGCCTAAAACGGCTACGAGAACAATGGAAAACAAATAGGCTTTGCTGCCAGATTGCTGTGGCTGATTCATGTTAGTTTAAGTTATATATTGAAGATTTCTCCGCAAAGGTAGTATAATATTTGCAAACTGCAAAAGAAAACTTGACTTTTTTTGATTATTATCTCTTCATTATTCGCATGGTGATTCCTATGTCATCTGTGGGTCAGGCATGGCGTTTGTTTATGATTCAGCTACAAAGATACATATTTATATTTATTTACAAAGAAGAAACGGGGAAAATATGTGTTTTTAGACAAATTTTATTTTGTTCTTCTCTCACTTAATTGTATCTTTGACGCTCAGCATCGAAGATACTCTTGTTCGGAAGAAAAAATAAATGCCTTTATTTTGTTCTTCTCTCACTTAATTGTATCTTTGGCTATCGCCGAACTTACTTCCGTTCGGAAAAGAAAAGAAAAACAAGCTTTTCTTTTGCTTTTCTCTCACTTAATCGTAACTTTGCCAAAAAAATGTAAAGGGAATGATTAGGAACAGGAAACTATTTATAACTGTATGTCTGCTGGCATTGGCCGAAACATTTTGGGCACAGGGCCCCAACAATTCTGGTACATATTATATAAATGCAGATGGGAAAAAGGGTGCTGAACTGAAAACCGCACTTAGCGGCATCATCTACAACCGCGATGAAGGCGGCGACCTCAGTTCGGCTTACAAGGCGCTGTGGACTCACTTCCAAAGCACTGATGCCCGACCCAACGGGAAGGTTTGGGACATGTACTCCAATCTGCGCGAAATGACTTTTGGCGTAGATCAAGACACTGGCAGTGGAAGCAAAGAGGGCCAGTATTACAATCGCGAGCACTCCATGCCTAACAGCTGGTTCGGCGCAAAGGTGATGCCTATGTACACCGACCTTCACCACATGTATCCAACAGATAAGGTGGTGAACAACAAACGCTCGAACCATCCTTTTGGCGAGACAAACGGCGAGAACTTTAAGTCGGCAAACAATTTCAGCAAACTGGGCAAGTGCACCTATCCGGGCTATAACGGAATCGTTTTCGAACCCAACGACGAGTACAAAGGTGACTTCGCACGTACCTACTTCTATATGGTAACATGTTACGAAGAAAAGTTGCCTGACTGGTATATGAATTTCGGCGTTAACGGTTCTGGCGAAACAAAAAACGCTGTATTAGCCACCCTCGACGGTAATACCTATCCTGGCCTGAGTCCCTGGCAGCTGAAAATGCTGATGGAATGGGCAAAGAAAGACCCCGTCAGCGAAAAGGAGATAAAACGCAATAATGCAGTCTATCAGATTCAGAAGAATCGCAACCCTTTTATCGACTACCCCGGGCTGGAGGATTATATTTGGGGCGAGAAGAAGGAGGTTCTTTTCAGCTACGATAATGGTGTTACCAAAATAAAGAAGATTCTGACCAACAGCGTGCAGGAGGATAAGCAGAATAGCAAGACATACGGTACAGACGGACGAGTGCGTAAGCTTAACCAGCCTGGTGTGAATATTATTAAACAAAAGAACGGGCGAACACGCAAGGTTGTTAAGAAGTAATAGAAAAAAAAGATTAAATTCTTTTGTTCTGCTCTCGACTTTTCGTAACTTTGCCGCCATAATAAACATACGTGTGATTTGATAATGAAAAATATGAGATTATTTTTGTTGATTTGTCTGCTTGTTGGCTCAATGGCTTCCTTTGCTCAGGAAGAGGTTAATATATATAACGCTGAAAGCATTCAGAAGTACCTGAAGGAACGCATTGCCGAGACTAAGGCAAGGCAAAAAGAGGCCAGAGATGCACAAAAAGCTGTAGATAAGGAAATGCGCACCTTGCAACGCGACCTTGAAAAGTCACGTGCGCAAGCAATAAAGGATCGTCAGCGCCTGAAGGCTGCAAAGAAAAGCGGTAAGTTCTATCAACCAAAACCATACGTTCCGGCTGAGCTGAAGAATCAGAATGTGGATAAAGAACAGCCTAACATGAGTAAGGAAGAACGTGCTAAGTTAGAAGCTGAGCAGAAGCAGCAAGTTCAGGCTGCTAAAACTGAAGCCAAACAGAAGGCTGAGAAGGCTAAGATTATGAGCAAGACGGGTGGAGCCAGAGAAAGGGCTGAACTACGTGCATCGGCCAAACAACAAAAACTACGTCGAAAAGAAAAGGCTGCTGAAGATAAACTGAAAGCTAAAGCAGCAAAAGCTGAAGCCAAGAAAACTGAGGCAGAAGAAGTGAAGACGGAAGCTGAGGAGGCTAAAGAGGAAGCAAAGGCTCCTGCTGAAAAAACTAATGCTCCTAAGGCTGACACTCCCAAACCAGAGAAAAAAGAGGCTGAGACTCCAAAGGCAGACGCTCCGAAAGAGGATAAGGCTATAGAAAAGGTTGAGAAAGCAGAAAAGATAGAGAAGGTTGAGAAAGTTGAGAAGAATGCCGAGAAGGTGGAAGCAAAAGCCGAAAAAGAGGCAGAGAAAGTAGAGAAGGCCGCAGAGAAAGCTGAAGCAAAGGCTGAGAAAAAAGTGGAAAGGGTAGAAAAGGCGGCTGAAAAAGCTGAGGCAAAAGCAGATAAAGAGGTTGCCAAAGCAGCCAAAAAGGTTAAGGAAGAAAAGCCCAAAGTGGAGAAGCCAAAACAGACCCCAGAACAAGCTGCTGAAGATAAAGCCAAGCAAAAAGAGTTGAAGCAGCAGGAGAAAGAATCGAAAAAGAAATATAGCATTCGTGATCAGCGCGCTAAAGCTGTTGCTGAACAGAAAGCAAAAGAAAAAGCTGAGAAAGAAGAGGGAGAATGAAATTTATCAGAATAACTTTAATTGTATTCCTTGCCGCATGGCAGGCAGAGGGATTAGCTCAGGTAGCTTTTTTAGAGAACATTCATTGGAAGGATGAATGGTTGCTTTCCGGCGACAACAAACTTATCGGTACCGTCAATGCCACTGCTCCCTTAGATGTGAAGATGAAATGTGAAAAGGAACTGGTAAGCGAAAATACATGGGAAATCACCTGGACATTCACAGCCAAACGCGATATTCCCAATGTACGTCTTACAGCCAGTTTTGAGCATGTGTCAAAGCCCGTGTGGTGGATGATTCCTGCTGTCTCTTATAATGGGAATCACCTGAGTCGTGGCCTGGAACCCAAAGGAGAGAAGCGCGACAGACAGTGGTACACCTTCTCATACAAGCGTACCCCTATCCCTGGTGCTATCTATAGCGAAGGCGAAGACTTCGCTATAGCAACATTCGGTAACGTTCCTGAGAAGCCAGAAGACGATTATTCTTGTGGCATACAGCCTGAGCCCAACATCATTACACATCAGTTGCTGTGGCCAGAAGAGGAGATGCCTGTTACATATTGCGCACAAGACCAGTATGCCCCAGGATGGCAGCGTGTGCATAATATGAAACAAGGCGAGACTCGCAAACTTAGCATGTACCTGATTGTTGCTCGAAAAGAAACGAATCATAATGCATACCGTCACATGCTGGACATGGCCTGGCTGATGGCTGAACCTGAGAAACTGCCTGAACCCGATGGAGAAAAGCTTTGGCAGCAGAGCGTGGAGTTTTGTCATCGTTCCCTATGGATTGAGAATGACGACTACATGGGCTATCTCCTGGGCTTGAACTTAAATGAGAAAGGCGAATGGCAGCAAATTACCCGTAACTGCTATGAGGCAGGATGGTTGGGACAGAATATTAGTCTGGCTGTTAGCGTTTTGCATGATTTCAACAAGACGGGGGATCATGTGGACATTGATCAAGGCATAGCCACACTGGATACCTGGGCAGATAACTGCCAGTTGCCCAATGGTCTGTTTATTACCCAATATGATGCCGTTATCCGAAAAAGTAACTGTATAATGGATGCCTGCAACTTAGGTACGGCAGCAATGCAGTTCTTCGAAGCAGACCGTATTGTAAAACAGTTGCGTCTGGTACGAACTGCTTATCTGGGAGCAGCATGGGGAATTTGTAACTTTATGTTGGCAGACCAGCAGCCTAACGGTTGCTATGGAAGAGGATGGACAACGGATGGACGCTGCGTAGAGCGCGAAGGTGGGGTAGGTGCCTACCTGATTACTCCCATGCTGAAAGCATACGAATTCTACAACGATAAGAAGTATCTGGAGAGCGCCCAACGTGCGTACATATATTATATAAGCAGTTTCAAGAAGAACGGTTTTAGTACAGACGGCACACTTGATACACGTTGTATCGACAGGGAATCAGCTTATCCCTTGCTGACTGCAGCTATAGCACTTTACAAAATAACGAAGGATGATGCATACCTGAATGATGCCGTCGATGTATCTTACTATCTAAGTACGTGGCTATGGCATTATAACATCAACTACGCCATAGGCGACGCATTCCAGCTATATGGATACAAGACCTTGGGCGCTACCAGCGTAAGTACCCAACGTCATTACTTCGATACGTTTGCTTGTCGTTGGGTAAACGACTGGCGCGAGTTGGCAAAACTGACGGACGATTCACAATGGAGCGAGAAAGCAGAGGCTATCTGGCGTAACTGTTGCCAACTGGTTGGCGACGGTATCCTTAAAGTAAATGGACACACTCTCCCCATTGGTTCACAGAATGATGCATATTATGGTTCTACGTGGTTCTCACGTGCTCAGAATGAGGGAGTTCCACCTGTTATGCTAAAGAATCGTTTTAGCGACCGACTGATAGCTTGGCCATGTGCATTTAGGATGGAAACATTGCGCAAAAAAGCGGAATGATGGCATTATTTGTTTAAAATATGTTAAATGTGGATGACTTTTAGATAAATAATTTGGATAAACATTTAATTCTAAATATTTTTGCGCAGTCTAAATTAATTAATTGTAAACAGAATAACTAAAACAGGATTAACCATGGCAAATAAGAAGAAAGCAGAAAAAAGGAAGTTGTTGACTCCCAAGGAGCATGAGATTATGCTAAAGTTATGGACTCTTGAAGAGTCAGGTATTAAACAATCTAAGGTTCGCGATATCTTGGAACTCTTTAAGGAAGATGGCTCAAGCATGGCTTATACTACGCTGGCTACCTTCATAAAGATTTTGGTTGCTAAGAAATATGCTGCTTCTACAAAGAATGGCGTAATTATCTTCATCAAGTCTAAGATTTCACGTCAGGCTTATGCTGAGCTTGCTTTGAAGTATGCTTTAGCTGACTACTTTGCAGGTGATAAGGATAAGATGATTGAAACCGTTAAGAATCTGTAAAATCCTATCATTCTTTGCTTATGCAAAGATGAGTAAAAACTAAAGAGGGTGTGTCAAAATAGGCACATCCTCTTTTTTTTACACAAAGCCCCGACTTTCTCAAGCCAGGGTTTTGTTATGTCGTAAAGTTTTTGTACCTTTACAACATCAAAATCAAAGTTATGCAAAGGTACCGCTTTCG
>JAFSRW010000041.1 GCA_017445925.1 Bacteroidaceae bacterium | reverse complement strand
TTTCACGCACCGCGAGATGCTGAGGTTCTTGAAGCGTAGCGGAGAGGTTCTCTGCACCTCACGGTGCGGAATAATTCTCAGATTTGACGCTTCTTTAATTGACTTTTGGTATTTTCGAATGCAAACATAGTAACTTTGGCTATCGCCGAAAGTACTTTCGCTCGGATATGAAAAGAAAAACAAGTTTTCCTTTTGCATTTCGCTCGCTTATTCGTACCTTTGTTCACAAGTTGACGAGTTGATAGATAAAAAAAGTCAAATATGAATTTCTGGAAGAAGCTGACAAGTCCCATTGTTTACTGGAACCTGATTATGCTGGTGGTGGTAAGCATAGTCTTACTGATTGTGGTATGGTTTTGGATGAAGGGATACTCCCATCATGGCGAGAGCGTGGAAGTGCCTCAGATTAAAGGCATGCTGCTGCCCGATGCAGAATACGAGTTGGAAAAGCAAGGCCTGGTAGTGGTAATCTCCGATTCCTCATACAACCGCAACAAGCCTGCTGGAACGGTATTGGAGCTAACACCCGCTCCTGGCAGCAAAGTAAAGACAGGCAGGAACATATACCTTACTATAAATACGCGTAGCGTTCCTACCCTACCCATCCCTGATATTGCCGACAACTGCTCGCTGCGCGAGGCAGAAGCCCGTCTGAAGGCGTTAGGCTTCAAATTAGGTCCCATAGAATATGCACCAGGCGACAAGGACTGGGTACTATCTGTTAAATGCAAGGGACGCACCGTTGTGGCTGGCGACCGTGTAGAGGTTGACTGCCCCATCACCTTGGTGGTAGGTAACAATAACGATGGCATAGGAGATGAGTTCGAAGATGAAGAATGGGATGATGAGGAATTAGAGGACGATGGCGAAATTTGACGAGGATTTTCTGAACGAGGAAGAAGACGACATTCTATCTGCTGCCCCAGAGGAACACGAACATTGGCGCATAGAGGTGGACAAAGGCCAGAATGCTGTGCGCATAGATAAGTTCCTGATGGACCACATGGGCGATACCAGCAGGAATCGCATCCAGAAAGCAGCCGAGGCAGGATGCATCCGCGTGAACGACAAACCCGTCAAGAGCAACTATAAGGTTAAGCCCTACGACGTTATCACACTGGTATTGGACCGACCCAAGCGCGAATGGGAGATCATTCCCGAGGACATTCCGCTGAACGTGATATATGAGGACGACCAACTGCTGGTCATCAACAAACCGGCTGGAATGGTAGTTCACCCAGGCTGTGGCAACTATAGCGGAACGCTGGTAAATGCGTTGGCCTGGCACATGAGAGACAATCACGAGTTCGACCCCAACGACCCCACTGTAGGTCTGGTTCATCGTATCGACAAAGACACCAGCGGCCTGCTGGTAATTGCCAAGACGCCAGAAGCCAAGACGCATCTGTGCAAGCAGTTCTTCTATCATACCACCAAGCGACAGTACAACGCTCTGGTGTGGGGACCGTTCAAGGAAGACGACGGCACCATAGAAGGCAACATCGGCAGGCACCCCAAAGACCGTTTGCAGATGGCCGTCTATCCCACGGATAGTGAGATTGGAAAGCCAGCCATCACTCATTATCACGTGCTGGAACGCTTTGGTGCTGTTACCTTGGTAGAATGCAGATTGGAGACAGGCCGTACCCATCAGATCAGGGCTCACATGAGGCACTTGGGACATCCGCTCTTTGCTGATGAGCGATACGGAGGCGACCAGATTCTGCGTGGAGAGCTAACAGCCTCGTACAAGGCTTTCATTCATAACTGCATGACTATCTGCCCCCGTCAGGCACTTCATGCAAAGACGCTGGGATTTGTGCATCCCACCACAGGAGAAGAAATGTTTTTCGATTCGGAGCTGCCAGCAGATATGACAGCCCTGTTAGATAAATGGAGGAAGAAAATGGCCCCTCTCCCCAGCCCTCCCCCAAATGGGAGGGAGAAAGGCCTCACCCCTAACCCCTCTTTTATAATTGAGCATTGAACATTGAACATTGAGCATTTAAGATTAGAGATTAGAGATTAGGGGTGAAAAATAAATAGTTATCGTTAGCGTTATCGTTGACGTTATAATTGAGCATTGAACATTGAACATTGAACATTGAGCATTGAACATTGAACATTGAACATTGAACATTTAAGTTTAGAGATTAGAGATTAGAGATTAGGGGTGAAAAAAGTTATCGTTATCGTTATCGTTGACGTTATAATTGAGAATTATGAATTGTGAATTAAAAAAAGTAATTGCGATAGTATGCGGAGGAGATTCCGCTGAACATGATGTAAGTATGCGAAGCGCTACCGGAATAGCATCGTTCCTGGATAAAGAGCGCTATATAATATATAAGGTTGAGGTGCGAGCAGGAAAATGGGAAGCGCTGATTGGTGAAGAAGAAAAGCGCACGCCTGTGGATAAGAACGATTTCTCGTTCCTGAATGAGAAAGGCGAACGCATCCGTCCCGACTACTGCTATATCACCATCCATGGTGCACCAGGCGAGAACGGAATATTCCAAGGGTATCTGGATCTGATAGGTATGCCCTACAGCACCTGCAACGTGCTCATCGAGGCGATGACCTACGATAAGTTCGTGCTGAACAACTATCTGCGCGGTATGGGCGTATCAGTAGCCGACAGCCTGGTAGTGAAGATTGGGCACGACCACGAGGTGAGCGACAAGGACATCATAGACCGCATAGGTCTGCCCTGCTTTGTAAAACCCGTTCGTGGCGGCTCTTCGTTTGGGACAACAAAGGTGAAGACACCAGAGGAACTCCGTCCTGCCATTGAATTGGCACTCAAAGAGGGCGAGGATGTGATGATTGAGGCCTTTATGCAGGGAACAGAAATCACCTGTGGTTGCTACAAGACCAAGAAGAACAGCGTGGTATTCCCCCTCACAGAGGTGGTTTCTAAGAACGAATTTTTCGATTATGCCGCTAAGTACAACAACGAAAGCGACGAAATCACTCCAGCCCGCATCAGTCAGCATCTGACAGAAAGAGTACAAAAACTGACCTCGCTCATCTACGATATCCTCGGCTGTCACGGCATTATCCGCGTGGACTACATCATCACAGCCGGCGACAAGATAAACATGTTGGAAATCAATACCACTCCTGGTATGACTGCCACCAGCTTCATACCTCAGCAGGTACGTGCTGCAGGCTTGGACATAAAAGATGTACTAACTGATATCATTGAAAATTAAGAGTGAAGAGTGAAAAGTGAAGAATGGAAGTTACAGAGACATGTGCAGAACTAATGTCTTTAACTCCTGTCCGAATGGACGAGCGCAGCGATAACTCCTTTATCTCCTTTAACTCCTCAAAAAAACTTCTCTAAACTGTAAACCAAATGACAAGTGAATTTGACGCGATACGTCCGTATAACGACGATGAGATTCCTGGCGTAGTAAACGAGTTGCTGAATGACCGCTTGATGAACGCTCAGTTAAAAACGCTGCTCCCTTGGCTCCCAAAGTGGCTCAGGAACGGCATACTCAGGCTGGCCTTCGTTGGTGTACACAGCACATTGGATTTTCAGCTACGCTTCATGAAACCCATCGTGAAGTACGTACTCCGCAAATGCAGCACGGGTGCCACATTCGGACACAAGAACATTACGGCTGGCGAGGAGCGTTACACCTTTGTGAGCAACCATCGCGATATAGTGCTGGACAGCGCCATCCTGGATTATCTGCTTTACAAGAACAAGTTCCCCACCACTTGCGAGATTGCCATTGGCGACAACCTGCTCATCTACCCTTGGATAGAGAAAGTGGTGAAGTTGAACAAGGCCTTTACAGTTCGCAGGGGCTTAGGCTCTAAGGACCTCCTCAAGAGTAGTATGCTGATGAGTAGGTACATTCACCACGCTGTGAATGAGAAGCACGAGAACATCTGGATAGCCCAACGCGAAGGTCGTGCCAAGGACAGCAACGACCTGACACAGGAGAGCGTGCTGAAGATGTTGGCAATGGGAAGCGAGGAGGTATCACCTGTAGATCAACTGCGCGACCTGCACATCGTACCCCTGACCATCAGCTACGAATATGATCCCTGCGACTATCTGAAGGCTACTGAATTCCAACTGAAACGCGACAACCCTGCCTACAAGAAGAGCAAGGCCGATGATGAGAAGAATATGCGTGAAGGCATCTGGGGTTTTAAGGGAAGTATCCACTACGAGGCCGCTCCCTGCATCAACACTTGGTTGGATGAGTTGAAGGATCTTCCCAAGAATGAGTTCTTTACAGAGGTGGCCCACAGAATGGATCAGCAGATTCATGCAGGCTACAAACTGTTCCCGGGCAACTACGTGGCTGCAGATATGCTGAATGGAACAACAGTGTTCGCGGCTCAGTACACAGAGAAGCAAAAGCAGCAGTTCCTGGATTACCTGCAGCAACGACTCGACAAGATAGAAATTGAGAATAAAGACGAAGACTTCCTGCGTGAGCGTCTGCTTACCATGTATGCCAACCCCGTCTTTAACAAGCAAAAAGCCCTGCAATCATGAAACGCTCTTACCTGCTTATATTGGGCCTCATCTGCCTTGTATCCTGTAAAAACAACGATGATGACACCTATCCCAGCATCATAACAGAGATGGCGGACTTGTACACCAACGATGATGGGGAGATGGAGAAGTTCACCACCGATGCGGGCGTCACCTATCAGATTACAAACGGTAAGGGCGACCTGCAGCCCAGGGCCCTCTATCGAATTCTCTGCGGCTATGTTCCTTCAGGAAATAGTGCAACCCTCTATCAGCTTCAGAGCGTTTATTATCTGAAAGACAGCACAGCAATTGCCAAAACCGCCCCCACAAGTGTAAAGAGCGCTTGGCGAGCAGGCAAGTATATAAATATGTACCTGAGTCCTCTTACTCAAGGCGGCAAACAGTACTGGGGATTCATCACAGACAGCATAAAGGGCGGGCATGCCTGGGTGAGTCTGCACCATAATCAGAATGCCGACCCGCTCTCGTACACCCAACCCACTTACGCCAGCCTACCGGTTGACAGTATCAAGGGCATTCAGGCAGGAGACAGCATCACCCTGCGTATTAACACCTTTAACGGCACTCAGACATGGAACTTCAAGAAATAAAAGGCTCCGTTGCCGTACTGATATCCGGAGGTGTGGATAGCGCCGTTGTGGTACACCAGCTTTGTGAAGCTGGTTTGAAACCCGACCTTCACTATATCAAAATAGGTATGGAGGGCGAGGATTCTTCCTGCTCTGCCGAAGAGGATATTGAACTGTCACAGGCTACCGCCCAGAAGTATGGGCTGAAGTTAGAGGTGACCGACCTGCAAAAGGAATACTGGGAACAGGTAGTAGGCTATGCCATAGAACGTGTAAAAAAAGGTCTGACACCCAACCCCGATGTGATGTGCAACCGACTGATTAAGTTCGGGGCCTTTGAAGAGCGCATAGGACATCAGTACGACTATATCGCCACAGGACATTACGCGACTAACGTCGAGAAAGACGGCCTGATGTGGTTGGGAACAGCCAAAGACCCGATAAAGGACCAGACCGATTTCCTGGCTCAGCTTTCTTACGATCAGTTGCGCCACACCATATTCCCTATCGGACACCTGATGAAGGAAGAAGTGCGCCAGATAGCATTGGATGCCAAGTTGCCCAGTGCCAGAAGAAAGGACAGTCAGGGTATCTGCTTCCTGGGCAAGATAAACTACAACGATTTCCTGCGCAAGTTTATGGGCGAGCAGGAAGGCAAGGTCATAGACATCGAAACGGGAAAGGTGGTAGGTCACCATCGCGGCTTCTGGTTTCACACCATCGGTCAGCGCAAAGGCTTAGGCTTAGGTGGCGGTCCTTGGTTCGTTGTAAAGAAGAACATCAAGAAGAACATAATTTTCGTGGCTCGCGGATGGGACACACAGCTACAATACGGGCATGATTTCCGCCTAGCCGACATGCATTTCATCACCCGCAATCCTTGGGAATTTGAAGTGAAGAGTGAAGAACGAAGAGTTAAGAATCTAAGTAACCTTTGTAAAAACATGGAATCTCCTCAATTGGAAGAAAGTAAATCTGATTCTTCACTCTTCACTCTTCACTTTCCGAAGGAATCCCCATCCAATTTAAGATCCGGCATGTGGACCATTTTCTGCCGGGCTTCATTTCCCTTGACGAAGAAGGGTATCACATACATTCCGACGAACCCATACAAGGCATCGCCCCCGGTCAGTTCGGCTGCATTTACGATGCCGATGCAAAGATATGTTATGGAAGCGGCGAGATAAGTATCTATAAGGATAGAGGATAAAGACGATGTCTTTAATTGAAAATTGATAATTGATAATTGAAGGCTGCGATTGAGCGAGAGAAGAGTGAAGCTCGCTTCGACTCTTCCGAGCGTGAGCAGGCTCGACCGTAGGTCATAATTGATAATTAAAAACGTTTTTGTTAACGTTACGTTAACGAAAACTCTTTAATCTAGAACCTTATACCCTCAAAACCTTATAACCTGAAAACCTTATAACCTGAAAACCTTATATATACGTCTGGTAAACCATATAATATCCATCGGCATCAATGGAGAACGCATCAGCAAGTGCTTCATTGAGCGTCCCCTGCCACCATTGTTCGTAAGCATAGGAGTTCCACCGCAGTCCTTCTGACTGGATGCGGGTACAACCGAAATTAAAGATACTCACTTGCTGACCGGCAAAGGAACGGAAGGTTTGAGGGCCGCAGACAGGCATAAAGAAACCATAGTCGGTAAACATCATGCCGTGAACACCGAATTCGCGGAAATAGCGCATCAGCAAAGAGATATTACCCAGCGTATGGTCCTCACGTAAACCCGTAGCACCGACATAGGCTATATCATGCCAGCCCTGTTGCAGGCAGTAACGCGTAGCCTTTGTCAGGTCGTTGTCTTCCTGTTCATCTATGCGGATAAGCAGGTCGTGGTATTCGGCAGGGACGCTATCACCGTCACCCACTACAGCCTCAGCATGAGGGACATGACTGATGGCCCCATCACATGCAATGATATGGGAAGCCTGATCTAACACACCAAGAGGAACCTGGTGAGCAGGAAACTGACCGTTCGCCACAATAACGGCATCAAACTGTACCTTCTTCATGCTTCTTCTTTTTTACTTTCAACATCGTTTTCCACTTGAAATATCCTGCTATGGCAATGATAACATAAAGAGCAAAGAGGCCGGCCCTGAAAGGAATACCTTTCTGCACATAGAGTGTACAGCCTACTGCATCCACCACTATCCAGAAGAGCCACTGCTCGATGAACTTACGCGCCAAAGCCCACAGTCCTATGAACGAAAGGGCATTGGTAAACGAATCCAACACGGGAACCGTTGAGTTGGTCCACGTTACCAATATATAATAGGTAATTCCCCAGGATACAAAGAAACAGATGGTAACAGGCAAATACTTGCTGCGCGGCATGTGGATAATCGGAAGCGGTTCACGTTTCTTGCGCGTCTTCTTGAACTTCCAGATACAAAGGCCATAAATAGCAGCCAACGTATAGTAGCACGACATACCGGCATCGCCATAGAGTCCGTGCTGCAGGAATAGAACCACCTCAAGAGCCGGCATGATAATTCCGACTATCCATAGGAAAATACTGGCACGATACTCCAGCCAGATATAAATCAGACCCAGTATCGTTGTCAGTATGTCAAGCCAATGTAATGTCAGGAACTCCATAAGTTTTTTTATTATAGGTTAAAGATTAGGGATTAGGGATTAG
>JAFSRW010000040.1 GCA_017445925.1 Bacteroidaceae bacterium | reverse complement strand
AGCAGAGAGCGCGAAAATAGGCTTAGTGGACAAGATATTCACAAGGGTAGGGGCCAGCGATAATATTTCCTTGGGCGAATCAACGTTTATGGTTGAGATGACGGAGGCCGCCAATATATTGAATAATGTGACGCCTCGCTCATTGGTACTCTTCGACGAATTGGGACGAGGCACTAGCACTTATGATGGTATATCTATTGCCTGGGCTATTGTTGAGTATCTGCATGAACACCCCAAAGCCCAAGCTCGAACGCTTTTTGCCACGCACTATCATGAGTTGAACGAGATGGAAAAGAACTTCCCTCGTATCAAGAACTATAATGTCTCTGTGAAGGAGGTTGAGGGAAAGGTAATCTTCCTGCGCAAATTAGAGAAGGGTGGGAGTGAGCACTCGTTTGGTATCCATGTGGCAGAGATTTCTGGTATGCCCAAGAGTATCGTCAAGCGTGCCAACGTCATCCTGAAGCAACTGGAGGCTGATAACGCCTCTGTAGGTACCGTAGGCAAGCCCACAGCAGAGATTGCCCAAAGTCGCGAAGGCATGCAGTTGTCTTTCTTCCAGCTTGACGACCCTGTACTCTCTCAGGTGCGCGACGAGATACTGGGGCTTGATGTCAACAACCTCACACCTCTTGAGGCCCTTAACAAGCTTAACGACATCAAAAAAATCGTCTCAGGAAAGTGAGACGATTTCTTTATATTTACGTTATTTCGTTATTTCGAAATATCGACATTTCGTTTACTTCTTATCATACAATAGACACCAATGATGATAAACGGGATACTGAGTATCTGTCCCATATCGATGGGCAAGGCTTCTTCGAAGCTCTCTTGTATCTCCTTAGTATATTCGATGAAGAAACGGAATGTAAAGATGTAGAACAGGCAGAAACCAAAGTACCAGCCTGTACCAATCTTCTCAGGCATACGTTTGTGCAGGTACCACATCAAGCCAAAGAGGATAGCGTAGGCAATAGCTTCGTAAAGCTGGCCAGGATGACGAGGCATCAAATCTACACGTTCGAAGATAAAAGCCCAGGGAACATCTGTTACCTTACCTATAATCTCTGAGTTCATGAGGTTGCCCAAGCGTATAAAGCAGGCAGTAACACCTGTAGCAATAGCAATATTGTCGAGTACACGCCAAATGCTGAGCTTAGTACGTTTCACATAAAGCCAAAGAGCTATTATCAGACCTAATGTACCACCATGTGAGGCCAATCCTTCATAGCCTGTAAACTTCCAGCCTCCATCTGCTAAGAAATGAATGGGTAGTAGCATCTCGACAAAGCCTTTGCCTGAAGTCAGGAAATAGTCAGGCTGATAGAAGATACAATGCCCCAAGCGGGCACCCACCAGGATACCTAAGAAGCAGTAGATGAACAAGGGATCGAAGAGCTCGTCCTTGATTTTCTGCTCCTTATAAAGCTTTTTGACAAAGAAATAGGCCAAAGCCAAACCTATCAGCCAGCATAGCGAGTACCAGCGGAACGGTCCTATTGTCAGCGATGGATTCCAATTGATAAAGAGCAGTTCCATTATACATTAAATCTAAAGTGCATGATGTCGCCGTCCTGCACTACATATTCCTTACCTTCAATACCCATCTTACCTGCCTCACGGACAGCAGCCTCAGAACCATACTGGATATAGTCGTCGTACTTGATGACCTCAGCACGGATGAAACCCTTTTCAAAGTCGGTATGGATGACACCAGCACACTGAGGGGCCTTCCAACCCTTCTTGTAGGTCCAGGCCTTTACCTCCATTTCGCCTGCAGTGATAAAGGTTTCGAGGTTCAGCAAGGCGTAAGCCTTCTTAATAAGGCGATTGACGCCACTCTCTTCCAAGCCAAGCTCTTCCAAGAACAGCTGCTTGTCCTCGTAGCTTTCTAGCTCTGCGATATCTTCTTCTGTCTTGGCAGCAATGACCATCGACTCTGCACCTTCTTCCTTAGCCAGTTCCTCGACCTTCTTGGTGAAGTCGTTACCACTCTTGGCATCAGCCTCCCCCACGTTGCAGACATACAACACAGGCTTGGCAGTCAAGAGGAACAGGTTCTTGGCACAATCTTGCTCGTCCTTGCTCTCAAACTCTACGATACGGGCATTCTTGCCTTGCTCCAGAACTTCCTTGTAGGCCTTTAACACAGTGACCTCAATCTTAGCGTCCTTATTGCCTGCAGCAGCAGCCTTTTCTGTCTTAGCCAGACGGCTCTCAATGGTCTCGAGGTCTTTCAGCTGAAGTTCTGTATCAATGATCTCCTTGTCGCGAATGGGGTCAATGGTACCATCCACGTGCGTAATATTCTCATCCTCGAAACAGCGAAGCACATGGATAATAGCATCTGTTTCGCGAATATTTCCAAGGAACTTATTACCCAAGCCTTCACCTTTTGAGGCACCTTTTACAAGACCTGCAATATCCACGATTTCGCAGGTAGCAGGAACAATGCGTCCTGGATGAACCAGTTCAGCGAGTTTTGTCAGACGCTCATCTGGAACGGTAATAACACCCACATTGGGCTCAATAGTACAAAAAGGAAAGTTTGCTGCCTGAGCTTTTGCACTTGACAGGCAGTTAAACAAAGTAGACTTACCCACATTGGGCAGTCCTACAATACCACATTTTAATGACATCTTTTCTTATAAACGTTTATTTCTGGCGACAAAGGTACGAAGAAAAAGTGAGCCAACCAAAAGTTAGCTCACTTTTATGTTTACTCCTCTACTGAGAAGTCGTCTTTTCCAACTCCACAGACGGGGCATACCCAATCGTCTGGAAGGTCTTCAAAGGCTGTGCCTGGGGCGATGCCACTATCAGGATCGCCTACTGCTGGGTCATATACATAACCACAGGTTTCGCAGATGTACTTTTTCATAAGCTTAATCATTTTGTTTAGTTAGTAATAGGGTGTTGATTTTCTCAACGATAGTTTCTGGCTTAATCATGTTCATACAGGCATAGTCGCCACGCAGACAGGGCTT
>JAFSRW010000039.1 GCA_017445925.1 Bacteroidaceae bacterium | reverse complement strand
CTATGTCCTCAGTACTTTTTTAACTATTTTATTGTGCGACCCTGATGTTGTCGTTAAGTTCTGTTTGATCTGCTCTGACACTAATAAGCAGTCGATCGCCGAATATTTCGTCTAAAATGAAATCTTTCTCTTTAAACATGGATGCAAATGTACACATTTTTTTGAGAAATATTTTTGTGGTTCCCATTTATTTCATATTTTTACAACGTGAAGCCTCTTCATTAAGGACTTAAACTCCTTGAAATCTTAAACTTCTTAAACCACTCAAACTGGTTAAGGTCAAGGTTATCCTTCCCATTGAAAATCGTCAATAACCTATAACCTATAACCTATAACCATTATATTGTTCCCGTTAACGTTAAGGTTGGAATATCCGTAAGTCCATTGTCCCGTTTCCATTTTTTTTGCAAAAAAACTCAAATCTTCCTACATGCCTACATGATTTTGCCGAAACTCACGATGAATACAGGGATTGTTGCATTCGTGAGCCTACATAAAGCATACATATAGCCTACATTGTGCCTACATAAAAATGGGCGATAAGGAGCTTGCAGAATCTAATTTGCCTGTTTGCAAAAAGCCTCTTTATTGCTTGTTTTGAAATTCTCTAGAGAATTTTCTGCTAAGTAACGTGCAAACAATTGCTATTACACGAGGAAGCTGCTAAATTCTCTAGAGAATTCCTTTACTACCAAGAAGCAAATAACATGCAAATACGTTGCTTCATTCTTGTTCCCTTACTGTTAACACCTCAAAAACATGTAGGCATCATGTAGGCTCCATGTAGGCATTATGTATGCTTGAAAGTGAGAGAAACTCGACAACCATGCGAATTTCAAACGATTTTATGTAGGCATGTAGGCAGTTTGGCGTTTTTTCTTGTGTGTCAACTCTTATTGTACAATACACCCCCTGAATCGGTTATAGTTGATGGAAAAAAGCAAGAAAAGTGCCAACAAATTTGAAGGTATCGAAAATAATTCCTATATTTGCACCAAAAAGAACAAAATATATAATAGGATTATGCCAGAAGTATTCAGATTTTATGGTTTCTCCTTCTTCTTTTACAGCAGGGAGCATGAGCCACCACATATTCATGTGGAAGGTAATGACGGTATGGCCAAGTTCGACTGGGACGGAAAGGAGTTTGTATTAGTTGAAAAAGAAGGGATAAAAGCAAACGACTTTAAGAAGATAAAGAAGGTGGTTGATGAAAATGCAGACATTATTCTTAAGCGTTGGAAAGAGTATTTTGACAATGACTAAAAGGGAGGGCTGAACAATGAAGATTACGAAGATTTGGTTCGATGCCAACTATATTTACGGCAAGGGCGAAAAGGGAAAGGAGTACAAGCAATCATTGCTGTGGTATCCAAAGTTGCGTAATGCCTCCGACGAGGAACGCAGTAAATACACCTTCGGAAAGGGTGGTATCCATTGGCGCGACCTTGACGAGGACATAAGTTTTGAGAGCTTCGGTTACGATGATGCCGAACCGAGTGCTTTGCAGCGTTTCTTCCTGACACATAAAGAAATCAACGTTGCAGAGTTTGCCCGTTCAATTGGCATAAACCCCACTTTGCTCCGAAATTATATTAATGGTTTCAAAAAACCTTCGAAAGAGCGTGAAGAGGAAATCATTTCCCATATTCACAGACTGGGCGAAGAGATGTTGGCAGCATGATAGAAGAGGGTAAGCTATCTGTAGGATACAAAAATGGTATTTCCAAATAAAAGAGCAAGAAAATCAAAGCTAAATAGCTGTATTTCAATTATTTAACTTTTTAATCATCAGTTTTAAATTCAACAGTTATCTTATCTGGACCATAAAACTCACCCCAACCAAAAGAAACGCTTAATTCTTTCCCAAGTTCTAAGGCTTTTCTTATATGTTCAGCAAGCTCATGTTCACTTTTGAAAGCCCATACTTTACAAGATGCACTCTGGGTTATCAATCCAAGTTCACCTAATTGGGCAAGCATTAAAATCTCATCATCTGCTATTGCAGAGAGACTGTCTACATTATAAACTTTCAACAAGCCTTCCTTCTTTTTCATGATGCAAAGATAACACTTTTATTTGTACTTTTTCATTATGTTCGACATATCTTGTTCTGAACAAATATCGCCTTTTCTTTATATATGAGTATTAGACATTTTATTTACCACCATGAATTAGGTGATTTCGTAGCACCTGACAATCTCTTTTCCATATGTAACGGATAAAAAGGGAACGGGAAGCTCCACTTTCGTGGTACACTCCCCGCATGTTATAGTCATACTTTAAGTTTTCTGCTGCAAATATAAGGCGTTCTTCTGAATTAACAAAGGAAAATCGCTCAAAAAAGAACCCAATGATAAGATTTTTATTATTTTTGCAGCATAAATACTATAACATAGCCATTGTTAAACAAAGAAAATAATAAATAATCAGAGGACTTTAATTACCTTATAGGCATGAAAAGTTTGTTCAACACATAGAAGTCTAATAAATATCGGAGAGAGAATCAATATCATAAAGATAATATATTATACAACGTAATTTTCAAGGGAACACAATGAATCTGAACGAAATAGTAACTGCGTTCAAGAATCATCAGCTACAATATGGGCTAAATGGTGATTCCATGCAACATGAACTATATAAATGGAAATTGGTGACTAAACAAATTGGTCATCCAAATGTCAATGCGGAAGATTTCGCAAATGAGATAAAAGCTCTTAAGTTCGAGAATCTTTGTTACAAAACTCAGCCAACTGCTATGAAGCATTTTGCAGAGTTTGAACCTGAAGACTATCGAAATGCGTTTAAGATTTTATTTGATGAAGAAGTAGATTTGCAACAACGTATAGACACTTTCACTTCTACGTGCAAAACTCTGTGGAACGAAAAGATTAAGAAGAATTTCAATCAAAAAACAAGTGCAATGTGTGACGAGAGGTTGATAAGTTGTTTCTTGACCTTACAGAATCCTCAAAAGTATACGTTCTACAAAAGTGATGTATATGACAGTTTATGTAGTATTCTTAATGTAGAGCCCAAAAAGGCTGGTCAAAAGCTTGTTCATTTCTATGAGTTGCTAAGACAATATTTGGTTCCTCTCGTTGAGAAAGACTCAGAACTGATGGATTCCATCAATAATGAAATACAAAAAGAAGGTTGCATTCAGAGTACTATGCTCATTGCCCAGACTGTAATGTGGAATTACTTTACTAAATTACGCAAAAATGACAAACAACAAATTGAGGGTGAGAATCAAAAAGATAATAATATTCAGACATTAGCTGCTATGACGGAATTAGAAATACTCAAACAAAAGAAACAGATTATCCTGCAAGGTGCACCTGGTACAGGCAAGACTTATAAAACAGCTGCCATTGCTGTTGGTATGTGCAATCCTGCTTTTTCCGATTTTGAAGACCATCAAAAGGTGATGGCTGAGTATGAAAGAATGCAGAATGAAGGGCAAATAGCCTTCTGCACATTCCATCAGTCTATGGACTATGAAGACTTTATCGAGGGCTTGAAACCAGAGGTAAAGGGCAATGCCGTAGAGTACAATGTAGAGAACGGTATATTCAAAACCATTTGTGAGTTAGCCCAGACGAAAGAAAACGCAGACATTGCAACTTGCATTGACAAATATCTCCAGACTATCAAGGGATATGAGAATAAAAAGACTATTCCTACATTGTCAGGAAAGTCAGAGCTGTATGTGTGGTGGACAGAAGGTAACGACACTATCAGTACACGCAGCGTATTGTCAAAGAGTGAAAAAGGAGATCAGTACACTCCATCACCTCTTAACATTGAGAAGGTAAAGATGCAAGCTCTTGGTGAAGGTGTAGAGAACAATTGGCGACATTATGCTCAGGCTTTCATCAATGCGGTGAAAAAGGAGTACAAGCTGGAGAATCAAGTCTCTGATAAGCCATACGTACTTATCATCGATGAAATAAACCGTGGCAATGTTTCCAAGATATTTGGAGAACTTATCACATTACTCGAAGCAGACAAGCGTAGTGGAGGTGGCGCACATCATATTAGTCTAAAGTTGCCTTACTCAAAGGAAGATTTTTCTGTTCCTTCAAATCTGTATATTATTGGCACAATGAATACAACCGACCGTTCTACGGGTACCATCGATTATGCAGTGCGTCGTCGCTTCGCGTTTGTTACATTGGAATCAAGAGTCGATGTTATCGAAAACTGGTGTGACTCACAATCTGTACCATCAGATGTAAAGAAGGCCTCACTTGCCTTGTTCGCTCAGATTAATGGCATAGGCAGAAATGATAGCAGTTCTTTCATAGCGAAACACAAAGCTTCCGATTTTGAATTGGAGGATTTGAAAGTTGGTCATAGTTACTTTATGGCAAAAGACATGGCGAGCCTCAAACTGAAGATGCGCTACGAGGTAGTTCCACTCATTAAGGAGTATATCAAAGATGGTATTCTCAGGAGTATGACAGATGATGATAAATATTTTGAAAAATGGCAGAACGCCGAGTGCTATAGCCCCATTATCGATTACATAGCAGATTAATGCAAGAACACGAAAAGATACCATACGACTCCTTCGCCTTTCAAAAGATTTGGGGGGAAGGTATGCGTCTTCCAAGCCAAAGCAAAGGTCTGGACAGATGGTTCTTTCAGTGGCAGTGGCGTAATAGCTCCATAATAGTTGACGAACAGGATTCTGAAAAACCAGATGTTTCAGAGTCGGGTTATTACGCATCATACGTCATAGGGGCACAATGGTTTGATGAAGCCAAAACCATGCCTCTTGTTATAACAACCAAGCAAGGCTGTGATCGCATTGACTTCCTAAAGATGTTCAGCGTCTGTTTTAATAGTGGCATTGAAGCCAAGGAGTTCTCAAAGATATATGCTGTTGACATGGAGGAACCCCGTATTAAGGCACCAGAACTCAAAAGCGTTCTGAGTCCCCTTATTGTTGTACATTTCCTTTCTATCGTCAAGGAGATTGTCAAAAGAGGATTGAAGAAAGACTATGTCCAGCGAGAAGGGAACCTCAATAAAGTTAGAGGACGTATTGACATTCCTCGAAATGAGCGGATGAATATTATGAAAAAACGATATGACAAGGTGTTTTGTCGTTACCAAGGATATTCTGAGGACACATTAGAGAACAGGTTGATAAAAAAAGCCCTGATATTCTCTCAACATATTTTGCAGAACGAAGGAATCTCAGAAAGTCTTATCTCTTTGCAGCACACTCTTCATAAGTGCTTGTCAGCTTTTTGTAAAGTCAGCGATCAAATTGAGGTTTGGGAAGTCAAAGCAATCAAACATCATAAAATATTCAAGGAATACGATGATGCCATCAAACTTGCACAGATGATACTCCATCGGTATGATTACAGTATTACCAATATCACTACGGCTGAAGAAGAATATTGTCCTGCCTTTTGGATTGACATGGCCATGTTGTATGAGCATTATGTATTGGGCTTGCTTCGTGAAGCTTACGGGGAAAAAATTCATTATCAGGTACATGGTCATACTGGTTATCCTGATTTTGTTTGCTATTCACCCAAAGTTGTAATGGATACCAAGTACATACCAAGGTTTGAATATGGAAACCTCGATACTTATATTGTCCGACAACTGAGTGGATATAGTCGAGATAAATGGATATTTACGAAAAAGCCGGAATCAAATATTCCATGTGTGATTATCTATCCAGTTGAAGGTGAGGAAGAAAATCCCTTTAAGAATAAGCAATTGGAAGACTTTCTAAATGAAGAAGACCGATGTCTTTGGAATTTCTACAGAATAGCGGTTCCGTTGCCAACTATAGCCGCAAGGTTCGAGGAATACGACAAGAAATGGTTGTACGACATCAAAGAAGATAAGTTGTACAAGATTGTTGGTGACAAGGAATATGAACCATGTAAGTTCGGTGTCGTACAATTAACGAAATTTTGCCCTTATGCGGAGCTTACGAATACATACCATATAAACCCATATAAGTTTCGGAATGAAATGGAAATAGAAAATGAGTATTAGACATTTTGCTTACCACCATGGTTGATTTGGGTAATTTCGTAGCACTTGATAATCTCTTTACATAATGTAACGGATAAAAAAGGGAACGGGAGGCTCCACTTTCGTGGTCTACCCCCCCGCTTGTTTTGGTCAAACTTTAAGTTTTCTGCTGCAAATATAAGGCGTTTTTCTGAATTGACAAAGGAAAATCGTTCAAAAAAGAACTCAATGATGAGATTTTAGGAATTAAGGGCTGTTTCTTATCCACTTTTTTATTTGAGGAAGAAGATAAATGAAAAATTGATGAGGATGAGTAAGGCAACTATTTATAGATTTTAGGCTTCAAACTTTTTGCAGCTAATTTGTGATAATTTTCTAACTTGTTTCCGTGCAAAAAATAGCTTAAATAAAAATTTTTCGAAGTTGATTTTTCCTCCTCCTGAATAAACCAGATTTTGTGCATGGAGACGACTTAAAAGCTTATAATTAGACGAAAATAGCCCTCAAATTCTTAAAAAGAGTTAAATTTTGAGGAAAAATTGAAGATTTTTCGAGACTGTGCCACGCTATGGTACAACCCGAATCGTACTTTGCCACTGTAAACCAATAAAACAATAAAATTATGTGGATTGTATTTGCAGTGTTTTTTATGCTTTTCATTTTATCTGGTGACAATAATGGAAACGTTTCAGCTCAGCAGGGCTGAATGAGAGAGAGTAATGAGTAAGTGTTGTAACCTAAAAACAAGTGTATCATGTTAGATTTTACAGATTTTCTGGCTGTGATGGCCATAGAGGACGCTCATGAAGAATGTGAGCGTGAAAGAGAAAGGGAAGATAGAAGCCTTTATTCATCAGATGATGATGACAATGATGATGAAGATAGAGAAGATGAGGATTGGTAATGTGTATCAACTATGTGGATAATAATTGCTGTGATAGTATTCTTTCTTTTTGCCCGTGCTCTGAATAATGCAAGCAAAAAAGGTAGAAGTCGTTGGACTGCTGAGGATGATTTAACGTGCCAATTGGATGAAGACCTTGATGATTGAAAAATGCCTGATGCATTAGATTATATAGTTTTTGATTCCGTGTACAAAAGTGGCGAAAACGGAGCATTTCCGTTCACTTTTTCCGATGAATGACAGTTGCACACCCAGGAAACGGAGCATTGTCGAATCGATACCAAAAAGTTTCCTAGTTGGTTATTCCCCCTCCTGAATAAACTAATTTAAGCACTTTCTAATTCGCGACCAAAGTAGTGAAATGCCTCCCTGATTTCTTGGATTCTTTTGGCGCTGGGTTTAGAAATACCATAGATGTATCTAGCCATTAAACTTTTGTTGATATTCAGATAACGAGCCACCTCAGAAACATTTAACCATGGAAAACGACGAAACATTGCGGCAACTTCGTTTTGAGTGTTTGGCTCCGAGGTTTCGTAGAAACTGGAAATATGCATGTCTACATCTATCTGCTCCCACCTAATAGCCAGTCCGTCATCCTCTAAACTAAAGTTGCTTCGCTGTTCTGCAGTTGCTTCCTCAAGTTCGGGGTATGCTTCCAAAGGTCTGCTTAGTATTCTGTCGTCGGTGGTCTTAATGTATATTCGGTTTCCTTCGAACCACAAATTCTTTATTGTTTCCATAATCATATTAGTTTAATTAGTCAAACCTCTTATGCCACTCACTTATAAAATTCTCCCTGAATGTTTTACATGTGTCTACAGCTTTTCTTAAATCTTGCTCTTTTAATCCGTGGTTATAAATAACACGTATGTTCGGTTCCAACTCAATTTTTGCGACTTTCCCTCCATAGCTAACATGTACGTGAATGGGTTCGTGCTCATCCATGTAAAAGAAAAACCTTAGTCCAAATATTGTTAATAATGTGGGCATACATTTATCTTTTTTGCAAAAGTAGGTATAATTTTTTATACCACCAATAATCCTCACAATTTTTTTATTTTGTAATGAGTAAGAAGCCTGAATAACTGATGATGTAAGATGTAAGAGGGAAGAAGGAGGATGTTTATAACTATAGAAAATTTAGGCTCCAAACTCAATTGATGTTTTTAGTGCCTTTTAGGGTATGCCCAAAATGGCTAGAGCCATTTCCCCTTTTGGCTAGAGCCAATGCCCTATTTGGCTCGAGCCAGCTTTTTTTGGGGTTTTTGGCGATGAAAAAACATGTATTCTATAAAATCGTTTTGGTGACTATTGTGCCCGTTATGGATTTGAAATGGTTTCGGCTATTTTGCCCACATTCATACTTCGGGCACTGGCATCAAAGATATCCTTGTAGAGCCCGCCTTGCTTATATACCTCGTCGGGGTTACCACCCTGCATCACCTTGCCATGTTCAAGTACATATATTTGGTCGGCATCTATTATCTGGCCGATATTGTGCGAAATGATAATAACCGTACGCCCCTGCTTGATGGCATCAATGCTGGCTTTTATCTGCTCAGTGGCTATGGCATCCAGACTGGCTGTTGGCTCGTCAAGGAAGATGATGGGCGGGTTCTTGATGAACATACGGGCTATGGCCACGCGCTGCTGCTGTCCACCGCTCAGCTGTAGTGCCGAGGTGTTAAAGCCATTTGGCAACTCTATAACTTGGTCGTACAGGAAGGCTTGCTTGGCAGCCCAAATCACATCTTCGTGTGTGGCCTCAGGGTTTCCGTATTTTATGTTTTCCTCGATGGTACCGTCGAAGATGTGGTTCTTCTGCAATACCAGTCCTATATGCTCGCGCAGCCATCTGGTGTCCCACTGATTCAGGTTGGTACCATCCAGTTTGATGGAGCCGCCCTGAGGCTGGTAGAATTTGTCAAGCAGGTTTACGATGGTGGTCTTGCCCGCTCCGCTCAGTCCAACCAGAGCTGTGATTTTGCCGCTTTCAATGCGCATAGATACATCAGTCAGGGCCTTGGTTCCGCCTGGGTAGGTAAAGTCAACATGGCTGAGTTCAAAGTCGCCTCTCACCTTCTCTGGCTGATAGGTGCCTGTAGGTTCCACCTCTTCCTTAGCCTGTAAGATGCCAAAGAAACCCTCGGCATAGATAAGTGCATCGTTCATATCGTCATAGATGCGGTGAAGCTGTCGGATAGGCGCACTTACATTGGCAAAGAGCATTACATGGTACATGATTTTTCCGATACTCATGCCAGGGTAATCAATAAGAACCAGATAGGCTGTAAGGATAATGATGAGCACCGTTCCTATCTGTTCAAGGAAACTCTTCAGACCGTTGAACATATAGCTCTGCTTGCGCATATTTATCTGTAATCCAGTCATGGTTCGCTGTAGTTCGGCCTGACGGTTAGCCTCTATCTCCTCTCGGTTGAACGATTTAATGACATTGATGCTCTCTATGATATTCAGAATGCCTTGGCTTACAGCCTGATGACCTCCGAAGATGCTTCTACGCCCTCCCTTCATTCGTCCTGCCTGAATATAGGTGACATAAAAATAGATAGGTACTATGCATAAGGCCACAAGTCCCACATATACATTGGCCATGAACATAAGGGCAAGAGCCAGTACGGCACTGGTGAAGAGTGGCAGAATTTCAATGAAGAAGTTATTGACCGTGTTGCTCAGGCTCATGATACCCCTGTCGATACGTGATTGCAGACGGCCCGTTTCATTCCCTTCAGTACTGAAGAATGCCATCCGGAATGTCAAGACACGTTCCACCACCTTCAGCGAGAGGTCCTGACTGACAAGGATACGCATTCGTTCGCCATAGTAACGCTGAAAGAAGGTTACCAGTGCCGCCACCACCTCTTTACCCAGCAGAATGATGCTGATGACGGTTAGGATGCTCACAGCACTTCCCCAAGAGAATCCCCCAGGTGTCTGTATGAGTGCATTTATGCTGTCTACGGCGCGGTCAAGTACCACCGCATTCACCTGTGCCATGAGTGAGCCAATGAATGTCAGCACAAGTGTGACTGCCACTAACCCACGGTAAGGCAGCACATAAGGCAGGATGTTTTTCAGTAACCCCCAGATGGTCATTTTGGTTGTTTCGTTAAGGGTGCTGGCGTTCCCATCGCTTGTTGAGTTCTGCATCTCCTTCGTCTTAGTCATATTGCTTATATCTTTTTGGCTGTGCAAAGATAATGCAAAATTTCCATTATATGAAGAGTATTCGAATACAATTATATTTTAGAATGAGGGAAAATGCCTTTAGTATCACCTTTAGGCGGAATAATGAAAATCCCAGATAAAATTTGGTTGTTATGTTGTTTTTTGCTATCTTTGCACCCCAAATTAAACAAGGTATTAAATAAAGTGCGATATGAGCAAGAAATTTGCAGAGCATAATAAGTTGAATCTCAGTGATGTCAATAAGGAGGTTCTGGAGCAGTGGAAGGGTGAAGACCTTTTCCATAGAAGCATTACGGAACGCGAAGGCTGCCCAGCTTTCATCTTCTTTGAGGGCCCTCCATCGGCCAACGGACATCCTGGCATTCACCATGTGATGGGTCGTACCATCAAAGATACTTTCCTGCGCTATAAGACCATGCAGGGATTCCAGGTAAAGCGTAAGGCGGGTTGGGACACGCACGGACTGCCCGTAGAGTTGAGCGTAGAGAAGAGCTTAGGCATTACCAAGGAGGATATCGGCAAGAAGATTAGCGTGGATGATTACAACAACGCTTGTAAGAAGAATGTGATGATGTACACCGATGAGTGGTCCGACCTAACCAATAAGATGGGTTACTGGGTGGATCTGGAGCATCCGTACATTACATACGATAATAAGTACATTGAGAGTCTGTGGTGGCTCCTGCAGCAACTTTATAATAAAGACCTGCTGTATAAGGGTTATACCATTCAGCCTTATAGTCCCGCTGCCGGAACGGGTCTTTCCAGCCACGAGTTGAACCAACCGGGTTGCTACCGTGATGTGAAAGATACCACGGTTACAGCGCAGTTTAAGGTAGACCCCCTGACCCCCTTAAGGGGGAATACTGGTGAAGGACTCCCCCTTAAGGGGGATGGGGGGTCTGTATACATTCTCGCTTGGACCACTACGCCTTGGACATTGCCTTCGAATACGGCATTGTGCGTTGGCCCTAAGATTGACTATGTGGCAGTTAAGGGCAATAATCCCTATAGCGGTGAAGAGGCTGTTTACATCTTGGCAGAAAGTCGTTTGAGCGCTTATTTCCAGGCTGAAGAAGGTAAGGAACTGGAGATACTGTGGCGTGGTAAAGGTACAGACTTGGTTGGCCTGCACTATCAGCAGCTGATGCCTTGGGTGAAGCCATGTGCATTAGAAGGCGACAAGGTGGTGGAGAAGAGTGCCGAGGCTTTCCGCGTTATCCCTGGTGACTATGTTACTACTGAGGACGGTACAGGTATCGTACACATTGCTCCTACCTTTGGTGCCGATGACGCCAAGGTTGCCAAAGATGCCGGTATACCTTCCTTATTTATTATAGACAAGGCTGGCGATACCCGTCCAATGGTTGATTTCCAGGGAAAGTATTTCATGAAGGAAGATATGAATCCGGAATTTGTAACTACTTGTGTTAATGATTCTTATTGGAAGCATAGCGGAGCCTATGTAAAGAACGCTTACGACCCCAAATACAATCAGGATGGTAAGTATGACGAGAAGGCTGCCAACAAGGATATGGACCTGAACGTAGTACTTTGCCTGGAGATGAAGGAAGAGGGTAGTGCCTTCAAGATTGAGAAGCATGTACACAACTATCCTCATTGTTGGCGTACCGATAAGCCTGTGCTTTATTATCCCTTGGATTCTTGGTTCATCCGCTCTACTGCCTGCAAGGACCGTATGGTGGAACTGAACAAGACTATCAAGTGGAAGCCCGAAGCCACTGGTACAGGCCGTTTTGGCAAGTGGCTGGAGAACCTGAACGATTGGAACCTTTCCCGTAGCCGTTATTGGGGTACTCCCTTGCCCATCTGGCGCAATCGCGACACCAAGGAGGAAATCTGCATCGGTAGTGTAGAGGAACTCTACAACGAGATAGAGAAAGCTGTTGCTGCTGGTGTTATGTCCAGCAATCCGTTCAAGGATAAAGGTTTTGTCCCTGGCGATATGAGTCAGGAGAACTATGACAAGATAGACCTGCACCGTCCCTACGTGGATGATATTAAGTTGGTAGGTAAGAACGGCGATGTGCTGACACGCGAACTGGACCTCATTGACGTTTGGTTCGACTCAGGTGCTATGCCATACGCTCAGGTTCATTACCCCTTTGAGAATAAGGAGGCGCTGGACAGCCGTGTATGCTATCCTGCCGATTTTATTGCCGAGGGTGTAGACCAGACCCGCGGATGGTTCTTTACATTGCATGCTATTGCCACCATGGTGTTTGATAGTGTAGCATATAAGGCAGTTATCAGCAATGGCCTGGTACTTGACAAGAATGGTATTAAGATGTCAAAGCGTCTGGGTAACGTTATCAATCCGTTTGAGTGTATCGAAACATACGGAACAGACCCTGTACGCTGGTATATGGTCACCAACTCAGCTCCTTGGGACAATCTGAGTTTCGACCCTGATGGTGTAAAGGAGGTCAGCGGCAGCTTCTTTGTAAAACTGCATCAGACCTACAGCCTACTGGCTATGTACGCCAATGTGGATGGTTGGGACAACTCTCAGCCTCAGGTTCCATACGCTGAGCGTGCCCTTTTCGACCGTTGGATTATCAGTCAGCTGAATACTCTTATTAAAGAGGTGACAGAGGCGCTGGACGACTATGAGCCTACACGTGCAGGTCGTGCCATTCAGACATTTGTTATCGACAACCTGAGTAACTGGTATGTACGTCTGGCCAAGAAGCGTCTGTGGGGCGAAGGCCTGCAGCAGGACAAGTTGGCATGCTATCAGACCCTGTATGAGTGTCTGCTAACTGTCAGCAAGCTGATTGCTCCTATTTCTCCTTTCTTTGCAGACCGTCTGTACAGAGACCTAACCTTTGGTCAGGCTAAGACAAGCGTACATCTGGATAGCTATCCCGTTGCTAACGAGAGCGTTATAGATAAGTCCCTCGAGCAGAATATGGACATCGTTCAGAAGATCTGTTCTATGGCTCTGTCTCTGCGTAAGAAGGAGAAGATTGGTGTGCGCCAGCCCTTGCAGCGTATTGCCATTCCTGTTACAGACAGCAGCATAAAGGATGGTATCATCTTCCTCAAGCAGATTATTCTGGAAGAACTGAACATCAAGGAGATAGAGTTCGTTGAGGGTCAGATGGTAGAGAAGAGCGTGAAACCCAATTTCCGTGTGATGGGTAAAAAGTTTGGCAAGCAGATGAAGGCTGCTGCAGAGGTGGTTACCGCCCTAAGTCAGGAGCAGATAGCTCAGCTGGAGAACGGCACCATCACCATCAATGTGGAAGGTACAGATTATGAGCTGACACGCGAGGATGTAGAGATTTCTGCACAGGATATGCCTGGATGGAGCGTCACCAGCGAGGGTGTACTGACTGTAGCCTTGGATATCACCATCACACCTGAGTTGCGTCTGGAAGGCGTGGCTCGTGAACTGGTTCGCAGCATTCAGCAGATGCGTAAAGATACTGGCCTTGAGATAACAGACCGCATAGTTGTAACCGTTCCTACGAATGCAGATAATGAGGCATGCGTAAAGACCTTTGGCGAGTACATCACAACTCAGGTATTGGCAGATAGTATCTCTTTAGGTGAAGAACTAACAATAAAAAAAAATAACTAATCATGGAAGAAGAAAAGAAACGTTATTCTGACGAGGAACTGGAAGAGTTCCGCCAGATTATCCTGGACAAGTTGGCAGTCACACGTCGTGACTATGAAGCTTATATGGATCAACTGACACGTCGTAACGACAATGGTGTTGATGATACAGCACCTACCTATCATCAGTTGGAAGAAGGTTCAGAGGCTTTGTCGAAGGAGACGCTCATGAACATGGCCGTTCGTACCCAGAAGTTCATTCAGGGTTTGGAGCAGGCATTGGTTCGCATCAACAACAAGACGTATGGTATCTGCCGCGAGACAGGCAAGCTGATTCCCAAGGAGCGCCTTCGTCTGGTTCCCCATGCAACCCTCAGCATAGAGGCTAAGAACGCCCGCGACAAACGCAAGTAAACTTTATGACACGCAGACAGAAACAGACGCTCTTCAGCGTGATATTCTCCGTGGCCATGCTCTGTGCCGACCAGCTTATAAAGATAGCTGTAAAGACGAGTATGTACCTGCATCAGAGCATCCACGTAACGGATTGGTTCCAGATAGTCTTTACGGAGAATCGCGGAATGGCTTTCGGTATGGAACTCTTTGATAAGTTCTTTCTTACCTCGTTCCGTATCATAGCTGTTTCATACCTTATATATTTTATTGCCAAGCATATACGCAAGGGAATAGGATGGGGGTGTCTGGTTTGTCTGAATCTTATACTGGCCGGTGCAGCAGGCAATATTTTCGATTGTGTCTTTTACGGTATGATCTTTAATAATCCGCCTGCTCCCATAGTGGCCGAATTTGTCAGCTGGGGAACCGGTTACGATAAGTTGTTCCTCGGGAAAGTGGTTGATATGTTCTACTTCCCGTTGGTTGAGTGGGATTGGCCCACCTGGGTTCCCTTGTTGCATGGTCAGCATTTTATCTTTTTCAGTCCCATCTTCAATTTTGCTGACGCCTGCATATCGTGTGGTGTAATGGCAATACTTATCTTTTATAACAGAAAGGTTGTCCGCTATGATGAGGATGGGTAATGCTTCTGCTTTCCTTTGCCTGAGCCTACTCTGTTTCTTTCTTATGGGATGCAAGCCCAAAAGACCTAAGGGAATCCTTTCGGAAGGAAAGATGGAGAAGGTGATGGTGGACTACCATCTGGCACAGGGAATGGCTGAGGCTGCCAACGAGGGAGACCTTGAAGCCACCCGCTACAAATATATTCAGGCAGTCTTTAAGAAGCACCATATTACAGAGGCGGAATTTGATTCATCGCTGGTCTATTATTTCGAACATTCCGAGAAATTCTTTGAGATATACAAGAATGTAAGTCTGAAGGTTCAGGCTCAGGCCGAGAAATTCGGCGTGGATGCGCGAGCCACACATAACCAGTACTCGCATCTTACCAATCAGGGCGATACAGCTAACATCTGGACAGACCATTCCAATGCATGCATCATCCCCAACAGGCTTCAGAACATCTACCAGTTTACTATCTCTTCTGATAGTACCTTCCAGAAGGGCGATGCCTTTATCTGGCATTTCCATACGCAGTATATTACTCAGGGATTTGACCGCGAGACATACGCTGTCTTTACCTTGCAATACGATAACGACTCCGTTGTAAGTGTTACACAGCCTATCCGTGGCAACAATAACTTTGATTTAAGGTTCACACCTACTGCACCGCTTGATACAGTTATGCTGCGCAAGATGAACGGCTTTGTGTTTATGCCTACATTCCAGCCCAACGAGAAAGGTCTGATGGTTCTCCTCTTACAGGATATCTCCATGATTCGTATGCATCCTGAGAAGAAGGATACCACGGCTGTGGATTCTACGTCAACTGATTCCTTACTTCATGATACCTTGCCGGCTTCATCCGAGAAGCGCCTCACTCCTTTGGAGATTCGTGAAATGCAGCAGCACGACAAGAAGATTAATGTCACCAAGGAGAAGCCGCTGCGTAACTATAACACAAGGCGCAACCAAGGGAATAGGAAAGTCCGCCGTCGCTACCAGTTATGATTAAACGTGGATATCATAGGCTCAGGACTCCAGAGGGCAGGGTAGTGGAAGGTCCCTTGGTGGTGGAGTTGGCAGAAGACGGAACTTTGCTTTCTTTTCATCTGCTGGAACAAGAGGAAGAAGCTACAGAATGGATAGGAGGAGAGTTTAAGGCGACCTAACGATAACGTTAACGTTAACGTTAACGCTAACGAAAACAAAAACGAAAAACGAAAAATAATAATTAACAACATGAAAAGAACCATTATCATTGCGTTGGCACTGCTCTGTGTAGCAGGCAATTCACTTGATGCCAAAAAGAAGAAAACCAGTGGTAATCCCATTGCTCAGGGTTGGTATGCCGACCCTGAAGGTGCTGTCCTTGACGGAAAGTATTGGATTTTTCCAACCTATAGTGCTCCTTACAAACAGCAGCTACACTTTGATGCTTTCAGCAGTACTGATTTGGTTAACTGGACCAAGCACGAGCGAGTTCTGGAACAGAAGAACATCCCATGGCTGCATATGGCTCTGTGGGCTCCAGCCATCATTGAGGCCAACAATAAGTACTATCTCTTCTTTGGTGGTAATGATGTTCACGAGGGCGAAGTTGGTGGAATCGGTGTAGCAGTTTCTGATAAGCCTGAAGGCCCATACGTTGATGCGTTGGGTAAGCCTCTTATTAATGAGATAGTGAACGGAGCTCAACCCATTGACCAGTTCGTCTTCCGCGATGATGATGGTCAGTACTATATGTTCTATGGTGGCTGGCGCCATTGTAACGTCTGCAAACTCAGCCCCGACCTTCTTAGCATAGTACCTTGGGAGGATGGTCAGAAATTCCATGAGGTAACGCCCAGCCAGACTTACGTTGAAGGTCCTTTTATGCTCAAGCGTAATGGAAAGTATTACTTCATGTGGAGCGAGGGTGGTTGGACTGGTCCCGACTATTGTGTTGCATACGCTATTGCTGATAGTCCTTTTGGTCCCTTCCAGCGCATTGGAAAGATATTAGAGCGTGATGAGAGTATAGCTCGTGGAGCTGGTCATCATAGCGTTATCAAGGTTCCAGGCAAAGATGAGTATTACATCATCTATCACCGCCGTCCTTTGGAAGAGACGGATGGTAATCATCGAGTAACGTGTATCGACAAATTGGAGTTTAACCCCGACGGTACCATCAAACCCGTAAAGATGACCTTCGAAGGCGTTAAGGCCAATAAGATTAAGGTGCGCAAATAAGCTGAGGACAGATTCCTCCTTAATTACCAGCAGGCTTCTCGGTATATCCTGATGGGGTTAGCGGCCAATAGAACTGCTGCCAGTCATCGGGCTTTGAAGGGCTGAATCCTGGCCATTCATTACGTAAATAGCCTATCAGGTCGATGTTCAGCTGTTTCATGCCTTCAATAACAAGTTTACTTATCTCAAATGCGCCAAAGGCATTGGCGTGGGTATTGTCCTTCAGTTCTGTCTGCTGGCCAGGGAAAGAACCCATGGGATAGTGTACCAGCAGATGTTTGCTACCTTCCTCACCCATAGCATTAAAGAGCGTTGTAGTTGCTTCTGTTAAATCAATGAGCGGAATCTGCTCACGTTCTGCTACAGTACGGATAGCGGCTGGATAGTCGCCGTGCGTAGGCTGCGCCTTCCCGTCTTGGAAATTTCGGCGTTCTGTGGGTGTTAAAAGAATGATGCGGGCACCCAAGGGGCGCAAATCATCAATGAAGGTTTTTAGGTTCGTTGTGAAGTTATACCATGCTCCACTCCCTGAATGACGGTCTTTCTCATCGTTGTGCCCAAATTCGATGAGGACATAGTCGCCCTTTCTCAATTCTTTCTTAATCTTCTCTAATCTGTTCTGCTGAATGAACGATGTGGTACGCAGTCCGCTCATGGCAATATTCTCAACTGAAACCTGTTCTGTAAACCAGAAGGGAAGCATCTGCCCCCAACTGGCGTATGGCTCTCCGTCTTGATCAGTAACAGTGCTGTTACCGCAGAGCCATATTTTACATGCAGGAGTGTTGGGCTCAACACGGATACGGCTAACAGCAGGGGCATCACCGTTAAACTCAAGCGTCAGACGATCGTCCCATCCCCAGTCTGTCTTTTCTCGGTTATGAAGTCCAACGCTCTTTTTATCATCAATATATGGTGTATGTACATTAACGTTGAACGTTACATCACGCAGTTCCCCCTTTCGAGTTGCTATTCTGTCCACAACCATACGGCGTGTCTCACTTCGAACGGATGTAACGCCGGCATATTGCTTGCTGCCTAAGGTTACGGTAACCTTGTAATCGCCTTCCGGAACCTTCATGGAGAAAAACATGGGTGCCGTCTGTTTTTTGGATAAGGCAACTGTCCCACGTTCATAGCCATATCCCAGGCTATCAGTATAGGACGGTTGTGGGCGTGTCATATCAATGTCGTAATGCGATGTAACTAGACTCGAAAGCAAGGCTGTTGTAAGAAGAAGTTCTTTCATCATTTTATTCTTATAATTTGGTGACAAAAATACAAAAGAAATTTGGATAATCACTCGTTTAGTCGTACCTTTGTGGCATTAAATTCGGTATTATGAATAAGGTAATGCTAATTGGAAACGTAGGCAAAGAGCCTGAGGTGAGATATGTGGACGCTGGAGTTTGCGTAGCAAGCGTGAGACTTGCTACCAAAGAGCGTGGATATAAACTGCCAAACGGGGGCGAGGTGCCCGACCGAACAGAGTGGCATAACATCATACTTTGGCGTAAACTGGCCGAGGTGGTGGAGAAATATGTGCATACAGGCGACAAACTCTTTATAGAAGGACAGATACATACCCGTACCTGGGACGATAAGAATGGAATTAAACGTTCCATAACAGAAATATGGGCTGACTCTATGGAGATGCTTACTCCTAAGTCTCAGGAACCAACAGAAGGAAATAACGTATAATGGATATAACTTCATTCTTTCAGGCGCTTGCCGATTCTTTTAGTGCCGTAACATATCATGCGCCTACTGTTGGTGTGATAATAGCTCTCTGCCTATCACTCTTTCTGCTTATGTGCAGTGGTTTTGTATCGGCAAGCGAGATAGCGTTCTTTAGTCTTACTCCCTCTGATATCAACGAGGTGGAGGAAGAAAAACACAGTTCGGACAAAAGTATCGTAGCACTGCGCGAGGATAGTGAACGCCTGCTGGCCAACATCCTTATTTGTAATAATCTGGTGAACATTGCCATTATTACGCTATTGGACTTTGTGTTCATGAAGGTGCTTGACTTTGGCGGTTCTGAGTTGCTGCAGTTCCTGCTGATGACGGTTGTGCTAACATTTCTGCTGCTGCTTTTTGGCGAGGTAATTCCTAAAATCTATAGTTCGCAGCACACGTTGGCTTTCTGTCGTTTTGCCGCTCCTAAGCTATGTAAAATCAGTAAGGTATTGTCTCCGTTGAGTAATATGCTTATTAGAAGTAAAGTTGTAACCAGACGATTTGTACATACTGATACTCAGAGCCTTACGGTGGATGATTTAGAGAAAGCAATGGAGCTGACTGACCAGAAGGATATTGCTCAGGAAAGCAGTATGCTGGAGGGTATCATCCGTTTTGGCGGCGAGATGGCCAAAGAGATTATGACCAGTCGTGTTGACATTGTGGCACTGGATATAAATACGCCTTTCCCTGAGGTACTGAAGTGCATTGTGGAGAATAACTATAGTCGAATCCCCGTCTATCAGGGCACGCAAGATAATATAAAAGGTGTGTTGTACATTAAGGATTTGCTGCCACATCTGGGCAAGCCATCCAGCTTCAGATGGCAGAGTCTTATCCGTCCGCCTTATTTTGTTCCTGAGACCAAGATGATTGACGACCTGTTACGTGACTTCCAGTCAAATAAGGTTCACATGGCTATTGTGGTGGATGAGTTTGGTGGCACCAGCGGTTTGGTAACGATGGAGGACATCATAGAGGAGATAGTAGGAGAAATTAACGATGAGTACGACGATGAGGAAAAACCCTATCAGCGTCTGAACCAGAACACATACATCTTTGAGGCCAAGATTATGCTTGCCGACTTTATGAAGCTGTTCGATCTCGATGATGAGTACTTCGAGGAAGTGGAAGGCGAAGCAGACACTCTAGCTGGACTTTTGCTGGAGATTAAAGGCGAGTTCCCCCAGTTACATGAGAAGATTAGCTACAAGGGCTTCTCCTTTGAGATTATGGAAATGGATGAGCGCCGCATCGTAAAGGTGAAGGTCATTTTCCATAAAGGTGACTAAATTCCCCTTTATGGATAGTTTAATGTTTAGAGTTTAAAGTTTAGAGTCAGTTTAATAAATTGATAGAGAAAAGTGCGAAGTAATATACTAGTTAAACTATGAACTTTCTACTGTCTATAAACTATAAACTTTCAACTCTCAACTTTAAATATGGTCTATTGTTGGAGTGCTTGCAAAAGCGCTTCAACTGCTTTCTGAGGGTTTATCAGCTCGTCTAACAGCGTTACGAACTTACTGCCTATGATAGCGCCAGCAGCATTCTTCTGTGCGCTCTCAAGGGTTTGCTTGTTGCTAATGCCAAAGCCAATCATGCGGGGATGCTTTAACCCCATCTGGTTTACCTTATTGAAATAAGCTTGCTTGGCTGCATCAAACTCCTTCTGGGCACCCGTTGTGGCAGCCGAACTGACCATGTAGATAAAGCCGTCAGTATTCTCGTCGATGAAACGGATGCGTTCCTCTGATGTCTCGGGAGTGATAAGCATAATCACGCGTACATCATATTTGTTGGCAATGGGCTTCACTTCTTCCATGTAGTCGCGGAAGGGTAGGTCGGGTATGATTACACCATCCACATCGGCTTCCTTGCAATTCTTAAAGAATGCCTCATATCCCATTTGATAAATAGGGTTCATATAACCCATTAGGATGAGTGGCAGCTTAACGCCGTCCTTTCTGACTGCAGCAATCTGGGCGAAAAGTTTGCGCAAGGTCATTCCGTTACGCAATGCCTTGGTGGCTGCATTCTGAATGACGGGACCGTCAGCCATAGGGTCGCTGAACGGAATACCAACTTCTATGAAGTCAATACCGTTATTCTCGATAGTTTTGATGATGTCTCCTGTACTCTCCAACGTGGGATGTCCTGCGCAGAAGTATAGTGAAAGAAGGTTTGAACTCTTCTCTTGAAATGTTTTGTCTATTCGGTTCATTGAAAGTTGAAAGTTGAAAGTTGAAAATTATCTAATCCCTAATCTCTAATCCCTAATCACTGACCGCTTAAACTTTATTAAAGCTTCAGTATCTTTATAGGCGGGTGCTGTTTCGAACCTTGAGTTAAGGTCGATGCCTATACACTTGGGATGGCGCCATCGGCGGACTTTTTCTTCATCTCCTGGTCCTATTCCGCCAGAAAGCAGAAAGGGAGTGTTGCCTTGGTAGGACTGAAGGATATCCCAATTAAACTGTTCACCGCTTCCACCCACACACTTGCATTTGGTGTCGTATATGAAGAAATCCACGATTTTTTCACATAGTGAAGAGTGAAGAGTGAAGAGTGAAGAATCGTTCTTTTCTACGCTAATAGCTTTTATGATGGGGAGACCAGTTGTTGATTTTATGCGACGGCAGAAGTCGGGAGTTTCCTCTCCGTGCAACTGTATGGCATTCAGACCAAAATCCTTTACCTTTTGCATCACCTCCTCTTCTGTAGGGTTTACAAAAACACCTACTCTGGTGCATTTGGGCAGATAGGAGGGCACTTCGGAAACATAACGTTTGGAGCCTTGCCAGAAGATGAAGCCCATCATGTCGGGGTGGACCATTTCTTCTACTGCGCGTATGTTTTCCGGGTCGCGCATACCACAAATCTTTATTTTCAATTAACAATTAACAATTAGACGTTAGACTTTAGTGTCAATAACCAATAACCTCTAACCCATAACCAATTTAGAGATAAAATCTCCTAAGGCTTTGCCTGGGTCTGGCTGTTTCATGAAGTGTTCTCCCATCAGGAAGCCTCGGTATCCTACCTCACGTAGCAGCCTGATAGTTTCAGGTTTGCCAATTCCGCTTTCACTAACTTTCACTTTATCCTCTGGCAGACGTGAAATCATACTGAAGGAATTCTGAACATCAGTATGGAATGTCCCTAGATTACGATTATTTATGCCTAACATATCCACGTCCAACTCGGCATACTCCACTTCCTCAAGGGAATGCATTTCCAGTAGCACCTCCAGTTTCAGTTCATGAGCAAGGGCGGTAAGCGTCTTAACCTCTTGTTTCTTTAGGTCGGCAGCTATGAGAAGCACAGCGTCGGCACCAATCTGGCGAGCTTGGAAAAGTTGGTATTCATCTATAATAAAGTCTTTGCGCAGGATGGGAATATTCACTAAAGGTCTGGCTGTTTTTACAAACTCCATGCTACCGCCAAAGAACCTCTCGTCGGTAAGGATGCTTAGGGCTGCTGCTCCGTTCTGCTCGTAAGAAGGAGGGATAACTTCAGGTTTTCCTTCTTCCATAATCCAACCCTTAGACGGGCTTTTACGTTTAAACTCGGCTATGATGCCGTGAGCATCGTTGTTGAGAGCCATAGACATACTTCTGGCCTCAATGCCATCATCCATTATCTTTTCTACTGCGGCATAGAGAGTTCGAGGCGACATCTGCTCTTTTTGCTCAGCTACCTCAATACGCTTGTGGGCTACTATTTCGTCAAGAATGTCTTTCATTTAAGTTGAAAATTGAAAGTTATTCGCTAACCTTTAACCGCTCAACGCTAACCTCTAACCATTTTACGAATTTATCTCAACGAACTTGCGGAAACATTGCAGAGCGCGTCCACTTTCTAACGATTCACGTGCCATCTGTATGGTTTCAGTTATGGTGAGTCCTTCATCCATAAGGCTGATACCACAGGCAGCATTGGCAAGGATAACGTTCTTCTGTGCCTCGGTGCATTTGTTCTCGAGCACGCTGTCGAAAATCTTCATGGCCTCTTCTGCAGTATCACCTCCGTAAATATCTGAAGGCTTTACATATTTCAGTCCCATGTCTATGGGCGTATAGACCTTCTCAAAGTAGCGGGTGTTAATCTTAAAGCCGCTGGTGAGTGAGATTTCATCGTACCCGTCGTAGCTGGTTATCACACCATAGTTGTCCCCAATCTTCTGGTGAATATTGGTGTAAAGGCGCTGCTGACTCTGGTTGGCTGTTCCGTGCAACGAGTTCTTGGGGTTGCAGGGATTAACCAGGGGACCAAGCAGATTAAAGCAGGTGGGAACGCCCAATGCTTTGCGGGTGGGACCAACGTACTTCATGCCTAAGGCAAAAAGGGGAGCGTGGAGGTAGCAGATGTTGGCTTCATCAAGAGAGCGACGCAACACATCCTCGTTATCTGTGAATTTCACTCCATGCCCTGCCAACACATTGCTGGCGCCGCTTACGCTGGTGCTGCCTCCGTTTCCGTGCTTGGTAACTTTATATCCAGCACCGGCAATCACAAAGGCAGAGCAGGTACTGATGTTAAAGGAGTTCTTGCCGTCGCCTCCCGTGCCAACAATATCCAAGGTGTTGTAATCGTCGAGGTTAACTCGTTTGCCCGTTTCCAAGAGTCCATCGCGGAAGCCAAGCATCTCGTCAACCGTTACACCTCTGGTTTGCAACGCCATCAGCAGGGCTGCTATCTGATGCTCGTTATACTTCTGCTCTGTTATCCCGAGCATTATGGCGTGGGTATCCTCACGGGTGAGGGTAGCGCCTTCTATGAGTTGTGAAAGAAATTTCTTCATTTGTGTTCGAGCCAATTTTTAATGATTGTTTTTCCTTCTTTGGTCAGTACGCTTTCTGGATGGTACTGAATGCCTCGGATGTCATATTCTCTGTGGCGGAGCGACATGATGTAGCCTTCCGGACTGGTGCTGGTAACCTCCAGGCAAGAGGGGAAATCATTGGTATCTACCACCCACGAGTGGTAACGCCCCACCTCGATGGTCTTATCTAGGCCGTCAAAGATGTAATCGTCAGCACAGATATGGGTTGGAGTGGCCACGCCATGAAATACGGAACTCAGATTGGTGAGTTTGCCTCCAAAGACTTCTCCTATAGCCTGATGTCCTAAGCAAACACCCAGAATAGGCTTTTTGTCTGCGTAGGCCTTGATAACATCAAGCAGCAATCCTGCCTCGCTGGGTATGCCAGGGCCTGGGGAGAGAATAATCTTGTCGAATTTCTCAAGGTCGGGCAGTTGGAATTTGTCGTTCCTGAGAACGGTAACCTCTGCCCCCAATTCCTTTACCAGATGCGACAGGTTATAGGTAAAGGAGTCGTAATTGTCTATGATAACTATTTTCATAACTTACCTGCAATTTCAATGGCTTTGCGCAGAGCGCCCAGTTTGTTATTCACCTCTTGCAACTCATATTCCACATCGCTCTTGGCAACAATACCGCCTCCAGCTTGGAACCAAAGTTCGTTGTTCCTGCTTACAAAGGTACGTATGGTAATGGCCTGATTCAGGTTCTTGTTAAATCCGATAAATCCTATGCAGCCACCGTATGCACCACGATTATGCGGCTCGTATTTGCTTATCAGCTGCATAGCCATCACCTTAGGTGCTCCAGAAAGGGTGCCTGCTGGGAAGGTGTCAATGAATGCCTGTATGGGGTCGGCTCCTTCATCCAGTTCTCCGCTCACCCTGCTTACCAGATGGATAACGTGGCTGTAGAACTGCATATCTTTGTAGAAATCTACCTTTACATTGTGGCAGTTACGACTCAGGTCGTTGCGAGCCAGGTCCACCAGCATCACATGTTCGGCATTTTCCTTAGGGTCGTTGCGCAGATACTCGGCATTCTTCCTGTCGGTCTCTGCATCGCCGGTACGCTTTGTTGTTCCAGCAATGGGGTCGATGTAAGCTTTGCGGCCTTCTATGCGGCAATGGGTCTCGGGGCTGGAGCCAAAGATGCGGAAGCCGCCGAAGTCGAAGTAGAACAGATACGGACTGGGATTGATGCTGCGCAGTGCACGGTAGAGCTTGAAGTCATCGCCCTCATAGCGCTGCTTGAATCGTCTGGAGAGAACAATCTGAAATACATCGCCTCTCAGACAATGAGCAATTCCTTTGCGAATATTCTCGCGATGCTCATCATCGGTAAGTGTACTCCAAGAATCGCCCACTGGGTGGAAATCGTATGTCTGATACGGGCGTCCGTTGAGGTCGCGCTCCAAAACATCCAGGTCATCTTCCTCTTCTTCCGACAGCATTTCTATCAGTGTAAGCTCATTACGGAAGTGGTCAAAGACAACCACATCCTTATATAGAATGTACAGCAGGTCGGGCGCATCGTTCATGGGTTGCGTCTCATCCTTTACGCCAATATTCTCGAAGTACCTGACGGCATTGAAAGAGGTATATCCATATAGTCCGCAGTAATTGCTGTCAGGGCCTGTAATGTCGAAAGTGTTTATAAACTGATTGATGAGGTTGGCCGACGTAAAACGCTCGTTTATAGGCGTTTCTGTTGTCTTGCCATCGGGATATTTGCAAATGCCTATGCCGTGTTCTATGCTCACACTTCCTATGGGATGGACAGCAATAAACGACTTGGCATTCTCACCTCCGTGATAGTCGGAACTCTCCATGAGAGCGCTCTGGGGATAAGCATCTCTAACCTTCAGATAAGCACTTACGGGTGTTATCAGGTCACCCAGAATCTTACGGCTGGCAGTATGGTATTTATATGGCGTCATAATCAATCTCGTTTTTATGCGAAAGATAAGTTGTAAGGTCCTTGTCGCCGCGTCCGCTGACGGTAAGCACCACTACATCTTCTTTCTTGAATTTCATCTTAGGTAAAATTGCCAGGGCGTGACTACTTTCAAGGGCGGGAATGATACCCTCCAGTCTGGTCAGTTCAAAAGCAGCCTGCAAAGCCTCGTTGTCATTAATGGAATATACTTTGGCCCTGCCTGTTTCATACAGGTTGCAGTGCATGGGTCCTGTGCCTGGATAGTCTAGGCCGGCACTGATGCTATAGGGCTCAATTATCTGTCCGTCTTCGGTCTGCATCACCTTGATACGGCTTCCGTGCAGGATTCCTGTACTACCTACGTGAAGTGAAGCTGCCGTCTGTTCTGTATCCATTCCCAAACCTCCAGCTTCGCCAAGAACCAGTTTTACGCGTTCGTCGTCCAGATAATGATAGATGGTTCCTGCAGCATTGCTTCCTCCGCCCACACATGCTATCAGATAGTCGGGATAATCGCGTCCAATCTTTTCATTCAACTGGAATTTAATCTCCTGGCTGATGACGCTTTGTAGCTTAGCAACCATCTCGGGGTAGGGATGAGGCCCTACGGTACTTCCTATAATATAAAAGGTATCAGCAGGATGGCAACACCAGTCTCGAATCGCCTCATTTGTTGCATCCTTCAGGGTCTTGTTGCCACTCTGTACGGGGAACACTTCGGCTCCCAGCATACGCATACGTTCTACATTTACATGCTGACGTTCCACATCCAGGGCGCCCATATATACACGGCAGGGCATATTCATCAGGGCGCATACGGTAGCTGTGGCAACACCATGCTGTCCGGCTCCGGTTTCTGCAATGATACGCGTCTTACCCATCTTGCGTGCCAAAAGAATCTGACCTATGGCATTGTTAATCTTATGAGCACCTGTATGGTTTAGGTCTTCGCGCTTCAGGTAAAGCTGGCAACCGTATTTCTCGCTCATACGTTTGGCATAGTATAGGGGAGAGGGGCGACCCACATAATCGCGTAGCAGTTGGTAGAACTCCTTAAGGAACTCTTCACTTTCAATGATAGAAAGGTATTGAGCCTTCAGGTCCTCAACCGTTTTATATAAAATCTCAGGAATGTATGCGCCGCCATACGGACCATAAAACCCTTCGTCATTAACTTTGTACGATTTCATCATTTTACCTTTAGTTACAAAATACCGTGGCAAAGTTAATGTATTTTCTTCTTGTGGCAAACTTTTGTTAACAAAAATGAGGGAAAAACGTTTGTTTTTGGGTAAAAATCAGTCTGTATGATAACAAACTGTTATGGAACTTGGAAGGAATATACTTTCAGGTCTTTTAAATTTCCAATGGGGGATTGCTTTATGTTAAGTAATATGTATTCTCCCTTAGCGAGTGCTTCTAAAGGATGGCAGATGAACCCATCGTCTCCATCGGACTTGATAAAGAAATGCGCAGGTTCCACCTTTTTGTAGTCGTTTTCCAGAATTTCGTTTTTTGGTAATTTCCTGTAGTATTTCTTTTTCTGCAAACGTATTATGGCATAGTCAGCCAGCACTTCATGCTCTGCAGGAACAATATGGAACTCTGGCATATTGTCGTCGGTCAGTTGTGAAGAACTTCCTCCGGAGAGATAATGAATGAGTTTATCTTTAAGCTTAATGTCGAAAACAATCCATCCGGGTTTAAGTTCACTTTGCGTCTGTTCGGCAGTAAGTATTGCAAAGTTGTCCATAACCTTTAATTCCACCTTTTGTGCGTATAGGCATATAGGTATGAATAATAGTATGATTACCTTTAATCTCTTCATGACAGGTGCAAAATTAGAAATTTTGCGTGAAATTACAAAAGAATGCTTTGATAAGTGAAAGATTTTTTTTTCCTTTGCATAACAAAAAATCGTTATTAGTACGAAATTGGCTGTATTATGACCATTGCAATTGTAATTTTAATGTTATTTGGGTATGCTCTTATCTGCTCTGAGCATGTTACCAGAATTAACAAAGCTACCGTCGCCCTGTTTTGTGGTGTATGTGGCTGGGTAATGTTTATGTGTGTGGGACCACACTATATCAGGTCTTTGCATGGTCTGGATTTTATGAATTATTTGGGCGACGGAACTTATAGTGTTCGGGCTGTTAACGAATATATATACCAGCACGTTTTTGTAAAGCACATGGTGCAGATGTGCTGTATAGTGATGTACCTGCTTGCCACAATGGCTATTGTAGAGGTCCTTGCCAGTAACGAATGCTTTGATTTCATGGTCGACTGGTGCCGTGCTAAGAAGAAATGGCGTTTGACCTGTACTTTGGCTGCTTGCAGTTTCTTGCTTAGTGCCAATCTGGATAATTTAGCTTCGGCTGTTATCATGCTTACTATTCTGAGCAAACTTGTAATTAATCCCTATCAGCGTCGTATCTTAGGTGCAATTGTGGTGATAGCAACCAGTTGTGGTGGTTGTTTTGGTGTAATCGGAGATGTAACATCTTTACTGATATGGACTAGTTCTGCGGTTACTCCTACCAATTACACATCTGCTCTGATAATACCCACGATTGTTGCTACCATCATTCCCACCTATCTTATAGGTAGGATGCTTCCCGAGCATATAGATTTGAAACGCCCCCGTGTATTCTTCCGCGGCGATGATGCCGCAATGCCCGTATGGCAGCGTGCTGTTATGTTATTCCTGGGTTTGTATGGATTATGGTTTGTTCCCACATTCCATCGCCTGACTATGTTGCCTCCATTCTTAGGCGCATTGTGTGTTTTAGGCGTTCTGTGGGTTGTTAACGAGGTGTTTAACCGTAAACGTATCTTATCGGGTCAGCCTATCTCCTTGACTAGTAATCGCTCTCTTCAGTATGAGATGATTCAGATGATAATGTTCTTTGTGGGTGTCAGCCTTTGTGTGGACTTGCTGGTCGAAGTTGGTGCTTTGCGGCATGTTGCCGAACTGTGTAACACCTATATTCATAACATATACCTGCTATCTGTTGTAATTGGTTTTGTTAGTGCGGTGATGGATAATATCGCTTTGGTAATGACTTCTATATCTATCTTCCCCATTGTGGATGTTCAGAATGGTATGCCTGATTACCTTGCAGCCTTTGCCCAGAATGGTCAGTATTGGCATCTGGTAGCTTTAAGCGGCTGTGTGGGAGGTTGCCTTCTGCCTATTGGATGTACTGCAGGTTATGCGCTTATGAAGCATGACGGAGTAGGCATTTGGTGGTATTTCAAGTTCATTTCAAGCAAGGTCTTCGTTGGTTGGATTGTTTCATTGGGTGTCTATTTCCTTGTCGATTATTTCTTGAGATAAAGCACTGAATGAAATACGATATTTCAAGACTCGGTATAGAGTATCTGAATCCCATGCAGCAGGAAATGTTGCAGGTGGCCCGTCGTGAGCGCCAGTTAGTCTTACTTAGCCCTACGGGTTCAGGCAAGACGCTTGCCTATCTGTTGCCTATACTGCAATTGATAGATTCTAGGACAGAGGAATTGCAGGCTTTGGTGTTAGTGCCTTCAAGAGAATTGGCCATTCAGACGGTAGATGTTGTAAAGCGTATTTGTTCCGAGGCACGCGTGCTGGCGTGTTATGGAGGTAGGCCCGCTATGGATGAACACCGACAGATAAACGGCCTTCGTCCCCATCTGATTGTAGCCACGCCAGGCCGAATCTTAGATCATATAGGTAAGCAGAATGTTACTCCTGCAACAGTCACCCATCTGGTTATCGATGAGTTCGACAAATGCTTAGAACTGGGTTTCCTGGACGATATGGAGGCGATCATTCGCCAATTGGCATCCGTTGAAAGGCGTATTCTTCTCTCTGCTACAGACTGTCCTTCTATTCCTTCATTTGTGGGGTCAACAGATTATTGCCGGCTTTCTTATCTTGATGAGGAAGAACCTTGTTCCGACCGTATTTCCATCCGTAGTGTTCTTTCTCCTGAGAAGGATAAACTTACCACCTTAAAGCGTCTGCTCTGCTCCTTAGGTGAGCAGAAGAGTCTTGTTTTTGCCAATCACCGCCAAAGTGTGGAACGTATTGGTTCCTATCTGGCTCAAGAGGGTATTATGGCAGATATCTTTCATGGTGGCATGGAGCAGCGCGACCGTGAGCGGGCATTATACCGGTTTATAAATGGTTCTTGCAATATCTTTGTCTGTACCGATTTGGCTTCACGTGGCCTTGATATCCCCGATGTGGATAATATCGTTCATTATCATCTTCCCATCGACGAGGAATCGTACATTCACCGTAACGGAAGGACCGCTCGTTGGGAGAATGTAGGTAATGCTTATTTGATATTAGGCCCAGAAGAAAGCCTGCCTGAATATGTGCAGCTTACAGAGGATGAGTTTGTGCTGCGCGATAAATTACCTCTTCCTGCCATGCCCCTATATGCTACATTATATATAGGTAAAGGCAAGAAGGATAAAATCAGTAGGGGAGATATCTTAGGTTTCCTAACTAAGATTGGGGGCTTGGAAGGCAAGCAGATAGGCAGGATAGATGTCCTTCCCAATTGGTCATACGTTGCTGTTCAGAGGAAAGCGGTCAAATCCCTCCTCCCTCGTATTAAGGGGCATAAAATCAAGGGCATTAAAACTATCTTTGCCTTAGCCGATTAAAAAATAAGCATCTACCCAACCAGATAGATGCTTACCCTTTATCTTTTTGTTTTTGTCAACTGTCAATTGTCAACTGTCAATTCACTTCAGCACTCCTAACTTCTGGAATACCTTTTTCAGTTTCACTACCGACTGGTCAACCTGCTCATGTGTATGAGTAGCCATCAGGGCGTAGCGTACCAGCGTGTCCTGTGGACCACATGCAGGAGGAATTACGGGGTTGATGAACACGCCCTCCTCAAAGGCCATGGCAACGGCCATAAATGTCTTACGGGTATCTCTTACATACAAGGGGATGATGGGGCTCTCAGTCTCGCCAATCTCAAAGCCTTCTTCGCGGAAGCGTTTCAAGGCGTAGTTGGTAACATCCCACAGAGCCTCCAGTCTTTCGGGCTCAGCCTGTATAATGTGCAGAGCCTCCAAAGCTGCTGCAGTGGCAGCTGGTGTATTGCTGGCGCTGAAGATGTATGTTCTTGCCGTGTGGCGTAGCGAATCAATGATAATCTGGTCGGCAGCAATGAAACCGCCAATTGATGCCATGCTCTTGGAGAATGTACCCATAATAAGGTCAATGTCATCTGTTACACCAAAGTGGTCACAAACACCACGACCCTGTCTGCCGAATACGCCCAGACCATGAGCCTCGTCCACCATGATGCTGGCATTGTACTTATGCTTCAACTCTACGATTTCAGGCAATTTAGCCAAATCACCCTCCATTGAGAATACACCGTCTACAATAATCAGTTTCACCTTATCAGGCTCACAACGCTGCAGCACCCTTTCCAGGTCTGCCATATCGTTGTGCTTGTAGTGCAACTGGGTGGCAAATGAGAGGCGTCTACCGTCTACAATACTTGCATGGTCTCTGTCGTCGCAGATAATATAGTCGTCCTTGCTTACCAACTGGGGGATAACACCGCTGTTAACGGTAAAACCAGTTGAGAAACACAATGCGTCATCCTTACCAACATATTCAGCCAATTCCTTTTCCAGCTGAACATGGATGTCAAGTGTACCGTTCAGGAAACGGCTGCCAGCGCAACCGCTACCGTATTTGTGCATAGCCTTGCATCCTGCTTCTATAATACGCTCGTCACCCGTCAGACCGGTATATGCGTTTGAGCCAAACATCAGAACATGCTTGCCGCCCATTTCTACTTCGGTACCCTGCTTTCCTTCTATTTCACGAAAGTATGGGTATATACCTTTCTCCTTTATTTCCCTAGATAAGGAGTAAAAAGGGTGCTTAGAGAGTTTGTCTTGTAATAATCCCATGTTTGAATTTTAATGTTTCGAGGGTAAGTCCCTCATGAAAATTTTTGCAAAGGTACGACATTTTATCAAAAATCACGTTATGTGGATTGAAAAAATACACATTAATAAGATTATTCATCCTCAGAACGGCTCAGTTTTATACACTTTTTATTATCTTTGTGCAGAAAATTATGCAAAATAGAGTCTCTGTTTGGTTCATAGTTAACCCCATTTCGGGTACTACCGATAAAAGTCGGATTATCGAATTGATACCTGAGTACATGGATGCAGATCGCTTCTCCGTGAAGGTTTTGTATACCCAGTTTCGTGGTCATGCTGCTCAGTATGCCCGTCAGGCGGTAGAGGAAGGGATAGATGTTTGTGTGGCTGTAGGGGGCGACGGAACCGTTAACGAGGTAGCCCGTTGTCTTATTCATACTTCTACCGCTCTGGGTATTATCCCTTGCGGCAGCGGAAACGGACTGGCTCGCCACCTTTTTATACCTATGAACCCCGAGGGTGCTCTGCAAGTTCTTTCCACTTGTACCATCGAGGCACTGGATTATGGTCTTATAAACGATACCCCTTTCTTCTGTACTTGCGGAATAGGGTTTGATGCCTTTGTAAGCAGTATGTTTGCCAAGAGCGAACGCAGGGGCCTACTTACCTATATCGAGAATACCCTGCGTGAAGGCTTGCGTTATAAGCCTGATACTTACGAGATAGAGATTGACGGCGAGAAACAGCATTACAAGGCTTTCCTTATTGCCTGTGCCAATGCCAGTCAGTACGGAAATAATGTGTACATAGCACCTCAGGCCAGTATGTCGGACGGACTGATGGATGTAACCATCATGGAACCCTTCACCATGTTGGAAGCACCACAGATAGCTATTCAGCTATTTAATAAGACCATCGATAAGAACAGCCGCATCCGTACCTTCAAGTGCAAGAGTATGCGTATCCATCGTAACCAACCAGGCGTTATCCATTTTGACGGCGACCCCAAGGACGAAGGAACAGATATTCAGGTAAGCCTTGAGCCAAAAGGTATTCGAATGGTGGTGAATACCAACGAGCAGTTATATACACCACCTCTGATTCGTGCATTCACTGATTTTTACAACAATATGAATGCCGAGCTGAATGTCATTCGTGAGGATATCAACCGTCAGCATCAGCGAATCCTTTCCATCAACAAGGAAATGTTACGCCGCCTACGTAACCACTAAAGCCACAAAAATTAAAGAAATGGATAAAATAAAGAAAATGCTCAAAATTTGATATTAAACTAAGCTAACTAACATTAAATATATATATCATGAAAAAAATGATTAACCTGGTGCTTGCCGCCACCCTTGTCTGCGGCGCAAGTGTATTTACATCGTGCGATAACAACAGTGACAACCCTGTTCCTTCCAAGAAGAAATACAGGCTGGTACAGCGCAAGGAGGTATATGATAATACCGATGCCTATTACATCACCGACTACGGGTACGATGATCAGGGACGTCTGATTTCGTTTAAAAGAGTGGGCTATAATACCCAGTATAGTGATGGTGCTTTCGTGGATGCCAATTATACCTACACATACGAAGATCACTGCATTATTGAGAGACATCTAAACAGTAATTATATTTACTATTATACGCTGAACGATGATGGGCTGGTAGTCAAGGTGCAGTCAGCATCGATAGAAGACGGCGTAGAAACCCCCGGGTATCCTGATTATCTCCAGTATAAGGACGGCAGGATACTATCTATCGAAGATACTAATGCCAAACATTTGACAGTCTTCCATTACGAAGGTGATGACCTGATGTATTTCCAACGGGAAGATGTGGAAGTGTCTCCGGTCTTATATACCTATACGCGTACGGAACTGAGTGTTGATCACGGCTATCTGAATACACCTTATACCACTATGGATGAGCCACTGTACATGATGGGATATTTCGGCAAGCCATCGAAGCACCTGGAATCACATAAAAAGTCAGAAACTAAAGACTCCAAAATCTACGCATTATTTGACTACGATTATACTTACACCATTGCTGACGGACATATCGTGGAAATGGTGGAAGTCACACACATGATAATTGATTATGTGTTTTATAAAGATGACTCAACTAAAACAACTACTTCCACTTTCACTTATGAGGAATATTGATAAAGGTTATAGGTTAGAGGTTAGTGGTTATTGACCTTAGACCTTCGACCTTAGACTTTATCTAACTTGAAACCTGAAGGCTGCGATTGAGCGAGAGGAGAAGAAACTTGTTTATTATCCCGAGCGTGAGCAGGCTCGACCGCAGGTCAAACATGAATCCTGGAACTTGAAACGGTTAAGGTTAACGTTAGGGTTAGCGTTAAGGTTGATTTGCCAGGGCGTAGCCCTTAATCATCGGCACAGCCGATAGCGCTTTACCGTTTTCCACTACAGCCATGGCGTAGCCTGTCAGCAGCCAGTTGGTCGGATGCGTCTGCGGGTCACCCAAGTCCCTGTCAGGCCCTATTCCCGTATAGTCCGAAACATGGCGAATGTACGCCTCCGTATTGTTCTCCTTGGCTGGAGCCCATCGCGACACAATGTCCCTGATGGTCTTCAATCCATACTTCCCATAGTATGTGCGGCAGAGAATCACAAAAGCGGCTCTCCAACCATATTCCATACTCACAAACTGAAAGAACTCCCTGTCTTCCTGCAAGGTACTTAACCCTTGCCACTTATCCTTAGAACGTCTAATGTTCAATGGATTGTTATTACGTATTCCTCTTGGTTCCATAATAAGACCCCCTTCTAACCTCCCCCTCTATGGGGAGGGACTGCAAATGGGGCCGTTGGCAGTCTTAGTTATTGATTATTGTTTTGGTGGTTAGTGAAAATCCCCTCCTCCCCTTAGAGGGGGAGGTTGGGAGAGGGTCTTTTACTTCCTTTTTTGAAAACTGTCATCTGTCATCTGTAATATGTAGTTTCGACTTTTCCATTGAGCAATCATATTACCGACTTTACTTATGCTCATTCCTTGCTGCCTTCTCACGCGCTTAGCATCTT
>JAFSRW010000038.1 GCA_017445925.1 Bacteroidaceae bacterium | reverse complement strand
GGGTACTATGCGCTTCGCAGTACGTGCCAAGGCCGTAGAGAGTGTGAACGACGTGAAGACTGGCCTTATCAAGAGTCGCCGCATTGTGTTCACCCCCAGCGTTGACTTGAAGGATGAGTTGGCCAACACCGCCATCCAGATTACCTGCATTGACCGCAACGGCGCCATCGTAAAGCGCGTCACCAGCGATGATAGCGGAACTGTCGAGGATGATGAGAACAGCCTCACCCCCGACCCCTCTCCCGAAGGCGAGGGGGGAGATAACGGAGGCGGCACCAACGATAACGTTAACCCTAACCCTAACGAGGGCGGTGACGACAACGGAGGCGACGAGCCAGGAGAGGATGAAGACTGATGAAGAGTACGGGCCTTCGGGCCCAACTCTTCAAATTGAAAATTGAAAATTGAAAGTTGAAAATTAATTTCAGTAGTTAAGAATTCGGAAGTTAAGTAGTTAAGCCATTACCATTACACGTGTATAAGTATCGGCTTTAACTTCTCAGCCCGCAAGGCCGATAACTCCTTTAACTTCTTTAACTTCTCAAGAAAAAGCTATTAACCTATTAAACTACTAAGCTAAAATGAAGAAAGAAACTTGGAAGACTATACTTCACCTTGTGGCAAGTATTATTGCCTCTATCATCACCGCACTGGGCACTACCAGCTGTATGAGATAAGGAAACGTTAACGCATACGAAAATTGAAAGATGCCTGTCATCCGAAAGGGTGATAGGCATCTTTTTAGCGACCTGCTGAGTTGTCTGACACTCCTTAGAACAGACATTGCAGGATGGTCTGCATCAGTTCCTTGCGTTTCTCTACCCCTGTAACGGCCTCGAAGGGAACACCCATGATGAAGGTGGCATATTTATCGCCCTTGTAGGCGACGGCTGCGCTCAGGTTGTTCTGTGTATAACGGAATACGGTGTGAGCCCCAGCGCTGGCAGGCTCAATGGCATCGGGCGATTCCACAATGTAACATTGGGCATTGAGGGTATCGGAATAGCTGAAGTGCCCTCCAGCCTCTGTGAATGAGGAACGTACCTGCTTGATACCCTCAGCATTTGCTGCCTGATTAGCACGCCATTTATATTTCAGCACATCGGTAGCAAACTTTTTGTCTGAATCTACGGGCTTGGCCAACGGATTATCCCAAAGGTCGGTACCTACGTAGGCTCCGCTGACAAAGAACCGTCCGCCCGATTCTTGCAGATAGTCGGTTATCTGCTGTTGCATGGAAGGGCTGAAAGTCTTGAACGCTAAGGAAAAGTTCTTGCCGTTGCCCATCTTGGTCTGACATTGCTTGCCTAGAATCAAATCTACCATCTTATAATCCGACAGATTCATTTGCCCCTGCTCTACAGCCTCGTTACTACAAGAAGTAAAGCTGCACCCCAAGGCCATCAGCGCCTGACCGTGAACGAACGGATAATCGAAGGTGTTACCAGCTATCACGCGGTCTTCCTGATCGCTGTAGCTGTCGCCAAACCCGGAGGCATCATCATCCATCCAAGGGATAGACCGACGGAACTCTTTCTGCTTACCAATATAACTGATGTCGCGCAGATAGGGAACGCCATGATCGTAATCGTCATTAAAGCCTGCCAACTGCATTCCATTATCCAGAGTATAGTCAAAGTCGGCTGGCGAACTCACACGGTCGAACCCATTGATTACCAGCACGGTACCTATATCTTGCTTGGGGTTCGAAGCTATGCCTGCCGAAAGGATTTCGCTGTCGAAGCTGCAGCCGCCATCGTTCACAGCTGCTACTTTCCAACTGTATATATGGCCAGCCTGCAAGGTGGTTTGGTAAGAAGGCTCCGTAACCAGTTGGCCGTTGTCCCAACCGCCTCCATCCAAACGGGTATAAACCATATAGGAATGGGGTGTTGCAGAAGGCTCCAACGAATCTGCTACTGCCTGCCATTGCAAGGTGGCTTCGTTGCCGCTGAGCCCCACACGCATATTGCTGACCGGTAGCGGCTGCACCGCATACGGGGTGCCGCGCTGACTGCAGAGGAACTTGAGCATACCTTTATATATGGCACGCGAGACGGTGAAACGGAAGCGGGGATCGAGGCCATAGCGCATATCGGCAAAGTTCTGATGCGAGAGGAGTTCCAACAGGATGGCAGGAACCTCAGGAACGCGAGCTTCGGCGTAGGAGGAATTCCATTTGCCTCGCCTACTCCACTCTGGGGCACAGGTTGCTCTGACATCGTTCACAATCTGCGTCTGTATCAAATCGGCCAATTCTGCTGCCAGATAACGCGAAGCACCATTGGCATACGTATCGCGGCCCTCCACGATGGTCTTATGAATCACTAAGGTACCAATGATGCCATCGTCCTTGGTAACTCCGGCATCGGAATGAAATGCCATACTGAGGTCGATGGGCACATTCAGGCCCTTACGCTTGGGCAACGCAGCCGAACCGCCAGCCAACCAGTTGACCCAGCGGGGACGACTCACATAATCATCGGTGTAATCATCCTCGCCGTGCTTCATGCTGTAAACGCTGTCGGGAGCACCTGCCCATTGTAACCAATAACGGGAACCCTCAGTAAACCTTGGGTAGCCGCTAAGAAGACCTGCACGCTCGATATTGCCCATTCCACCGCCAATCTTCACGGCATCGGCTGTTACCATCTGTCCGGCTTTATCGGAGAGATTGCTCAACGTAACCCTTGCCGTTTGCCCCTCGGTAAAGAGGAAAGTTCCTAAGTAAACCCAAGTGCCGCCCATCATCTGCTGATTGATACGGAAATGAGTCTCGCCTCCTGCATGGTAAACGGTATAGAGGGCATCCTTGCTGCTTTTCTTTACGGTCTGATAGGAAACATAAACGGCATATTCGCCCCTGTCCTTTATTACCGTCTGCCATTCGGCAATGCTTTCTGCATCCTTTGTTTGGGTTTCTGCCTGACGGAAAGTTCCATCGAAGAAGGGATTCTGGAAATCGCGATACACTTGCTGCTTGTGTGCAAAACCAGCCCCATCGCCTGTTTCCCAAGCCTTCTGACCAACGGTCTCGGCATATCCAGAAGCCTCATCATTATCAATAATGTATTCCTGCCTGTTGACATCCCGTTCACGGGGCAACAACACATTGGCCCCTGCATTCTCCAGCATAGGAACCAGGAACGGAAGCACGTAACTCTGCGTATAAAGGTCCTCCACCGTCTGCATGAGACGACCTCGCTGCCATTCCCAACGGTCCAGTTTCTCTTCGTAGTACCAACCATGACTCTGCCAAAGAGCTATGTGTCTGTCCTTCAAACCCGCCTTCAGGCTGTAAGGCTTATCGGTATCCTTCTTGAGGGGGACATCCACATGCGGAGCCCACTTCAATGCCTTGTCCTTGCCCGTTCTGTAGTAGGCCGGAATATGCTTTTCTATGGGGCGCCCATCAGCCCAAATCTGGATCTTGTACTTCTGAAACTTCGCTGGGAGTTGCTCCTTCAGGTCGGCATAGATGCGTTGCACATTCTCCTCCCTAAAAGAAAGGTATGCCGCATTATCGTTGCAGAAAATGCGCATTGTCTTCTTAATGATGTCTACCGAGTCTGCCTTGGGACTCCCAATCAGCAGTACCTGCCTCTCCTTTTCAGCTTTCAGCAGAGTCGTGGTTACATCCTTAACTTCCTGATACTCACTCTGTGCCCAAGTGTCCACCGGACAACACAGCAGACAGAGCAGAACAATTCCTAAAAAGTGCTTATTTTTCATATTATTAAACTTTATTGCTTGCAGCGACTACTTTTCCAAGGCTGCTACAATCTGGTCGATGGCTTGGTTGACTACTGAGCGGGGACAACCAACATTCATGCGCATATAGCCCTTTCCGCCTGGGCCAAACATGGCGCCGGAGTTGAGACCAACCTTGGCTTTGTTGGCAAAGAAATCGTCCAACTCTTCCTGCGTCTCGTAGCCTAAACCCCTGCAATCCAAGAAGACGAGGAAACTGGCTTCAGGACGAATGGGTACAATCTGTGGACATTCTTTCTGCATGCGCTCGCAGAGCAAATCTATATTGCCTTGCACATAATCCAGCATCTGGGTCTTCCACTCCAAACCCTGTGGGCTGTAGCAGGCAGCAACACAGTCGTAGGCAAAGACATTGCCAAGGTCGAAATCGTTCCCCTCGATATATGTAAAGAACTTACGACGTTTCTTGGGCTCATAGACAATGGTCTGAGATGCCACAATACCAGGCATATTAAACGTCTTGCTGGGAGCCTGCAAGGTAATGCTGTTCAAGCGAGCCTCCTCGCTAACGCTGGCAAAGGGAATATGTTTGCGGCCTCCAAGGAGCATATCGCAATGAATCTCGTCGCTTACCACCAGAACACCTTCCTCGGCACAGATATGAGCCACCTCTTGCAACTGTTCACGCGTCCAGCATATACCGGCAGGGTTGTGAGGGTTGCAGAGAATTATCATTCGACAGCCTTTTATATCGCGGCGCAGGCTGTCCATATCCATCGTAAAGCTGTCCTTGGTACGTACCAGTGAGTTGAAGACAATCTCTCTTCCGCTGTGTTCAGGCACGATGCGGAAGGGATGATATACGGGTTCCTGAATAAGAATCTTATCGCCCTCGTTGGTAAAGCATTGAACACAAAGATAGATGCCACATACCACACCTGGGATGTAGGTAACTTCCTCGCGTTTCAGATCTATGCCAAACTGCTCTTTGTTCCAGCGACAGATATTATCCCAATAGGCATCGTGGCTACAGGTATAACCCAAGATACCCTGCTGCAAACGTCGTTGCATGGCTTCCAAGACAAAGGGTGGGGTACGGAAATCCATATCGGCCACCCACATGGGTATTACATCCTTGCGGCCACAACACCAGTCAACCTTGTCGTACTTCATGCAGTCTGTACCAAGGCGAGGAACTATCTCAGAGAAATCGTACTTCATAATGTTTTTAAGGGAGTTAAAGGAGTTAAAGGAGTTAAAGGACAATAGTTTGGCTTCTTGATAGCAAAGGTAATGTCTTTTAACTTCTGTCCGAAGGACGAGCGAAGCGATAACTACTCTAACTTCTTTAACTCCTTAGAAAAAATTTATTTTTTTTCTTTGACGTAGTAGTCGCAGCCAGTCTGAACATTTTTCATGAGGGCTTTGCTGGAGATAGTGGCCCCAGTAACGACATCCACCTTGGCTTTCGCTGCCTTCTTAACATCCATTCCTACCCATTTGGGCAGCATCTCCTTCTTAATCATGGCCCAGTATTTGGGGGTCTCGGTGTTGCGCAAGGGCTTTACCTTATCTATTTTACCATCCTTGATGTAGATTTTAACAGGCACTACATCTGTATAGCCTTTAACGTTAGGACAGAGCGTGGTGGTATTGACAACCACCATGCCCTGCTCTTCTGAAATGGGTGAGTCCTGTACAAAACTCATCAGCGTGAGTGCCAGGACGGGTACAATTAAAAGTCTTTTCTTCATTATCTTTTTCTTAATATTTCTGCAATACGCCCCATCTGGTTGGGTATACGAATGTGTTGCGGACACTTGGGAAGGCACGCTTCACAATCGGTACACTTAGTGGCCCATTGCTTTTTGTTGAGTCCTTTTTGGAACATTTTATTAACGGCATCAAGGCGCTTCTGATAGTCGGGCGACGACTTATCGGGCAATGGCAGAATACCTTCGTTAACAGCCTTGTTGTAAACCGAGAAGTTTCCTGGGATATCCAGCCCAAAGGCACAAGGCATGCAGTACTTACAGTCAGTACAGGGAATCACGGGCACGCCGTTCATCTTGTCGGCAATCTTGGCCATAAGGGCATTCTCGCTCTCAGTACAAGGATCCAAAGGTGCAAAAGTAGCAACATTCTCCTGCAGCACTTCCATAGTGGTCATGCCAGAGAGAACGGTCAGTACATTGGGATAGGATCCAACCCAACGGAAAGCCCAGCGGGCTGGAGAGTCGGAAGGACGAACTTCCTTCATCATGCTGCGAACATCATCGGGTACATTAGCCAGACGACCACCCAAAAGGGGTTCCATGATAACGCACTGAATGCCAGCTTTCTCGAGTTTGTTGTAAAGATACTCGGCATCAGTGTTACCCCTGCGGGTATCAGCATGACGCCAGTCAATATAGTTCATCTGAATCTGGACAAAGTCCCATTCAAAATCATCGTTGTTATCTATCAGATAATCGAAGGTCTCGATACTTCCGTGGAACGAGAAACCCAAGTTGCGGATGCGACCGGCTTTGCGTTCCTCCTGAAGGAACTCAACAATGCCGTTTTCCTCGAAGCGGGCCTTGAACTCATCGGGTCCCTTGCCGCCTACGCTGTGCAGCAGGTAGTAGTCAATGTAATCCACTTTCAGTTTCTCCATAGAGGCCTGGAGCATCTTCTTGGCACTTTCCAGATTCCACTGGTCGCGACCAAAGTTAGAAAGCTTGGTAGCCACAAAGTACTTGTCGCGAGGATGGCGTGAAAGAGCAATACCCACAGCCTCCTCGGAACGTCCGCCATGATACACAGGAGCTGTGTCGAAATAGTTCACACCATGAGCCAACGCATAGTCTACCTCCTGATTCACCATATCCTGATTGATAGCGCGATTGTTGGAAGGTAAACGCATCATGCCATATCCAAGCAGTGATACCTTATCGCCTGTTCTGCGATTTTCACGAATGGCCATCTTGGCTGGGTCGGCTGTCACGTCCTCTGGTTTGCCAAAGGTAGTCAGCGGTGCCATAGCCATCATTCCTACTGCTGATGCGCCACCCCATCCTAATCTCTTGAGGAAGTCGCGGCGACTTCTGTTCTGTTTGTTCTCTGCCATATTAGTTCAGTAAGTTAATGAATGATTATGCTGCTTTTAGAATTTTTCTGATGTCTTCTATAATGGAAAAAAGTTCCTCTACGTTCTCAGCCCTGAGCATACGGATTCGGGTCTCGCGGAAGTTGGGAATGCCCTTGAAGAGAGGTGTTGCCGCCAAGTGCCGACGAATGTGCAGAATGCCCCGGTATTCGTCTATTCGCTCTACGGAAGTCTGCACCTGCTGTTTGAGAATGTCAATCTTTTCATCCAAAGAGAGCGGATTCTCCGGATGAGCAATCTCATGGAATATCCAAGGCCGGCCAAAGGTGGCCCTGCCTATCATAACAGCATCTACACCGTAGCGTTCAAAGCATTCACGGGCACCTTCTGCTGTGGTGATGTCTCCGTTTCCAATAATAGGTATGTGCATACGGGGGTTTTGCTTTACGGCTCCTATGAGGGTCCAGTCGGCCTCACCAGTATACATCTGAGAGCGTGTTCTCCCATGTAGCGTAAGTGCCTGAATGCCACAATCCTGAAGACGTTCAGCAAGGTCCACAATAAAAGGTGTACCAGAAGGAAGGTAGAGCGATTTCTCGTCCCAAGCTAAACGGGTCTTAACGGTTACAGGGGTATCAGGAACGGCCTCCACTACGGCACGGGTGATATCCAAAAGAAGAGGAATATTCTTCAGCATACCGCTTCCGGCTCCCTTGCCAGCGACCTTCTTAACGGGACAACCAAAATTAAGGTCCAAGACATCGGGGTGAGCCTGATCGACCACAATCTTGGCAGCTTCACGAACAGAATCTACATCACGACCGTATATCTGGATGGCCACAGGACGTTCGTCAGGACATACCTGCAGTTTCTGCAGGCTTTTGTTGACAAGACGTATGAGCGCATCGCTTGAAACGAACTCGGAATACACCATAGCAGCTCCCATCTGCCGACAAAGCAGACGGAACCCGATGTCTGTAACGTCCTCCATGGGTGCTAACAGAACGGGGCGTTCTCCAAGATTCACATTTCCGATGTTCAAAGCTGTTAGTGGTTAGCGGTTAGCGAAACCTTATTAATATGACACCTTTTGGCGATAAAAGTTTAATTCCTAATTATGAATTGAGAATTATGAATTATGAATTGACTTAAACGCCAAGGCGTAGAGTTTCATTTGCTTAAGCATTGCCAAGAGACCATTGCTACGTGTGGGAGAGAGATGCTCACGCAGGCCAATTTTCTCAATGAAGTAAAGGTCGGCATCCAGAATCTCCTGTGGAGTGTGGTCGCTCAGCACACGAATGAGCAGAGCCACTATACCTTTTACTATAAGGGCATCGCTCTCTGCCTGAAAGTGAACCAGTCCGTCCTGCATGTCGGCTTGCAGCCACACGCGGCTTTGGCAGCCGTCTATCAGGTTCTGCTCCGTCTTGTATTTGTTGTCGAGTGGTTGCTGTTCGCTACCTAAATCTATGAGCAGTTGGTAGCGGTCCATCCAATCGTCGAAATCAGCAAACTCCTCTATAATCTCGTCTTGTATCTCGTTTATTGTCATAGTTCCTCGTTATAAATAAGTTGTGTAAGTGTCTGACCTACAGCCTCCAAAACGTTGGGGTCTATGTTCTCAGGCGTATCGTTAACTGTATGCCAAGTGGGACCAAAACTGCTGGGACCGTCAGTAAAATTAGGTACAATGTCGATGCAGGGAATACGGGCATAGCGGTTCACATTTACGTGGTCGTCCATCAGGAAACCGCCTTCTTTGTTCAGGGGGAAATAATGACCGTAACCAATCTGATTTCCCAAACGCCAAATCAGGCTAACTATGGGCTGGGCAAGTTCCTGACTTACCCTCTCAGCAGGAAATACACTACCTCTGCCGCCAACCATATCCAACAGTACGCCATAACGAGCGCGATAACCTTCCTCGTGTGCCTTCTCTGCCCAATACTTGGAACCTAAGCACCAAGTGTGGCTGTCGGACTCCTCTGTCTCAGCCCACTGGGGAGTTCCCATATCTTCAGCATCAAAGCAGATAAAATCAACACCTACTTTAACGGGCTTCTGCTGTAAGAGACGACAGAGTTCCATCATTACAGCCACTCCGCTGGCACCATCGTTGGCTGCCAGAACGGGTGTATGATGATTCTTCTCATCCTCGTCGTTATCAGCCCAGGGACGACTGTCCCAATGGGCACAGAAAAGAACGCGGTCAGTATTTTCCGGATTTAACTTGGCAATAACATTGCAGGCAGAAAGTTCAGAACCGTCCCAAATGGTAACTTTGCAAGGCTGCTCCTCAACTACAGCGCCCAAACGCTTAAACTGGTCAACAATATACTGCTTGCACAGAACAGATTCCTTGGAACCCGTTACACGAGGGCCAAAGTCGCACTGCTCCTGAATGTACTTCATACAAGTATCAGTATTGAAGGTGGGGCAAGGTGCCAAAGCAATGGTGTCGGCCCCTCCTGCTTTACTCTTGGTTTTTTCGCCGCAGGCAGAAAATAAACAAACCAAAGCGGCTAAAAGAATGTATCTCATTAAAATAAATAATGTATAAGCTTAAATGTTCTTTATTTGCTCCATCACACGGAGGAAATTTCCTCCCCAAATCATCTGAATCTGCTCCTCGGAATAACGTTCCAGTAGGAGACGACGGGTAAAGTTGATAACCTCAGATGCATTGGCCATACCAGGTACACCGCCATCGCCGTCGAAGTCGGTGCCAATACCCACATGTTCTATACCCATGATGTTCACCATGTGATTCAGGTGCTCTACGGCATCAAGGATGGTTGCTTTACAGTCGGTACGCAGAAATCCGTTGTACATGGTAACCTGAGCAACACCGCCTTTTTGAGCCAAGGCTTTCATCTGATCGTCAGTAAGGTTGCGAGGATGGTCGCAAAGGGCACGGGCGCTGCTATGACTGCAAACAATGGGTTTCTTACTAACCTCGAGGGCATCGTAGAAACTGGATTCGGCGGCATGGCTCAAATCCACCATAATGCCCAAGTGGTTCATCTCCTGAACTACTTGCTCACCAAATGGGCTCAGACCGCCATGTTCAGCATTTCCCTTGGCAGAATCGCAGATATCGTTATCGCCATTATGACAAAGCGTCATATATACAATACCGCGTTTGGCAAAATGTTCCAGCAGGCTAAGATCCTTCCCTATGGCATAACCATTTTCTATACCCAGCATGATAGCTTTCTTGCCAACGTGCTTCAATCGGGCAATATCTGCAGGTGTATAGGCAATATCTACGGCTGTACAGTTAGCCGCCACCATTTCTTCTATTTGGGTAAGGATACGATTGGCTTTAGCTGTTGCAGCCAAAAGTGATTCATCATCCCGTTCGCCTTGCTTCAGGTATGCTACCATAATGGAAGCATCCAAGAATCCTTCTCTCATTTTGGGAAGGTCTACCAAAACCTTATCTGTTCGCTTGGCAAACATATCGGCAGTAAAACCCTCCGAAAAGAACATGGGCGTATCACAATGGCTGTCGAGGGTGATAATCCTACGATGAATACGCTTGGCTTCGGCAAAGGATGAGGCTTCTGATATAAGCCAGTCAAAGAGCGGCATCATGCAGCGGTCACCTCTGGTAATGAAGCATTCAGGATGCCACTGAACACCAATTATACTCTTAAACTCGTTGCTCTCAACGGCTTCAATCACACCGTCTGTTGCATTGGCAGCAACCTTTAAGAGTGCACCTGGCGTACGTACAGCCTGATGGTGGAAAGAGTTCACAGGCAAGCCCTTCTCTTTTGCTTCAGGGAAAAGGTGGGCAAGTGCGCTTCCGGCTTCCAACTGAACAGTATGAGAAGCGTAGGCACGGTCCAAGTCCTGATCGTGCTTTACCAAAGGAGCCTCAGAATACTGTGTGTTGAGGTCTTGGTAAAGGGTTCCACCAAGAGCAGCCACCAAGACTTGAATACCTCTGCAGATGCCTAAGATAGGAATCTGTCGGTTGTAAGCCTCACGAACTAAGAGAAGTTCCATCTTGTCGCGCTGCGGACAGATGCCATGCAAGCCGGGTATGGGTTCTTCGCCTAACAGTAGCGGATTGATGTCACCTCCTCCAGAGAGCAGGATTCCGTCCACCTTGTCAAGCGTCTGGCAAAGAGCATCTGCATCCTCGTAGGGCGGAAGCACTAACGGAATGCCACCAGCCTGCAGAACTGACTCGTAGTAGCCCTGTGCCAACTCGCATCCTTTAGCACCAAAATTGCCTGTTATGCCTATTATAGGGCGTGCTGCTTGCATATCAGGATTATTCCTCGTCCAATGAAATGGGTTTTGTCTCTTCTCGCTGCAAGCCTATGGGCACTTCCTTCTTGATACTCTGCTTCAGCGAGATAAGTGTTTCTGTAGAAACAACACCTGCAATCTCCTGAAGGCGATTGTTCAACAACTCCATCAGGTGGGCATTGTCGCGAGCATACAGCTTAACCAGCATGGTGTAAGGACCAGTTGTAAAGTGGCATTCCACAATCTCAGGAATCTTAATGAATTCCTGGACTACGCCCTTGTACATAGAACCTTTTTCCAGTTTGATACCCACATAGGTGCAGGTGTTATATCCCAAACTGCATGGATTTACATGATACCCGGATCCAACAATAACGCCCATATCAATAAGGCGCTGTACACGTTGGTGAACGGCAGCTCTGCTGACGCCACATTCTGCGGCTACATCCTTAAAAGGAATTCTGGCATTGTTTGAGATAATCTCAAGGATTTTCTTGTCGAGGTTGTCAATCTTTTCCATAAAACAATATTGATTTGTAATAATTTGATAGCAAAAATACGACTTTTATGCAATTCTTGAAAGAAAAATAGCAAAAAAAAGACACCAAATGATGATTTTGGTGTCTTTTTGCTTGTTTTATGATGCTTTATTTCACAATCTCAAGTAATTCCACGGTAAATATCAGCGTAGAGAAAGGAGGAATCTTATTCTGCTCTCTGTCTCCATAAGCCAACTCCTGAGGAATGTAAAGCATCCACTTGCTACCAACTGGCATCATGGTAAGTGCCTCAGTCCACCCCTTTATAACCTGATTGGCAGGGAAGGTAGTGGGCTTATCGCGCTTGTAAGAACTGTCGAACTCAGTACCGTCGATAAGGTGGCCTTCATAGTGCACCTTAACCTTGTCGGTAGCCTGAGGAATCTCGCCGGTTCCCTTGGTGAGAATCTTGTATTGCAGACCGCTGGCGGTAGTTTGAACACTGTCAGCCTTAGCGTTCTTCTTCAGGAACTCTTCACCAGCAATACGATTGGCACCATACTTCTTCTCCATGTTTACCTTATGATAGTAATCCATCTGCTTTCTAACCACTGTCTGGATGCTATCCATACTGATGGTCATGTTAGACTGTGTAATACCATCCTGAAAACCCTTCACAAAGAGAGCCTTGTTTAGGATGTCAACACTATCATTAATCTGCTTGTTGGCCTGAGCAATTACCTGATTCTCTACCTGAGAACGGATTTCTATACCAGCCAGACGAGCTTTCTCTTTCTTGTCGGCTTCTGTGAGCTCCGTCTGCTGAAAGCCCTTTACAAAATCCTCAAGATAAGCCACATCAACACCCATACGCTGAGTCAGATAGTTTGTCAGGCCATTGGTGTTAGCCTTACCAAACAGGTAGCTGAAGGTGTCAACAGAAACGGTGTCGACAACCTCAACGGGAGCCTTAGCAGCTTTCTTATTTGTCTTCTTCTTACTTGCGGCAGATGTGCCTAAAGCCAAAAGGGCGCAAAGAGAAAAAAGAAATATCTTCTTCATTTTATTATCTATCAACTCGTCAACTTGTCAACTCGTCAACTTGTCAACTCGTCAACTTGTCAACTTGTCAATTACTTCTCGATGCCAACCAACTCAATCTTGAAGATCAAGCTTGAGAAAGGCTTAATCTTACCAGCCTCGCGCTCAGCATAAGCCTGCTCCTGAGGAATATAAACCATCCATGTAGAACCTACAGGCATGTGAGTAAGAGCCTCGGTCCATCCAGCAATAACCTGGTTGCAACGGAAAGTTGTGGGCTCGCCACGCTGGTAGCTGCTATCAAAGATAGTATCATTGATGAGCTTACCCTCATAGTTAACCTTTACACGGCTGGTATCAGCAGGAATCTCACCAGTACCTTCGGTTAGAACCTCATAGTAAACGCCCTTGTCCAGTTTCTTGATACCGTCCTTCTTGGCAATCTTCTTCATGAACTCCTCGCACTCTGCCTTCCACTCACCGTACTTCTTCTCTGTCTGAGCAGCCTTAATGCTCTGCATCAGGTTCTCACGGGTAGAAGTAGCCTCATCAACAGACATCAAACCGCCCTTGCCAAGTGTTCCTGCAACGAAACCTGCCAAAAGGTTGTTCAAGCTGATAGTCTGAGTGCTATCCTCGCCAAAAAGTTCATAGTTGATACCCTTAACCCACTGCTGGCTAATCATCTGACCAATACGCAGACCAGCAAAGTAAGCGCTCTTCTTCTTGTCGTCGCCAGCATTGGCACCGTCGTTCAAACCTTTAACGAACTCGTTCATGAAAGTGGTGTCTACACCTTCACGCTGAGCCAAATAGTCCTTCAGACCCTGAGTCTGAGACATACCGAATGCATAACTCAAGGTATCTACATCAGTTTTCAAGTTAGCCTTGGGAGTACCGTTACCACAAGAGGCCATAATGGCAGCCAGAACAACGGCTGCAATAATAGAAATCTTTTTCATTGCTTTTTTTGTTTTTTTATTGTTTGTTAAATTGTCAATTATCAATTGTCAATTGTCAATTATTATTTATCACAGCACCTTAATCAACTCTACGTCAAATATCAGTGTGCTGTAGGGGGGAATCTGTGCACCTGCGCCACGCTCGCCGTAAGCCAGCAAATAGGGAATATGGAAGCGGAACTTAGCACCTTCCTTCATCAGCTGAACACCCTCGGTCCACCCAGGAATAACCTGATTCAGTCCAAAGTCGGCAGGCTCTCCGCGCTTGTAGCTACTGTCGAAAACAGTACCATCCAGCAAACGACCCTCGTAATGGCAGCGTACGGTATCTGTAGCCTTGGGACTTTTGCCAGTACCCTCAGTAAGCACCTCATACTGCAGGCCGCTCTTGGTCTGGGTTACACCATCGCGCTTGGCATTCTGTTCAAGATATACCTTACCTTCTGCTATGGCAGTCTGTGCCTGTTCTTTCTCTTTCTTCTGGAAATACTCATTCAGCATTGCCTGAGCCTCTCTGCTACTGATGGCGGTTTCCTTGCCTGTCATCACATCGCTGATGCTTTTTGTGAAATCTTCAATGCTGAAATCCTCAATGTTCATACTCTTGAGCTGTTGACCAATGCCAAGGCCCAAAGCATAGCTAATTTTGTTCATTCTTTGAATACATTTACTATTATGCGGCGCAAAATTAATACATTTTATTTATCCAAAAGTCAAACATTACATTTTTTTTGCTATTTTTGCACATTATTATATATAAATTTGTGAGTTTGTGACTTTATAAGATTGCTAAAATATGAAAGTTGTTGTATTAACTGGTGCTGGTATGAGCGCCGAAAGTGGTGTAAGTACGTTCCGTGATAGTGACGGATTGTGGGAACAGTATAATGTGGAGGATGTGGCTACGCCGGAAGGGTGGGCACGTAACCCACAGATGGTAACGGATTTCTATAACAACCTGCGAACTCAAATTTTACAGAAGGAACCTAATTTAGGACACAAGCTGGTGGCAGAGTTGGAGAAGCAGTACGAAGTAACCGTTGTTACCCAGAATGTTGACGATTTGCACGAACGCGCAGGAAGTACCAATGTGATTCACCTGCATGGTGAATTGATGAAGGTTACCAGCAGCTATAATCCAAACGACCCGCGTTACATCCGCACTTTAGATAATGAGCATCTTATTGTAAAGATGGGCGATTGTGCCGAGGACGGTAGCCAGTTGCGTCCCTTCATTGTATGGTTTGGTGAGCCTGTCCCAGAGATCGAACGGGCAGCAACGGAATGCATGGAGGCCGACATCTTTATTATTATAGGTACCAGCTTAAATGTTTATCCGGCTGCCGGACTTACCCAATACGTTCCGCCAACAGCGCCTATTTACCTGATAGATCCCAAGCCTGTACAGTGGAATTCCATCAGGAATTTCCGCCATATCATGAAGGGGGCCAGCGAGGGCATGAAAGAACTTATGGCAGAAATAGGAAATGGAGTGAAGAAATAACGTCAAATAAGATACATGACAACAAATAGTTCAACATACAAGGAAGACGAAGAGCAGAAAAGCCGAATGGTACATATCCGCTGCAAAAATACCGGTGAGACCATTACAGCTCCTTTTGGGTGCACACTCTTTGAGATTTTCCGTGCAGCGGCATTTGAAATGCCTTTCGGTCCCGTTTGTGCCCATGTCAATAATAAGACGCAAGGCATGAACTACCGTTTTTATAACAATAAGGATGTAAACTTCCTAAGCTTGCACCATCCCAGTGGCATGCGCACTTACACCAGAACGCTGTTCTTTGTGTTGGCAAAAGCCGTAGAAGACCTTTTCCCGGAAGGGCATCTGATAATCGGTGCACCCGTGAGTCGAGGTTATTACTGCGAATTGAATATCGGTCGTGAAGTTCAGGAGGCTGACGTTACACGCATCAGTAAGCGTATGCAGGAAATCATTGATGCCAATATGCCCATTCACCGTATTCAGTGCCCCATAGAAGATGCCATTGCTATGTTCCAAAAAAGGGGTATGACCAGTAAGGTACAACTTTTGGAGAGTCAGGATGCTTTGTACACTGATTACTATAAACTGGATACCAGCATAGACTATTTCTATGGACCGCTGCTGACGCGCACAGGAATGTTGCATCTCTTTGCTCTGATGCCTTTCTACGATGGACTTCTCTTGCGCATTCCAAGCGAGAAAAACCCTTCTGTATTAGAGGAATATGTAGAACAGAAGAAGATGCTGGGTGTTATACGCGAGCACCATCAGTGGCAGGAAATCTTGCGAGTACGAACTGTTGGAGAATTCAATAAGGCTATTTTAGCGGGCAGGGCTACCGATCTGATAAATGTCAGCGAGGCGCTCCAGGATAAGAAACTTTCGGATATAGCCGATGATATAACCCGACGCAAAGCCCGCTTGGTGCTTATTGCAGGCCCCAGCAGTAGTGGTAAGACCACCACAGCCAAGCGTCTGGCTATCCTGATAATGGCTTGCGGACTGCGTCCGTACACCTTGAGTACGGATGATTATTTCGTGAATCGTGAAGATACACCCAAGGACGAAAATGGCGAGTACGACTTTGAGTGTATCGGAGCTTTGGATATCAAGCTTTTTAATGAGCAGATGAATGCAATCCTGCGAGGTGAAGAGGTAGAACTTCCAAGGTATGACTTTCCAACAGGAAAACGTGTGTACGAAGGCCGAAAGCTACAGATTGGGCCAAATGATGTTATCATTTTAGAGGGTAACCATGCGTTGAACCCTATTCTAACACAGCAGATACCGGATGAGCAGAAATACCGCTTGTTTGTATCTGCGCTTACCACCATTCAGTTGGACGATCATAACCACATTCCCACAGTTGATATACGTTTGGTTCGCCGCATCCTTCGCGATTACCGTTTTCGAGGCTACTCAGCAGTTGAGATTATCAAGCGGTGTCCCAGCGTGAAGGCGGGCGAGGAAAAATGGATTTTCCCCTATCAGGAGTTGGCCGATGCCACTTTCAACAGCGCCCTGCTATATGAGTTGGGGGTTATCCGTGACAGGGTGATGCCCATACTGGAACAGGTTCCTGAACGTACTGAGGAATATGCCGAAGCAACACGCCTGCGCAAGTTCCTAATGTATTTCTGTAGTGTACCCAGTAATCAGGTACCTCCAACTTCTCTGTTGCGAGAATTCGCCGGAGGAAGCTCGTTCAAATATTAACCTATATCCCATAACCACATTATGACAAGAAAAAGAACAGCAATGTTGATAGCAATGCTGGCCATGCTGGCGAGCACAATATTGGCACAAACAGAAGAAAGAGTTTTTTATATTGATTTTGGTCAGAACAATGTGGCCAATCAGGGTTCCCTTACCAATACAGATGCCAACGGCAATAAGTGGAACAACTTGCACGGAAAGGGAAAGGGAGCGCCCGATAAAGCGTATGCGCTGACCAAGATTGATCTCATTAGTGCCGATGGCGTTGCCTCCGAAATAAAGTTACAGACAGGAACAACCTTCTCTACCAATGGATATAGCAACGGAGGACTACAGTCGCCCAAGAAGTCGTTGCTGGGTGACCTTGCAATACAAACAGCCACACAAGATTATATCTTTATGGAAGGTTCACAGGACTACGGCGTACTACACTTTACAGGCCTGAATCCAGAGAAAGCATACAGATTCCACAGCTTTGGAAGTCGAACCTCAGACGATGCACGTACAGCATGGTTTACGTTCAGCGGAGAAAATGTATGGACAGGTGAGATGCAGATGGGTGGTACCAAAATAGGCGACGGTGGCTACAATGGCAATAACAACAAAATCCTTGTCTCAGAACCTGTATTTCCAGACCGCGATGGCAACATCGACCTGAATATCTGCAAGAAGACAAAGGGCGCTATGGTGTACCTGAACTGCATGAAGATTGAGGAACTCTCTGGTTTGGAACGCCCCAACAAGGAGCTGACATTATCACAGAAGTTCTACATTGACTTTGGAGAAACCAGTAACACTTCACGTGGCCATCAGACTTCCACCAAAGACAAGAACGGCAACTACTGGACTAACCTCACTTCTGGCGTTAGCACAAGCAATGCTATTGCTGCGAAGACGGTAACCATGAAGAATTCGGAAAACAGCATGGCATCTAAATACCGACTGGTAACCACCTGCACCCAATACACCAATGGTATCAATGCTGGTGGCAATAACAGCCCGTCGGATGAGATGTTAGGCGACCTTGCTATCCAAACGGCCACAGAGGACTATATGTTCATTGACAATGGCGACCTGCGACCCTTTAAATTTACTAATCTGAATAAGGACAACTGCTATAAGCTATATATATATGGTACACGTAACCACACCGATAATCGCATTACACAGTATACAATAGAAGGACAACGTACGTGGAGCGGCGGTCAGGTTACCTCTGGTAACAATGTTGGAGGCGAAGGCAATAACGGAAACGTTCGCAACATTCTTATTACAGATTATATCTATCCCAGTCGAAATGGCGAGATAGTTGTCAACTTCCAGCGTGTAACGGGCATGGCGCACATCAGTGCCATGAAGATTGAGGAATACACGGGTGGCGTTCGTCCCGAGGAACCCTGGCAGTTCACCGACCTCACCCTCACAGGCAATGCAGAGGAGGCCAAGTTTAAGTCGGTAGGCTCCAACCGCTATCAAGCATACGCACGACTGACAAAGGGTTCCTTCCTTCTTACCGGCAAGACAGCCGACGGCGAAGTTACTCTCGATGGTACTGCTGATAACGACTGCATAGCTCGTATCACCGTTAATGCGGACACAAAAACTATTGATGTGTTACCAGTAACCATGAACATCAGAGGCAATATGGGAGCAGGAAATCCACAGATTACTTACAAGGCCGGTGGTGTTTGGGAATCAGAGGTAACACTCAAGGAAACCACCTCTCAGCAATGGGTGGATAAAACCATGTATTTTGCCCTGAACAACTCTGACGATTTGGCTATTAAGCGCCTTAGAAATACTTCCTCGCGCTACAACTTAGGTATGGCTGCCAACGGGCAGGATACAGAGGACATCTACCAAAATGCAGGCACCTATCTCATTACAGTGGATATGACAAACGGCGTTTACAATATTTCTGCGCCCATTGATGAGAACCGTATCTCTGTCTTTGGTTCCAGCGTAGCCAACGGACAGGGTGCTACTGATTATAAGGGTTACCGCTATCTTTATGGGCAGCATCTTATTCAGCGTTATCAGAAGGGATTGTCCGATACTCGCTTCTATACCTCTAATGTTTCTATCGGCGGAAATACAACCAAAAACTTGCTGGACCGTTACGATGATCTTATTCGCGATTTTGGCAGATATGTCATATTCGGCCTATCCTTAGGCAATGAAGGTATTCATGGAGCCAGCGACCAGAATGCTATCTTCACACAATGGCGCGATAATATGCTCAAGCTCATTAAGAAGGTACGAGCCGATGGCAAGATTCCTGTGGTGATGAACAACTATACGCGTGGCGACTATAATGCCAGCGATTATAGCTACGTTAAAAAGCTTAACCTGCTCATCCACGAGTGGGATGTGCCCTCCTTCAACTGTTTAGGTTCCATTGATAAGGGCGACGGCACCTGGGCAGATGGCTATGTAGCTGACACCTACCACCAGAATACGGAAGGGCATTACGAGTTCTTCTGTTCTATGGTTCCCTCTCTCTTTGATGCACTCAAGGCTGGGAAGCCTTTCCCCAAGCGTAATACCACCAAGAGCATGAAATTATATATGGGCAAGACCGTACATTTCACTCCCGAAGGTACCACGCATCCTTTCACCATAACAACTCGCATAAAGGGTGGAGAAGGTCAAGTGTTCCGTGTTCGCTGCACGGGCGGTTATGCTACGGTAAGCGTAACTGCCGATGGAAAAGTGGAACTTACCACGCCTACAGGCCTAACCCTCACCAGTACCCGCGCCATCTCGGATATTAACTGGCATAGTATCACACTTACCAGCTATTACGCCCAGAAGCGTACCCTTCTTTATCTTGATAAGGTATGTGCTGGAGAGTTAAACGTTCGATTGGGAGAAATCAAGGAGGTGGAACTGGGTGGCTCAAACAGAGAAGCATCCGAACTGGTCTTTTGGCGTTCTGCCATGACACCCGACGAGATAACAGCCCACTGCAACGGCAAAATGCTGAAATCCAGCCTTGAGATTTACGTTCCCCTCAGTGATGAAGCTGAGTTAGAAAATCTGGCCCAAAGCACCAACACAGTAACTGTTAAAGAGGATGTAACAGGCTTAAATGAGATTCTGCTATCGCCAGCAAACTCACAACTCTCTGACATCAACTTTCAACATATTTATTCACTTTCCGGACAAAACCTTGCTAAAGCGCGAAAAGGCTTCAATATCATAAAAGGTAGAGTTGTCCTTTTTTAAGGGCAAACATTGGCATTAAATAATCCCATAAAAATGACATTGAATATGACAAAAGGAGGGCGTACCAAATTGAAGCGCCCTCTTTTTATTGCAAAAAAAGTACATGGGAGAGAAGAAATGTTGTCTGTTTTTGCTTTCAACTGAAAAAAAATCAATATATTTGCAACCTAATGAAGATACTTTGGAGACATGTTAGAAGAACTTAAAGAAAAAGTTTTCCAGGCAAATTTAGACCTGGTGAAACATAACCTGGTGATTTTCACATGGGGAAATGTTTCTGCAATTGACCGTGAGAAAGGTTTGGTGGTGATAAAACCATCAGGAGTAAGCTATGCTGATATGAAGGCATCTGATATGGTTGTGGTAGACCTTGCTTCGGGCAAGGTGGTGGAAGGAGACTTGAATCCTTCTTCTGACACTCCCACACACCTTGTATTGTATAGGGGGTTCCCCGATATTGGCGGCGTTGTTCATACCCATAGCACCTACGCTACTGCGTGGGCACAGTCTGGAAGGGATATTCCCAACATCGGTACCACGCATGCCGACTATTTCCATGATGATATTCCCTGTACCCGTAATATGAAGAAATCCGAGGTGTTCGGTGAATACGAGAAGGAAACAGGAAATGTTATTGTAGAGCGTTTTAAGGGAATGAATCCTAACGACACCCCTGCTGTGCTGGTACGTAATCATGGTCCCTTTACCTGGGGAACAGATGCGGACAATGCTGTACACAATGCTGTTGTATTGGAGGAGGTGGCCAAGATGGCTTTCATCTCTTCAACCCTTCATCTTAATACGCTCGACCTTGTGGACCATGTTCCCTCTATGAACAAACTCCTCATCGAGAAGCATTATAGCCGCAAGCACGGGCCAAACGCTTATTATGGACAGCGGAAACGCTGACCATAATAAGCTTTAATTAATAATTGACAATTGATAATTGATAATTATGAAGGATGATAATGTGGTGAAGGAAAAGAGTTTTGAGTTCTCTGTAAGAATTGTTAATCTCTACAAGCACTTAACGACATCCAAACAAGAGCATATTATGTCCAAGCAGTTGCTTCGCTCTGGCACAAGCATTGGAGCAAACATCTGTGAGGCAGAACAAGCCCAAAGTACATCGGACTTCCTTTCAAAGATGAACATCTCGCTAAAAGAATCGTCAGAAAGTGATTATTGGATAAGATTACTTCATCGAACAGGTTATCTCAATGACGAGGAATATAAAAGCATTATAAAAGATTGTCGAGACCTTACAAAACTATTAGTTTCAATTGTCAAATCAACAAAAGAAAATAATATTAACTAAAATACTTATCATTAACCACGATATATGATAATTGTCAGGTAGTAGTGGCTGAGCGAAGCGATGGCTTAATTATCAATTGTCAATTATCAATTATCAATTAAAATTTTAAAACTATGTTTGAAAATTTAGAGATTTGGTGGGTAACTGGTGCGCAGTTGCTTTATGGAGGCGACGCAGTTGTTGCTGTCGACGGACACAGTAAGGAAATGGTTGAGGGTTTGAATGCCAGCGGCAATATCCCTGTGAAGATTGTATATAAGGGCACAGCTAACAGTTCAAAGGAAGTTGAGGCTATAATGCTGGCAGCCAACAACGATGAGAAGTGTGCCGGTATCATTACCTGGATGCATACTTTCTCTCCCGCAAAGATGTGGATCAAGGGTCTGCAGCAGTTGCAGAAGCCCCTACTCCATTTCCACACCCAGTACAATGCTGAGATTCCCTGGAGCGAGATCGATATGGACTTCATGAACCTGAACCAGAGTGCTCACGGCGATATTGAGTTCGGTCATATCTGCACCCGTATGCGTGTAGCCCGCAAGGTGGTTTGCGGCTACTGGAAGGACGAGAAGGCTCAGAAGCAGATTGCTGTTTGGGCTCGCGTAGCTGCTGGTGTTGCCGACGCTCACAATGTCCGCTGTCTGATGTTCGGTATGAACATGAACAACGTGGCCGTTACCGATGGCGACCGCGTGGAGTTTGAGCAGCGTTTGGGCTATCACGTTGACTACTATCCTGTTTCCTCTCTGATGGAGTACTTCAAGAAGGTAACAGATGCCGAGGCAGATGCTTTGGTCGAGGAGTACAAGAAGCTCTATACCATCAAGATTGACGAGAGCGGCGAGCAGGTTTACTGGGAGAAGGTAAAGAACAGCGCCAAAGCCGAAATCGCCTTACGTCGCGTACTGAAGGACGAGGGTGCTACGGCTTTCACCACTAACTTCGACGATCTGGGCGATGCTGATATCGACGCTCCTGACTTCTGTGGATTCGACCAGATTCCTGGTCTTGCCAGTCAGCGCCTGATGCAGGAAGGCTACGGCTTTGGTGCCGAAGGTGACTGGAAGACCGCTTGCCTCTATCGTACGCTTTGGGTTATCCTGCAGGGCATGCCTACCGGTTGTTCATTCCTGGAGGACTACACCCTGAACTTTGCCGGCGACCGCAGCTCTTGCCTGCAGAGCCACATGCTGGAGATTTGTCCGCTCATTGCCACAGACAAGCCCAAGCTGGAGGTTCACTTCCTGGGTATCGGTATCCGTAAGCAGCAGACAGCCCGCCTCGTCTTCACCTCTAAGACCGGCAAGGGTATCAAGGCTACCGTCGTTGACCTTGGCAACCGCTTCCGCCTGATCAGCCAGGAGGTTGAGTGCATCAAGCCCAAGCCCATGCCTAAGCTCCCTGTAGCTTCTGCCCTTTGGATTCCTCAGCCCACCTTCGAGATTGGTGCTGCAGCATGGATTCTGGCAGGCGGTACACATCACAGCGCCTTCTCCTACGATATCAACGAGGAGTACTGGGAGGACTTTGCAGAAATGACCGGCATCGAGTATGTAAAGATCAACAAGCAGACCAACATTGCCGACTTCAAGCAGACCCTTCGCAATAACGAGGTATATTATATGTTGAATAAAGCGCTGAAGTAATATGACGGCAAAACAGACAATAGAAGCAGGTAAAGCCATACTCGGTATAGAGTTTGGCTCTACCCGCATTAAGGCTGTTCTCATCGACGAGAATAACAAGCCTATTGCACAAGGTGACCACGAGTGGGAAAACCAACTTGTTGACGGACTCTGGACCTATTCCATCGATATGATTTGGGAAGGTCTTCAGGACTGCTATGCCGACCTGCGCAAAGCCGTTCAGAACCAATATGCCTGCGACATAGAGATGCTTGCCGGCATCGGATTCTCCGCCATGATGCACGGCTATATGGCCTTCAACGAGAAGCAGGAGATTCTGGTGCCCTTCCGTACTTGGCGCAATACCAATACCGGTAAGGCCGCTGCCGAGTTGAGCAAGCTTTTCAACTACAATATCCCCTTGCGTTGGAGCATAAGCCATCTCTATCAGTGCATTCTCGACGGTGAGAAGCACGTAGCCGACATCAAGTACCTCACCACCCTCGCAGGCTATGTTCATTGGCAGATGACAGGTCAGTTCGTGCTGGGTGTAGGCGATGCATCAGGTATGATTCCCGTTGATCCCGCCACGAAGACCTATGATGCCGAGATGGTGAAGAAGTTTGATGAACTGATTGCACCCAAGGGCTACTCATGGAAATTGCTCGACATCCTGCCCAAGTCGCTTGTAGCAGGCGAGAATGCAGGTTCACTGACAGCCGAAGGGGCCAGGATGCTGGATGTCAGCGGTCACCTGAAGGCAGGTATTCCTCTATGTCCTCCCGAAGGCGATGCCGGTACGGGTATGGTAGCCACCAATGCCGTTAAGCAGCGCACAGGAAACGTCAGCGCAGGAACCTCCAGTTTCTCAATGATTGTATTGGAGAAACCGCTGAGCAAACCCTACGAAGCCATCGACCTTGTCACCACACCCGACGGCTCCCTGGTGGCTATGGTACATTGCAACAACTGCACCAGCGACATCAATGCATGGGTAGGTATCTTCAAGGAGTACCAGCAACTGCTGGGTGTACCCGTCGATATGGGCGACATATACACGAAACTCTTCAACAAAGCATTGGAGGGCGACTCCGACTGTGGAGGCCTGATGACCTATAACTACGTCAGCGGAGAGCCTATCACGGGTTTGTCCGAGGGACGTCCCCTCTTTGTCCGCTCGGCAACCGACAAGTTCAATCTGGCCAACCTGATGCGCGCTCAGCTCTATGGAGCCATTGGTGTGCTCAAGATTGGCAACGATATCCTACTCAAGGAAGAGAAGATTAAGGTGGATCGCCTTACTGGTCACGGCGGATTGTTCAAGACCAAGGGTGTAGGTCAGCGCTTCCTCGCAGCAGCCCTTAACACACCGATTTCTGTGATGGAAACGGCAGGTGAAGGTGGTGCGTGGGGTATTGCTCTGCTTGCCGGCTACCAAATCCGCAATTCGCAGAAGCTGTCTCTTGAGGATTATCTCGACCAAGTGGTCTTTGCTGGTAATCAGGGAACATCTATGGAGCCGATTGCCGAAGATGTTGCTGGCTTCGAGAAGTACACCGAAAACTACAAGCGTTGCCTGCCCATCGAACAACGTGCTGTAGAAGTGAAAGCATAAATCAACGGTCTTACGCTGGAAATTTTTCAGCGTAAGACACACTTATCAATGCAACGTATCCAACCAACATAAGAATGCCACAAGTGAAGCATTCCAATTAATTGCAACCTCATTGCTAGCGTATGACGCTGCGTCGTCGATGTACGACTCATCGGGGTAGTCAGAGGGGTACTTTGCCTTCATTTCACGTTTGTCCTGTTGTCCTGGATTGGGACCACCCACGAGCATTCCCGGAAATGGCTTTTCTATGCCGTCTGAGGCAGAGATGCGATGGTGCGGGTGCATGGGACTCTTTTCTCCAAAGCCGGTAACATAGCAGTAGCCGGTGGCGTTACGTCCCAACAGATAGTCGGCATTCTGCAAGGCATTGGGTTGATATTTGGTGGTTCCGAGCAACTTGTCAGCATAGAGTAGCACAAATCCCTGACAGCAGCACTTCTCTGCCAGACATCCCCAACCGAAATCTTGGGCTTTGTTGCCGAATGGCGACTGGAAGCAGGACGATGTTACGGGCTTTATTGCCTCGTCGCAGTAGGCAATGAGTTGATTACGTAAATTTATTCCTAATTCTTCATTCTCACTTTTCATCCATTCGAAAGAACCTAATGAAGCCACATTTCCCCACGATGGTGCGGTAAAACGTTCAGGCTGATATTGGCGTGCATCGTCAAGATAATGCTGTCTGCCTGTCAGACGATAGAGGGCAGATGAAGCCCAGAAGAACTCGTCGCGGGCATTACCGTCGCCGTATGTTCCTGTGGTAACTGCGGGATCCTTCAACTCATTCTGATGATAGAACGCTGTAGGATGCTCTTTAGCCCACCGATAAGCCCGTTCGCTGGCGGCTGCTGCTATTGCGGAGAAACCGGGATAGTCCTTTTGGTAGGATTCGAATAGACGGGCCGCATCTGCCATCACAGCGGCAAAATCAAGCGAAGCCGTCACACTCTTAGTCACAACATAGCGCAACTGCTTGCAGTCTGAGGGCATAACAAAGCCTTCAAAGTTTGGTGTAGTTAGTTTATGATACACCCCACCGTCCATAGGATCCTGCATAGTAAGCAGCCATTGCAGGTTGAACATCATCTCATCAAGCAGGTCGGGCGTATTGTTGTCACTCTCAGGTATATTAGTCCGCAAGTGTGCAAAGTAATGTGGAAGCTGCTCGTATGCAGCAAACATAAGGCCAATGCTGAAAGCCGAGTTCACCACATATTTATTATAGTCGCCCGCATCATACCACCCGTATGGTGAACTAATGATGGTACCCGCAGGACGAAGTGATGAAGCAGCCGATGGATGAACAAGCACACTGGTATCAGGGTGTCCCAATGGACGGTTGTATTCCCCACCCTGCGTAATAACTATACCCGAGCGGATAAGATAAAAAAGTCGGAGCGATGCCTTGGCTATGTCTGCAAACGGGTGTTCAGAGACTGCAAAGTTGCATGATTTTCCATCCACGCTCACCTGGTAGAGTCCTGTCGATGTCAGATTACCAAGGTCTATTACGTAACGTTTCTTTCCAGAGAAGGCCGACGTTGCTTCTCGCATTTTTACCTTCGGCTTCAGCGTCTTGCCGTCGGGCGTTGTAACTTTCAACTTTCCCACAGGATTTATGCCTTCCACAACGATAATTTTCTCTTGCCAAGGATAGCTGCCCACCTGATTATATCGAATGGTAACATTGTTCTGTGCTTGCAACTGAATGGTTAGCAACGTGGCCATGATGGTAATAATAGTTTTCATAATTGTTTCGCCCGAAAAGAACATTCTATAGATTTGTTCGGCAAAAATAAGCAATTTTTTCGGAACCATATACGATATACGTAAAAAAAAACGTTATGGATACAACTCTTCTTGCTGAGTTACCTTCGCCTTAATGCTACGGAGGTGTCTCAGTTTAAGACACACAATATAAGGTGGAACACGAAGGCTCCACCTTATTATTTTATATGCGATTGTTCTTACTTAACTAAGACCTTACGGTCATATATATTATGTTAGGCATCTATCGAATCAGTATCTTCTTTCCGTTCTGGATTACGATACCTTTTCGGGGCAGTCCTTGAATTCTGCGTCCATTTAGGTCATATGTTGCAGAGTCTGCGGGGCTGTCATGGTTGTCGATAGCATTGATGCTATCAGGGTCGTATGCTTCGGGTTCGATAGTTATGCCATAAATGGCAACATAATCGTCACCCGCTTCCGGTTCACTGTTGCCGAAAGCCCGTACCAAGGCACCTTGGCCAACGGCATAGATATAAACGTAGGTTTCCTGCGAGACGTTGTATGAAATCTGGCGGTCTCTGCGGTCCCAATCCGGTGAGATTACAGGCGTACCGTTGCCAATTCTCACTGCGAGTCTCAGGTCACGTCCGAACACACGTGAGTCAATGGTTATGGTACCCTTTCCCATGACTTTCAGAATGATTCCGTTGAAGTTCTCTGCCACTTCTGCCGAACCAGGTGTGCCGTTTCCTATAGCAGACATGTCGGTACTCTGGCCGATAACCAATCCGCCGTCCTGGTAGAAACAGCCGCGTTCTGGATTCAGATTGTAGTACACATTATCCACGGTGTTATCGCTCAAATCCTCTGACTGAAGGCTTTCAACATCTATGGTCTTCATATCATAAATCGGCTCAATTCCCGTTGCGAGGTCGCCCACAAACGTGACATTCAGGAAGTCGAACTTCGTCTGCCAAGTTTCCAGGTCTTCTGCCCTGACATGCATCAGTGTCTTGCCATCGGCCATGAAGGCTTGATTCTCATAATTTCCATGACTCCATGCCAGATGTTCGGGATCGGCTTCGCAATAGATGTCGAGGATATTGCGGCAATATTCAAAGGCATCGCGACCTATACTTTTTACCCCTTTTCCGATATATACGGTGAGGAGACTGCTGCATCCTTGGAAGACATAGCTTGAGATGGTTTCCACAGAGTTCGGGATGCGGATCTCGGTGATTTTGGCATACCAAAACGCGTATTGTCCTATGGACTTCAGCCCGTCAGGCAGGGTAATAGTTTCGCGATAAACGTTGTTCGCTCCTCGCGGACCGATAGTCTCAATCCAATCGGGAATCTCACTTTTTCGGGTACTGGCGATGAGAGTCTTTGTCTGACGGTTTGACAGTGCATATCCCTCGTCCGTAAAGACCGGATTTTCGGCATCTACATGGAAGTATTCCGCATTATACATACCCGCGAATCCCTCGGAACCTATGTCGGTCAGTCCAGCAGGAATATATATGTCTGTCACCCCGTTTACCGCCTCGAATGCCCCTGCTCCAACGCTGATAACTCCATCGGGAATGCGGAGTTCTCTTCCTATATATATGTTATAGAAAGCCCAGGCTCCTATGCTCTGCAATCGGGAAGGAAGTGGGTCGTAAATGTTTAGGTTCCAGTACCTCGGGAAGGCATAGGCTCCGATATGAGTGATATCGTCGCTCAGGTCAACATGGGTAATGTTCCATTTGTACTTTGCCCAAGGAGCCGCATTGGGTGATTCGGCATATTCGCTTTGGTAGTCGTACATATCCCCTGTACCGGTTATCACCAGTTTCACGGCTGGAATCGAGGTGTTGTTGTCGTGGTCATCAGTCGTCTCTCCGGGTAAGTATTCCAGGGCCCATTCGAGGTTATCGCCGCACTTTCCGCTGGGCAGTTCCGGCAAGTTTTCATGGCGAACGATCTTGACACTATGGATATACATTGCCCCTTCTCCGTAGATAGTAAGCTGGATAGCTGCTTCCTCGAATTCGGGGCAGTTCGTGCACCAAATTACATAGTCCGTGAACTCGGCTGTTGACCAGGCCTGCGTGCCGGCATGGTAAGCATCCGTGCTGTACCCTTCGCTGATGACGGCTTCTATTCCCATCAGATTTCCTGCTGCACGAACAATGATTTTCTCAACCGTTCCTTCGTAGGGAAAATCGTTCGACATGTTTAGGCAATAGTTCCCGTTTTGCAAGTATGTCATGATGCAACTCGTACCGCTATCGGTTCCCGAACCTATCGAGGTGTACTGCACGTTTATGTCGGTATTGTCGAGGAATCCCACCCAATCATTACTCTCGTTTGTCCTCATCATTCCATATATTCCTCCGTCGGAAGTGGGCTGCGGATTCTGCCAAGCATTGAACGTAGAAGTCACGGAATCATCGCCATCACCCATTACGATTGTCAGGCTCTGAAGCGCGACAGGAGAGGCTGTAACGAGGAACAGTTGCAGTGGTCCGTCCAGTTCGACTGGCTCCTCGAAATCTATGACATATTCGTCCCAACTGCCGCTTGTGTTGCGGTTGCTTTCTTTCATCATGTTGTTCGGCATCAGATAAGCAATGAACTGCAACCATCCGCCGGCTTTCAAGATAATCTGCCGTACCTTTCCTTGCAATGTGAAGTCGGAAGATAACCTCAGTTCCTGCACATTTGTCGTGCTGTTTCTCACTGCAAGAAGGATACACTTCTCGTGCATATACTCATAAGCCGTCACACCGATTGTGCTCCCGTCATTTGGGGCTTGCAGGTGCCAGTTCTCGACGCCTCCATAACTAACAAGCGTCGATTTCTGCTCATCGAACGCGACGAAATCCCATGTCTTTTTCTGGGCATTTACGGCAGTAATTACCAGTGCACATAGCACTGTTAAAATGACTTTCAACTGTTTCATATATTATTTTGGTATTAGTATTTCTCATTGAAAGAGGTTTTACGCTGCAAATTTAGGAAATAATTGTGAAACACAAAAATATTTCTCAAAAAAGGTTTAGCTTTGACTATAGTCACTTTAACTTTATCCAGATAATCTTCATGATTTATTCCCTATCTCCACGTAATGTGAATTTACGTGTATAATGCGGTGAGTTAATTCAAAACATGTAACGAATTAACTCATGACATGTATCGAGTTAAGTCCCTGTTTTTACCCCCAATTTTGGTGACTTGATTTTTGGAAAGAATTTTCGCTTCCATCACGTTATTCAATAACGATTTTCAGTTGCCAATTATTAATTATTCATTATCAATTGTCAATTGTCAATTATCAATTGTCATTAAGGTCCTAAAAAAGCTGGCTCGAGCCAAATAGGGCATTGGCTCGAGCCAAAAGGGGAAATGGCTCGAGCCATTTTGGGTATAACCTAAAAGGCACTAAAAATATCACTTGAGTTTGAAGCCTGAATTCTCTAGAGTAATAAACATCTTCCTTCTTCCCTCTTACATCTTACATCATCTTATTTAGGAGGAGAAAAATCAACTTGAAAAATATTTTATTTAAGCTATTTCTTGCTCGAAAACAAGTTAGATAATTATCACAGATAAGCTACAATTATTGGCAAAACCAAAATGAGTTTTTGGCGCCGATTCAATTTGCAACCAGCCTGTTCTCTTTATCTTGCTGAAAGACTTATGATTTATGGAACAGTACCCTCTTCAGCCATAAGTCCATCAATGGATCAGAAATACTGTAAAATCCATCACGACGTGTTACAAGGTCTGACCGTAAGAGCGCTTTCATGGCAGACTGTGTCGCACTGGGGGACTTCAACCGGTGCCGTTTTGTAAAAGCACTTTTTCCTATTTTATGCAAATAAAATTATTTTTTTTTAATAATCTGCATAAAACAGGTCATTTACCTTTGCTTCATCCAGATAATCTCCATGACTTGTTCCCCTTATCTCCGCGACTCATTGAGATAGGACTTTATAGGGGGATAAGAGACTATCTCAATGAGTTGTTCCCTATATCTAAACGACTTGTTCAGATAATGAAATGTGTCTTCCTTCTTCCCTCTTACATCTTACATCATCTTATTCAGTACGAGGAATAATCAACTTGGAAAAATTTTTATTTAAGCTACTTTTTGCTCGGAATCAATTTGGATAATTATCACAAATAAATATCATCTCCAAAGCGGCTCCATTTCCCATCCTTTTGGGAAGCCAAGAGCATTGAGGTCAATCTCAGGGAAGTCCACAAAAAGCCATCGCAATTTAGCAAGCATATCGTTTTTGGGAGAAATGACATCC
>JAFSRW010000037.1 GCA_017445925.1 Bacteroidaceae bacterium | reverse complement strand
GTACGCCTAAACATCTTTTACTGCGTTGTTTATTTGAAAAAGAGAATCCATTTCAGTGATTTCCGTGATTTCCGTGAGAACAAAAAAGTTATCGTTAGGGTTATCGTTAACGTTGAAACTGGATCTGATAGATCTCTCGCCGATAGGCGTAGGAGGATTAATGATAGTTGAACTGTAAACTAGAACTTCTTGAACCTCTTGAACTTCTTGAACACTTAACGTTAAGGTTAGGGTTAACGTTAAGAGTGCATGCACGACTGTACGCAGAGGGTACCGACTACAGAGGTAAGGATAGTGATAAGAATCTGAATAATCTTCTTGATTGTTGACCAGTTGAATTTCATATTATATAATGTTAAAAGGTTATAGGTTATGGGTTATTGAATAACGGTTAGCGTTGAGCGGTTAGCGGTTAGCGACTTTGGCTGTTGGCTGTTGGTTATCGTTAACGTTAGCGTTTAAAGAAGAGGGGTGATGTAAGTGCGCAGGCAGCGTTCAGGAGAGATTGGTTGGTTCATGGTTAAGGGTTCATGGTTCATGAAAACCCTTACGGTTGTCTCCTCGCCTCACCCCGGACACAATTGTGGTTCATGGTTTATGAACTATGGCTATTGGCCATTGGCTGTGGATATTGGCTAACTTCTGGTTCAAGATGTTCAAGGGTTCAAAAAGTTCAAGATTTTGGCCCTCGCCTCTTGACTTCTATAACCAATAACCGATAACCGTTAACCGATAACCATAAGTACCACATCTTACATCTTCCCTCTTACATCATATATCTTTAATCTTCGTCTGCTCCGGGATCGTCGTTGCCGCCTGGGTTGTCACCGCCTCCCTCGTTAGGGTTAGGGTTAACGTTAGGGTTGGTGTTGTCACCACCGCCTTGGTTAGCGTTAGGGTTAACGTTAGCGTTGTCATCAGTGCTTGTCAGCTTGCCATTGATGTACTGGGCTTTCTTCAGGGTAGCCTCCAGATTCAGGGTCTTGCTCATCAACTCGCCGGTTGCACGTGCACGGAGCTTGACACCTTCAACATTCTTAGAGACGGTGAACTCGTCTTCTGAGTTGGCAGCCAACTTGTTCTTGATGCCGAGGCTGAAGATAGCCAGGTCGTCAATCTTGACGTTCTTACCCTCCAAAAGAAGTTCCTTGATACAGCCAATCATGTCGGTCAGCAGCCCTTTGATAACGCCCTTGCTGTAGGGACTGTTGTGGTTACTCATGTGCTCGGCAAGACCATCCAAGTCGATGGTTTCCTCTACCACGTTCTTGGCAAACCACTTGCCGTAAGCACGGCTTGAAGCAATCTTGATTTGTTTGAGAATGTAACGGACCATTTTTTGTAAAATTAAAAGTGAAGAATGAAGAGTGAAAAATTTGCTACCGCGCGACTTGCATTTTCATACACTCTATCAATGTGTTTCATTGACGATGCAAAGGTACGACATGTGGGGAGGGGCCGTTACGATTATCCTTAAACACTTACGTTAGAATCAATTTAAAAGCATTTTTTTCTTACGGTTCTCCCAAGTGTTCTATGATAAGAGCAACTTCCTTTGGGGTGAAAGACTTGGAACGGGGAGGCATACCGCACTTCTTCAGTGCCTTGCTCAACGCTTTATTACGACGAATCCAGTAGTTGAGGTTGCTTAGAGCACCACTGACTGTTGCGGCATTGGGGAAATACAGGAGGGCAAGTTCCGATTTGCCGTATGGTTGAATCTTAAACATAATCAAGTTGTTTTTTGTTGCTAATTAAGTTAAATATTTTTTTTTCTAAGTTGTTTTTTTCAACGCTAACGTTAACTTCGTACGATAACCATAACCTTAACCTTAACTGTTCAAGAGCTTATCTGCTCAATAGCTTAATAGCTTAGTAGGTTAATGGAATAGCCAATAGCCAAGGGCCAAAGTCTTAAACCCCTTGAACCCTTAAACTTCTTGAACCTTTTGAAGGGGTTGTCCTTCAAATAAGAAGTCTACGAGATCTATGCAGCGGGACTTTTGTTCGTCTGTGGCATTATCCTCCAGAATGGAATCCACGGTGATATGGATGGAGGGATACTGCTTGTGAACCGCTGCCGCAAGGTCATTAAAGAAAAGATAGTTGGACATATAGGGGTCAGTACAGGGAAATAGCGTTACAGTGCGTCCTTCTAATGGGGCAAAGAGGTCGACCTCCAGATGTGCCACCGTAGCATAAGCCATCCAGATACTTTCGGGAAACAACTCACTCAGCACCACGGCAGCCTGTTCGCTCTCAACGATGCAAATGCTAGGCTTCCATTGAACATTGAACGTTGAAGGCTGCGATTGAGCGAGAGGAGAGCTAAGCTTGCTTAGGCTATCCCGAGCGTGAGCAGGCTCGGCCGAAGGCCAACATTGAACATTATTTTTTCCATCTGCCCTCAGACTTCTTCCCTCAGCCATCTTACTTCTTCCATCTTCCCTCAACAAATGCAAGCCAAACAGGCAGTGTGTGGGGCACCAATACTGGATGAAGGGTTCGCGGGTTTTTAGGAGCGTTGATATCCAAGTGTCGGAGTTATCTGGGTTTACTATTCGGGCATCCTGAGGGTCCAGCGTGTCATCTATCATCCAGAAAATAGGTCTGCCGCTTCTGGTCTTGCCTAAGTAATAGCGCTCTGCGGCGTGGTGCATATTCTCTTCTGTTAGTTTACCGGCATTTATGAAGGGCTGGAAGAAATCGAAATCGTCGGCCCTACATGCCTCAACCATCTTCATGGAAGGAAGAGCGAAGTCAAGATGATGATTTATGTCTGTGGTTAGAGGACTGATATAGAGTTCTCCATTGATGAGAGATACATCAAGATTCATACTACGTCCTATAGTCTTGAACGAACAGCGTTCCAACAATTCTTTTAATGGCTTCATAACTCTCTTTTCCTTTTTTGGTCGGCTCGGCGGCCTTCAGACATAGCCCCTATATATATCTCTCTAGCCCTTTTTTTATATAAATAAAAAAGGGCGATATATAGGGGGAGGGGCTGTCTAGAAGGGAGCGGTTCCATTTTCTTCTGGTTTATTGAAGGGAAGTTCACCCTGTACAGGTTCCTGTTGTTTGCGGTGCTCCTCTTCCTCGGTAGCAATGATGCGTTTACGCTGATCTGGTGTGACTAGATAGAATCCCTGCTGACCAGACATATCCTTTCCGGGTGTCAGATAATGCTCTTTCTTTGCACGCTCCAACAGTTGGTAATAGTAATTTCGGTCCTCGATACAAGAGATGCGCATGGTTACTGCCATTAACGGAGCAAAACGCAAGAAAGAACATCCTTCCATGGCATCCGTAAACAGCCTTCCCAAATCCCATGGGATATCCTCTGGAGCCATGGGTTCCTTACTATCATTTGGCAGGATATAATCACGGTTCAACTTAGCCCAGTCAACCTTGTATTTTTGTTTCTTTTCATCTCCTGTTTTGTCATTCTTTTTTGAAATATACCTACCGCTAGCAGGGTCGCGTGGCTGTTCGTCGGGTTTCTGGCAGGAAACGGGCAGTGCATTGTCATCAAGCTGGTAGTAGAGATTCTCCTCGCAGCGCTTCATTCGAGACATAATCTGCTCCACTTTAAAAGTGTCTGTATTGGATACAATAGCGCACGACCATACCTCGAAAGCTTTGTTGGTCAGTTCTGTTCCAATCCAGCCACGCATATTACGGTCTGCATCATTTTTGTTCTGATGAAGAACATCCACAATGCAGCAGTTGTAAGTCTGTGCCAGCCCCATCTGATCTTCAACAACTGTTGTTGCCTGTGTACCGTCATTGATATCAGTTATCAGGTCTTTGATTCCGTCCACTATCACCAAATCTGGCTTAATCTCATTAATAGCAGTAGCTAAGAGTTCACGCCGTTTCTCCCAACCGATACCTCGGACGTTGAAAACAAAGAACTGGTCGTTTAGATTAGAGTCTTCTTTACATTGATCATTGAACATTGAACATTGAACATTTTCTTCATCTTCCTTTTTACATCTTCCTTCTTCAGGGTTAAGGTTAAGGTTAGGGTTAAGGTTGATCCCCTCTTCCTTCAGACATCTCGAAAGAGGAATGATGCGATTGACAAGGATTTTCTGTGTTGACTGGGCACTTTGTTCAGTATCGTACCACAAGACACGAATGGGGGTGTCTCGTACTCGCTCTAAGCCTAGCACATTTTTCTTCAGGCAGCATGCCATAACGATAGACAGAAAGAACGTTTTACCACTCTTTGCCTTTCCTGTATTTGCCACAAGTTCAGCTCGCGGGAAACATTCCACTCCGTTCATCTTGAACAGGAACTCCAATGGAGGCAATTCCGTTTCGGGCATAACCCTATATTGCAGCAGTTCATCGCAAGGCGTGAGCTTCTTGGCAGCCTGGTTGTGTATAGCCAGCCTACCCTTAACCAAATTGAAAGCTTCGTTGTCCATAATAAAATTTCTTTAAATATTTGTTGATTTTGAAAATTAATTCACAAAACTTTTATTTTCTCTTACAAACCGATGCAAAGTTCGGAAAAACGACATACATTTGCACAACTTTTGTGCTCCCCTAGGGGGACACAGATTAATAGTATTTTTACTTTTTTTAACGGGTATTAGTAACACACCCTAGGTTTAACAATTAAAAAAAAGAAAAGAACAATGGAACAATTCATGTTCACACAGTCGTTTCTTGCCATGCTCAAAGACATGATCGACATGGATGCACAGGCTACTGTGCGTAACCTCTGCGTTGCCCATATTGGGCGGAAAACCCAGAGTCGTTTTAGTAAAGAGGTGTAATTGCCTTATGGCAGGCTTACATCTTAGTACGTTACTTTCTGAAGAAGCCAAAGTTACCGGATTATCGTAAATGGGAACTGATAGCAGAGCTGCTTGACAAACTGGAAGAGGATTACCTGAAATCCCATCCCGACGAACCGCCCATCTTTGAGGAAGGCTTCAAAGAATCATTAAGAAACCTTATTATAAAAAGACAAACAAAATTATAAAAAGACAAACAAACTGAGCCGGACTCCTCCAAACAGGAATCCGGCTCAAATATTTATTCAAATAAACTTCAAGAGTTTCCCCTTTTTCTTTTCTGTGCTGGCAAAATTTTGTTAAATAATTACAATTATTTCTTCTTTTGAAGAAATGAAGGGGGATATGTGAACATTTTGTCGTACCTTTGCACCCGTTTTATGGCATAACTAACAGAATAATCAATAAAAACAAATAAATATGAAAATGAATTTGAAGTACATGAACCTATTTGGCATTATGGTTGCATGCATGCTGACATCATGCGGCAACAAGTCACAACAGCAAATGCCAACAGCAAACTTCGAGACCATGAAGGTTACCACTAAGGATATAACCATGACCACCAGATACAGCGCTACCATACGCGGACGTCAGGATATTGACATTCTGCCTCAGGTAAGCGGTACACTGACGAAGCTCTGTGTTACGGAGGGTCAGGAAGTAAAGACTGGTCAGACCTTGTTCATCATAGATCAGGTACCCTATGAGGCTGCTCTGAACACAGCTTTGGCAGCGTTGGAGTCTGCAAAAGCTCAGTTGGCAACGGCTCAGTTGGAGTATGACAGCAAGAAACAGCTTTTCGACCAGAGTGTAGTGAGCGAGTTCGACCTTCAGAAGGCCAACAACTCCCTGCTGACAGCTAAGGCTACGTTGTCGCAATGCCAGGCTCAGGTGCTGAATGCACGTAATAATCTCAGCTATACAGTTGTAAAGAGCCCCTCAAACGGAATTGTGGGAACCCTACCCTTCCGCCAAGGTGCTTTAGTATCTCCTTCTATGCCTCAGCCGCTTACAACCGTTAGCGATAACCACCAGATGTACGTTTACTTTTCAATCAACGAAATTCAGTTGCTGAATATTGCACGTGAGAACGGAGGTGCAGAGGCTGCCATCAAAGCAATGCCAGAGATTACATTGCAATTGGTAGACGGAAGCGAATACAAGTACAAGGGTAAGGTGGAGAGCATCAGCGGTGTAGTTGACCGTAGCACAGGTACCGTACAGGTACGTTCCGTATTTGAGAACCCCGACAAACTGTTACATAGCGGAAGTACAGGATACGTTATTATCCCTACCGTTTTCAAGGATAAGATTGTTATCCCTGCTACAGCTACCGTTCAGATTCAGGATAAGTTCAAGGTTTATATGGTGGATAAGAACAACATAGCTCATGAACAGCTTGTTGTTACAGAAGCCCTTACCAATGGCAAGGAATACGTTATCAAGGAAGGCCTGAAGGTAGGCGACCTGATAGTAGCTGAGGGCGCAGGTATGCTGAAGGATGGGCAGGATATTAAGCCTAATAAATAGTTGAGAGTTTAGAGTTGAGAGTTTAGAGATTAGAGACATATAAAGTCAATGAAAGGAAATATATTTATCAAAAGACCCGTAATGGCCATATCAATAGCCATTATGATTCTGCTGGTTGGTGCCATATCATTCACATCGCTTCCATTGGAGCAATTCCCCGATATTGCCCCTCCAACCGTATCTGTTAGCGCCACCTATACGGGAGCCAGTGCAGATGCTGTAATGAAAGCCGTTATCCAGCCTTTGGAGGAAGGTATCAACGGTGTAGAAAATATGCTATACATGAGCAGTACGGCCACCAATGCCGGTTCTGCCAATATCAACGTTATATTCAAGCAGGGAACCGACCCCGATATGGCTGCCGTGAACGTACAGAACCGCGTGAGCCGTGTACAAGGTCTGCTGCCTCAGGAGGTAACCCGAATAGGTGTTAGCACCGTTAAAAGACAAACATCGTTCCTGCAGATTGATGCGCTTTACAGCGAGGACGATAAGTACGACGAGGACTTTATCTCGAACTACCTCGACATTAATGTTATTCCTCAGATTAAGCGCGTGGAAGGTGTAGGTGACGTGACGCTGTTGGGCGGTACCTACTCCCTGCGTATCTGGATGAAGCCTGAGTTGATGGCTCAATATAATGTGGTTCCGGATGATATCACTACAGCTCTGGCTGAACAGAACCTGGAGTCTCCTGCTGGACAGTTAGGTGAGAAGCCTGTAAACGGTACACACGGAGACGGTGTGGAAAACTACTATCAGTATACCCTGAAGTACAAGGGGCGTCTGAAGGAAATATCAGAGTTTGAGGATATCGTTATCCGTGCCAACGAAGACGGAACCATCCTTCGCCTGAAGGACATCGCCGATGTGGAATTAGGTGCCATCAGCTACTCTTTCCACGGTGAGGCAATGGGACACCCTGGTGTTACGTTCCTCAGTTTCCAGTTAGCTGGAGCCAATGCAAAGGAGACAAACGACCGCGTAAGTGCCAAGCTTGATGAGTTGAGCAAAGAACTTCCCAAGGGCATGAAGTTCGTAAAGATGATGTCGAGTAACGACTTCCTTATGGCCTCTATCTCGAATGTGGAAGAGACGTTGCTGGTAGCCATCCTGCTGGTGGTGCTGGTAGTTTACTTCTTCTTGCAGGATTTCAAGGCCACCATCATTCCCTCTATATCCATTATTGTATCTCTGGTGGGAACTTTTGCCTGCCTTGCCTTAGCGGGTTTCACGCTGAACCTGCTTACGCTATTCGCCCTTGTGCTTGCCATTGGTACGGTGGTTGACGATGCCATTGTGGTGGTTGAGGCCGTGCAGGCCAAGTTTGATGCAGGCTATACCAGTCCGTATGAGGCTACCAAGGATGCCATGAGCGATGTAACAATGGCCGTTATCTCCTGTACCTTCGTATTTATGGCTGTGTTTATCCCTGTTAGTTTTACAGGTGGTACGGCAGGTATCTTCTATACCCAGTTTGGTGTAACGCTGGCAACGGCGGTAGGTCTGAGTTGCGTCAGCGCCCTTGTACTCTGCCCTGCCCTGTGCGCCATTATGATGCGTCCAGCCAGCGAGGAAAGACGTAAAGGATTCTTTGGAAATATCAATTACCGCACCCGTCTGGCATACGAGGCTACCTACTCTGCCATGATGGAGAAATATGCCAATGTGTTGCGCCGAATGGTTTCGCGCAAGATAAGATATTATGTAAGCTTCGGTGCTTTGGCTGTTGCCGTTGTAGGCGTGCTGTTCTTTGCCAGCCATCTGCCAGGCGGATTGGTTCCCAGCGAGGACCAGGGCGTTTGTATGATGAACGTTAGTGCCGTTCCGGGTAGCAACGTAGCTTCTACTTACGACGTTCTGAACAAGGCCCAGAAGATTATTGAGGAAGTTCCTGAAATTTCACAATTTACCAAGGTAGCTGGCTACGGATTCATGTCGGGCCAAGGAACCTCTTACGGTATGGCTGTAATTCGTATGCTACCATGGGCAGATCGTCAGCATGGTCTTGGATTCGGTTTTGCTACCCTTGCCGTACTGGCATTCATCGTTGCACTGGTAGTATTTATACGCAGTCTGTTTAACAAGAAAAAGATTGCCAAGAAGGCACTTGCCTTTGTGGTAGTGACTGTATTGGCTGCCTTAGCACTTATGAACTACCATCCGTTGGATAATATGATGAGTTCAAGCACCATGGTAGCAAATGCCAAGCTGAATGCCCGTTTGCTGAAGGAGATTCCAGAGGCTCAGTGCTTCGTCTTCGAGCCAGGTATGATTCCCGGCTACGGAATGGGTTCTATCGAATTGCAGCTGCAGGATAAGACAGGAACGGCAGATAAGGAAGTGTTCTTCAACTTAACCAAGCAGTTCCTGGCAAAGTTGGGTGAGCATCCCGAGGTAGGTAGATGTATCACCACTTACGAGCGTAACTTCCCACAATTCCAAGTAGATGTGGATGCGGCACAATGTAAGCGTGCCGGTATATCGCCCACTCAGGTACTGAGTGCACTGGCCAGCTACTGCGGAGGTGCATACGTGAGCAACATGAACCAGTTCAGTAAGGTGTACCGTGTGATGCTGCAAAGCAATCCACAGGCTCGTACCACCGAGAACGACCTAAATAATATGTTCATCCGCAATCAGGGGCAGATGGCTCCGCTCAGCCAGTTTGTTAAGCTGACGCCCGTACTTGGTCCCGAGATTGACAACCACTTTAACCTCTTCAGTTCTATCTCTGTTAACGTTGCCGCCAATACCGGAGTCAGCAACACAGAGGTAATGAAGATTATCCAGCAGGTTCATAAGGAAGTATTCCCCGAGGGCTACAGCTACGAGTATGGCGGCATGGCTCGCGAGGAGGCCCTGACCATGGGCAGCTACGACACGTACCTCACCTACGCCATCTGTGTGATACTTGTCTTCCTGATTCTGAGCTGTCTGTATGAGAGTTTCCTGGTTCCTTTTGCCGTCATCTTCTCTGTTCCTGCCGGTTTGATGGGAACCTACGGATTTGCATGGCTATGGAATACAGGCTTCAACTGGACCATTACCATGAACGGACAGGCAATGCCTATAGGACGCATTCTGTTCTTGGGTCAGATAGAGAACAACATCTACCTGCAGACGGGTGTGATTATGCTTATCGGTCTGTTAGCTAAGACGGCCATCCTTATTACCGAGTTTGCTTTGGAACGCCGCCGTAAGGGTATGGGCATTGTAGAGGCTGCCTTTGCTGCTGCCGAGGCCCGTCTGCGCCCCATCCTCATGACCGTCCTTACCATGATCTTCGGTATGATTCCTCTTATGTTTGCCACTGGAGCCGGAGCCAATGGTAACCGTACCATCGGTATTGGCGTTATAGGCGGTATGACTGTGGGTACACTGGCCATCATCTTTACTGTACCTCTTTTCTTCATCATCTTCGAGTATCTGCAGGAACGCATCCGTCCGGTTATGGTAGAAGAAGCTGACCAGCAGTTCCTGAAGGAACGTGAGCGTTCGCAAAGAGAGAAAGAGAAAGCCGCTGAAAGTGAGGTTGCAAAATAATGTCGTAATAACGTGATAACGAAATAAAAATATGAATAATAAATCTGTTTTTTCCATAAAAGCCTCCCTTTGGGGAGGTTTGGTGGGGACTCTTTTACTGAGCAGCTGCTCGCTATTCAAGAACTACGAGCGTCCTGCCGATATTAACACCGACGGCATCTATGGTGATGCACAAAGCGGTGGTGAACAGAGTCTGGGCGACATACAGTGGCGCGAGTTCTTCACCGATCCACAGTTGCAAGCCCTCATAGAGAAGGGACTTGCCAACAACACCGACATGAAGAATGCCGACCTCAAGATTCAAGAGGTTCAGTATGCACTCAAGTGTGCCAAGTTGGCTTACTTCCCCAACATCTACTTCAACCCCAGCGGAACCATCAGTAAAACGTGGGACCCATATGACCGTAACGACTACGCCACCAGTAACACCTACAAACTGCCTGCTACCATGAGTTGGCAGATAGGTAGCATAGGAAGTCTGCGTAATGCCAAGAAGAAAGCTGAGGTAAACGTAGAGCAGTTGAAGAATGCCAAGCAAGCAGTTCAGGCTGCCTTGGTAGCCAACATTGCATCTATGTACTACACCCTCTCTTCTATGGACGAGCAGTTGGAGCTTACAGAGTATACACGTGACAACTGGGGTAAGTACCTCGACATGGAGAAGAAGCTCATGCAGGCTGGTCAGGCCGATTTGGCTGCTGTATCCAGCATAGAGGCCACCTACTACAGCATCTGCACCAGCGTTTTGGTATTAGAGGAAAATATAAAGGTTATAGAAAACTCGTTGGGTACCATCTTGGGCGAAACTGCTGGACATATAGCCCGTGGCGCTCTCAGCACCTTTACATCGCCTTCTATCCTTGCTACTGGTGCTCCCATCACTATCCTGGCTCGTCGTCCCGATGTTAAGGCTGCCGAGTTGGAGTTGGCTGCTGCTTTCTACGAGAAGAACATAGCTCTGAGCGAGTTCTACCCTTCACTTAATATCAGCGCTACAGGTCAGTTCACCAATAGCCTGGGTGCCGGTGCCATTAACCCCGGTCTTATGATTGGTAATGCCGTAGCAAGCCTCTCGCAGCCCATCTTTGCCAACGGCAGAATACGTGCCCAATACAAGATTTCCAAGGCTGAGATGGAGGTTGCCACCAACAACTTCAAGCAGGCTATCATAGCAGCCGGTAACGAGGTGAACACCGCTATGGTAGAACTGAAAGGTGCTGAGGACAAGAAGGACCTCATTGGCAAACAGGTAACATCTTTAGAGAAGGCTCTCTTTGCCACTCAGAAGCTTTATGCCAACAGTAGCAGCAACTATCTGAACGTCATCACAGCACAGAACTCTCTGCTCTCTGCCCAGATGACACAGATTAAGAACCGCATGGATGCTATCAACGCTACCATCGACCTCTACCAAGCTCTCGGAGGCGGAGGAGAATAAACGTTAACGCTAACCGTTCAAAAGTTCAAGACGTTCAAAAGTTCAAGACGTTCAAAAGTTCAAGACGTTCAAAAGTTCAAGACGTTCAAAAGTTCAAGACGTTCAAAAGTTCAAGACGTTCAAAAGTTCAAGACGGGAACAAAGACAAAAATGCTGACGGTTATCTGTCATGCAAAAAAAAGAGAGGCGCTCAGTTTGATGTGCCTCTCTCTTTTTTTATTCTTCTATCACTGTTGGGGACTCAGGAGCTGTTGGTGGCTCAGGAGCTTCTGGTGATTCAGAAAGTACAATATCTTGTACCACATTATCCACCACTACATTTATCACATCCGGCACCATAGCAGAAGTATCAACAGGAATGCTGTCTTCTTCTACTTTAGCCGATTCTTTAAGATGACGGCTTGTCACGGTCGTCTTCTTCTTCCCGTCATGATGAATGTTTTCGATATATAACGTTTCTCCACTCTCCTGATTCTTATCCTTTATAAAAGAGAAATAGATTATCAAGCCAACTACGATTAACAACATAAAAAGACAACCATAGCCGCCCCCACCTTGAGATTTGCGTTCGCGGTGCATCTTTTTATCTACAATCTTCTCAACGTGACCCTTAGAATCCCGGATAATGAATTTTGCCATGTTTTTATACCAAGTTTAAGACGCGTGTTTTATTTTTCACTGCAAAAATACACTATATTTTTTCAAATCCTAACGAAAAGGCAAAAAACAATGAAAAAAAATCAAATTCCTTGATTTATGATATCTTTCTCTCTGATTTTTACTTTATGATACGAATGAGGGATCAAGTTTTGATAATGATTGCTGCTGTTCCTCGTACTCGATATATTCCTTGTTCTTAGGAATAGAGAAAGTGAGAATCAATGCAATGAGATACAAGGCGGAAAGGACAATGTAGAGCACCTCGTATGACATTCCCAACTGGTTGATGATGAGGTTGGAAAGCTGGTTGCCACTCAGTCCTGCCCATGCCCATGCGCTGAGGGCCAAGCCGTGAATAGTGCTTATCTTTTCCATTCCGAACTTGCTCTGCAACAATGTGGGAAGTGTGGAGAAACCACCGCCGTAGCCTGCATTGATAACGCAGAGCATAAGTATTACCACTATGATGCTGCTTCCAAAGACAAAGCCCAAGAGCATAACTATCACTGAGGATGAAAGGAGTATCTTATAAATGGTCTGCTTGTTCTCGGTGTAGTCTGACATGGTGGAATAACCAAAACGTCCGGCAGTGTTGAAGAAGGCTGTCAGGGAGGAAAGAAGCCCTACTGCAGCAATGCCGACAGCAATGGCTATATTCTTCTCGAATGCAATAAGGGCCAAACCACAGGTGATATTGATATAGAAAACTAACCAAATCTTCAGGTAGGTACCGTTCTTGATAACTTGATAATAGTCTTTCAGCTTCCACTTTACAACAGGCTCTACCCATTCCTTAGGTTTCTGAATCAGATAAGCTGCTGTGAGCATAGCAAAGATGCTTATAACCGACATGGAAACCAATGTGGTGCTGATACCATACTGAGGCGTGCACCATTCGATATAAGGTGAAAAGAGCACCTTGGACAAGCCGAAGCCGCTGATGGCAATACCTGTAGCCAATCCTTTATGCTCCTTGAACCAGAGCATAAGGGTTTTAACAGGTGACAGATAGCCAATTCCCAGACCAATACCCATCAGACAGCCGTAACTGAGCATGATGCCTAATACGCTCTTTGAGTAAATGGAGAGTACTGTGAGCAGAAGGCCTGTACTGAAGCATAGGCAGGAAACCACAGAGGCTGCCGTAACGTTCTTCTCTACAAAACGGCCTCCGAAGGCTGCAGACATTCCTAAGAAAAAGATGGCCAAGGAGAAGGCAAACTCTATCTCCTTAACTGAGCAACCTACTTCGGTGGCTATATCTCCCTTCAGGAGCGACCAACAATATACGCTGCCAATGCAGGAATGAATCAGTAATGCAGGTACCGCTGCACGCATCCATTTATTATCTAAGTATGATGCTTTCATTTTTATTAATTCATAATTCTTAATTCATAATTCATAATTCATAATGAAAACGATAACGTTAACGATAACGATAACTTTTTGTAGAAGATGACGTTAAAACATTTTAATAACCCAACTCTCGGACAATGGAACTTATCTTCTCCATGGTGGTCAGGCGAGTGGGAACCAAGGGAAGACGGAGCACGTTTTCTATCATGCCCATCTCACTCAACATGGCCTTTACGCCTGCTGGGTTGCCATCGACAAACAGGAGCTTGAAAAGTTCGGTGAACTTGTGGTGAATGGTAAGCGAGGTGTTATATTCTCCCTTCAATGCCAAACGAACCATTCGGCTGAACTCGGAAGGCAAAGCATTGCCAATAACACTTATCACACCTACAGCCCCAAGGGTTATGAGGGGGAAGGTGATACCATCGTCACCGCTTATTACATCGAAGTTGGCAGGCTTGTTCTTGATGATGTCATCCATCTGGGAAATGTTGCCGCTTGCCTCCTTGATGGCTACAATATTCTCGAAATCATGAGCCAGACGCAAGGTGGTCTCTGCCGTCATATTAACTCCTGTACGTCCTGGTACATTATATAATACCACGGGTAAAGGGCTTGCCTTGGCTATTGCTGCGTAATGCTGGTAAAGTCCCTCCTGCGAAGGCTTGTTGTAATACGGACAAACACTGAGAATGCCGTCGATACCCTTCCAATCAGATGTTTCCAAATCATGTACTACAGCTGACGTATTATTGCCTCCGCATCCCATGAGCAGAGGCACACGTCCAGCAACCCGCTCAACAAGGTGCTGCTTGAGCAAAGCCTTTTCATCGGCACTCAATGTGGGAGTCTCAGCCGTTGTGCCCATGATACACAAAAAATCGGCCCCGCTCTTTATCTGGTACTCTACCAGACGGTCGAGGGCTGCTAAATCTATGCTTCCATCCTTGGCGAAAGGTGTTACTAAAGCAATGCCTAAGCCTCGGAATTTGTTATTTGCCATATGGTTATTATCCTTTATACCTTAATGTTGGCGCAAAAGTAATACTTTTTAGACATATAACCAAAAATGAGGCAAGCAAATTCTTGCCGACATTGAATTTTATGATTAATTTTGTGAAATAAAACAAAATCGGGAAGTTAAAAATGGAGTTAGAAGGGAAGTTAAATGGAGAGCTCAATCTTGAGTTGACTGAGCAAGAACAGATACTGAAACTGAGAAAGGAACTTCATCAGCACAATTATAATTACTATGTGCTGAATATGCCTACCATCTCGGATAAGGACTTTGATATGATGATGCACCAGTTGCAAGACCTTGAGAAGCTACATCCTGAGATGGCTGACCCCAACAGCCCTACACAGCGTGTGGGAAGCGACCTTAACAATGAGTTTGTTACCGTTCAGCACAAACGTCCCATGCTGAGCCTTGCCAATACCTATAACCAACAGGAAGTAAGTGAATTCTACGAACGTGTGAAGGAGGGATTGCAGGGAGCTCCATTCCAGATTTGCTGCGAACTGAAGTTTGACGGACTTAGCATCAGTCTGCATTACGAACACGGTAGTCTGGTAAGAGCTGTAACCAGAGGCGACGGAACTCAGGGTGACGATGTTACACAGAATGTAAGAACCATACGCTCCATTCCCTTGCAACTGCCACAGGGAGCCGGTTACCCCGATGAGTTTGAAATTCGTGGCGAGGTGCTGATGCCTTGGACCAGTTTTGAACGACTGAACAAACAACGTGAAGAAAACGAGGAGCCTCTGTTTGCCAATCCCAGAAATGCTGCATCAGGCACACTGAAGAGCAAGAACTCAAGTGTGGTGGCAGAACGCGGACTGGATGCCTACCTATATTATTTATTAGGTGAAGGCATACCAGGAGACGGACATTACCAGAACATGGAGGCTGCAAGCAAGTGGGGTTTTCAGGTGAGCAAAGCTATGAAGCTGGCTAACAGTCTGCAAGAGATATATGACTACATAGAATATTGGGATACCGAACGTAAGAACCTACCAGTTGCTACAGACGGCATAGTGCTGAAAGTAAACTCATTGGCACAACAACGCAGCTTAGGTATGACTGCCAAGAGTCCACGATGGGCCATTGCCTATAAGTTCCAAGCCGAACAGGCTGAGACTATACTGAGACAAGTGGTATTTCAGGTGGGACGTACTGGTGCCATAACACCTGTTGCCAATATGGACCCTATACAACTGTCAGGCACACAGGTGCGCAGGGCTACCTTACACAATGCTGATGTAATGGCACAACTGGATCTTCACGTAGGAGACCATATCTTAGTGGAGAAAGGCGGAGAAATCATTCCCAAAGTGGTTGGCAAAGCATGCCCCACAGAACCAGGTTGTCCCAAAATCAACTTTATTACCCATTGTCCTGCTTGCGGTTCCAAGTTGATTCGCTATGAGGGAGAAGCTGCCATCTACTGTCCTAACGAGACGGGATGCCCACCTCTGATTGTCGGGAAAATTGAACATTTCGTTTCTCGAAAAGCCATGAACATATTCTCAATGGGACCAGAAATTGTGGAATCATACTTCAAGCAGGGACTTATCCATGATGCAGCCGACCTATATACACTCAAAGCAGAGCAACTACTGAATGCTGACAAGACCAACGAGGTGAGTGTGAATAATATCTTAAATGGTATAAAAGAGAGTAAAAACGTTCCCTTTGAGCGTGTGCTCTTTGCCATTGGCATTCGCTTTGTGGGTGAGATTGCCGCCAAGAGTCTGGCTCGCTACTTCGGAAGCATGGATAAACTTTCAACTGCTACTTTGGAAGAACTGACGCAAGTTAATGGTATAGGTGAAGTTATAGCTGGAAGTGTTATAAAGTATTTTGCTGACGAGAGGAACAGAACATTTATAAACCGACTGACAAAATACGGCTTGCAAATGCAAATTTCGCAGGAGCAGCAAGAGGCTAAATCAGACCGGTTGAAGGACATGAGCATAGTAATAAGCGGTGTGTTTGCGCATCATAGCAGGGACGAATATAAGGCTATGATAGAGAAACACAACGGCAAGAATGTGGGAAGCATAAGTGGTAAGACTTCCTTTATCCTTGCCGGTGAGAATATGGGGCCCTCCAAGTTAGAGAAAGCGCAGAAACTGGGTGTCAGGATTATGAACGAGGAGGAGTTTCTGCAACTTGTAGGAGAGCAGTAATGTCAAGATAACAGATTGTTCATCCGAGCCAGATACTTGCCAATAATATCAAACTCTATGTTCACCACAGAACCGGGCTTTATATTATGGAAGTTGGTGTTCTGGAAGGTATAAGGTATAATACATACCTGAAATGTATCTTCAGTAGGACGGCAAACGGTCAGGCTGACTCCATTTACAGTAACACTACCTTTATCAACGGTAAAATAGCCATGTGATACCATCTCGCGGTTACTCTGGTAACGGAATGTGAACTGGTGGCTGCCTTCCTGGTCCTCAACAGCTATACAGGTTGCCGTCTGGTCAACGTGCCCCTGAACAATATGTCCGTCAAGCCTTCCGTTCATCTGCATACTGCGTTCTACATTAACTTCATCACCCACCTTCAGGAGCCCCAGATTGCTACATTCCAGCGTTTCACGCATGGCTGTTACTGTATAAGTGTCATCCTTAATACTAACAACAGTTAGGCATACACCGTTATGTGCCACACTCTGGTCGATACTTAATTCTGCTGTAAACGGACAACTGAGGGTGAAATGTACATTATCCTGGTCGTGCTCGATTGCAACCACACGCGCCATAGTTTCTACAATTCCAGAGAACATAATTTTCTTTCTTAATTACATTGTTTATAACGTAGGCAAAGGTAGGGCAAAAAAAGGTACTTGACAAGTATGAGTTGGAAAAATTTGGAAAAATAAACCTAATTTATGTAAAGAAGTATAAAAAGGAAGCCGCGAAATGCTTTAGAGTGCATATTTTTATCTATCTTTGCACCTAAATTATATTTCATATAATAAGTAGACATTTCCAAGATGACAAACAAAACATTCAAGATTGCATGTATGCTACTGGGCTTTAGCTCTTGCGCCTTAGCACAAGAAAGTTGGGGATTGCAGGATTGCATTGACTACGCCCTGAAGAACAACATACAGATTCAGAAGAACAGAGTCAGCGAAGAAAAAGGCGATGTAACATTATGGAACCGCAAGGGCGCCTTATTTCCCAGCTTAAGTTTCAGCACCAGCCATAATGTAGGATACAGACCATTCACACAAGTAATGGCTGTAGTACAAGGTGACCAGGTTACCAGTACCAGTAGCAATGTTACATACCAGGGCAGTTACGGACTGAATGCCAGTGTAACCCTATGGAATGGCGGCATTAACTACAAAAACATCAAGGAACAGGAACTGCAGAACGAAATCACAAAACTGCAGACAGAACAGAGCGAGTTGAGCATTCAGGAGCAGATAGCCCAACTGTACGTGCAGATAATGTTCACAAAAGAGGCGCTGAAGGTAAGTGAGCAACTCTTAAAGACGGCTCAAATGCAATATGACCGCGGTTTGGAAATGCAAAAGCAGGGACAAATGGCTAAGGCCGATGTGGTACAACTGGAAGCACAGTTAAGCAGCGCTAAATACGACATTGCTAACAATCAGGCTCAAGTGGAAAACTTCAAACGTCAGTTGAAATCGGTATTGGAACTGGACATCAATAATGATTTCGACATTAAAGGAGAGATTCCGACGGATGAGAAAGTACTTGCCGTAATTCCTAACAAACTGGAGGCCTATAACCAGGCTTTGGCAAATCGTCCTGAAATAAAAGGCGCAGAACTGGGCATTGAATCTGCCAACATGCAACTCGACATTGCCAAACGTGCCCACTACCCTACTGTACGTGCCAGTGCCTCTCTGGGAAGTAACCATTCTTCAGGAAGTCAGAACAACTGGGGTACACAGATGAAAAGCAACCTGAACATGAGTGCCGGCGTAACTGTTAGCGTCCCCATCTTTGACAACAGACAGATTGCCAGCAACATCAGAACCGCCAAATTAAACCAATTAAATTCACAACTGGATCTTCAGAACAAGAAAACATCTCTGTCAAATACCATAGAGCAATACTGGATTAATGCCAACAGTAACCAGCAGAGCTATCTGGCTGCTAGAGCACGTGTAAAGAGTCAGGAAGCAAGCTACGAACTGCTGAACGAACAGTTCCTGAACGGACTGAAAAACACGGTAGATGTATTGCAGGGTCGTGACAATGTGATAAATGCAGAACAAAGTATGCTGCAAAGCAAATACACCACTCTGCTGAACATACAACTGCTGAAGTTCTACACAGGCGAGAAGATTGACCTATAACAAACAAGAGTAAAAATAATACAGAATATACAAAGATGAGAAGACAAAGATTCATCCAGACAGCATCTGTCCTTGCAGCAACAGTCATGATAATGAGCAGTTGCAAGAAAGCACCAAGTTTCACATACAACGAGGTAGAAGTAGTGAAGCAAGACATAGTAACCAGCGTTACAGCCACAGGTACCATTGAACCTGTTACCAGCGTAGATGTTGGTACTCAGGTGAGTGGTATAGTAAGTAAGCTGTACGTTGACTATAACAGCATAGTTAAGGCAGGTCAGGTAATTGCCGAGTTAGACAGAACCAATCTGATAAGCGACCTGAGCAGCGCTAAAGCAAGTCTTACCAGCGCAGAGAGCTCCCTGGCTTATCAGACAGCCAACTTTGAGCGTTTTAAGAACCTTTATGACAAGGGGCTTATCTCGGCTAATGACTTTGAGCAGGCACGCCTCTCCTATGTTCAGGCTCAGCAACAAGTGAACACTCAGCGCAACAATGTAAAGCGTGCAGAGACCAACTTGGGATATGCTACTATTACCAGTCCTATTGACGGCGTGGTGTTGAGTAAGGAAGTTGAGGAAGGTCAGACCGTAGCAAGTAGCTTTAACACGCCTACCCTCTTCAAGATTGCTAAAGACCTTACCGATATGCGCGTTATCGCTAATGTGGATGAAGCAGATATAGGCGAAGTAAAGGAAGGACAGCGTGTCACCTTCAATGTAGATGCTTTCCCTAATGATATGTTTAGCGGTACTGTTACCCAGGTACGCCAGCAAGCTACTACAGAGAGTAATGTTGTTACATACGAGGTGGTTATCGGAGCTCCTAATGAAGACCTGAAGCTGAAGCCAGGTTTGACTGCCAACGTTACTATCTACACGATGGAACTGAAGGATGCATTGGCAATTCCAAGCAAGGCACTTCACTTCAAGCCCAGCGAGGCCATGTTGAACGATGGGGAAACCATTACCGATTGCGATGCTCCAAAGAAAGTCTGGACAAAGGAAGGACCTAACATTAAGGCACTGGCTGTAGAAACAGGTATCACCAACGGTATGCTTACAGAAATCAAGAGCGGACTGAAGGAAGGTACCAAGATTATTACGGATGTAGAAACTTCAATGCCAGGTATGGACGAGGCAGAAGGACAGGAGCAGAACAGCAACCCCTTCATGCCACGACCCAGAAACAGGAACAGAAACCAGCAACAACAGAAAAAGTAATTTGTCAAATCGAAATAAATAAAGATGGACGACAAAAAAGTAGTCATTGAGCTCCAGAACGTCAAACGCGAATTCATAGTCGGAAGCGAGACGGTTCGTGCTTTGAAGGGTGTATCCTTTAAGATACATGAAGGTGAGTTCGTGACCATCATGGGAACATCAGGCTCCGGAAAGAGTACGCTCCTGAATCAATTAGGATGTTTGGACACCCCTACAAGCGGTGAATACATACTTGACGGAACACCTGTTCGTAAAATGAAAAGAAGCGAAAGAGCCATACTTCGTAACAGAAAGATTGGATTTATCTTCCAGAACTACAACCTGCTGGCTCGTACCACTGCTGTGGAAAATGTGGAACTCCCACTCATGTACAACAGTTCATACAATGCTAAGATGCGCAAAGAAGCAGCTATCAAGGCATTACAGGCTGTGGGGCTTGGAGACCGTCTGGAACACAAAAGCAACCAGATGTCCGGTGGTCAGATGCAACGTGTGGCAATAGCTCGTGCATTGGTGAACAATCCAGCCGTTATCCTAGCTGACGAGGCAACGGGAAACCTTGATACAAGAACCAGTTACGAGATTCTGGTGCTGTTCCAAGAGTTGCATCGTCAGGGAAGAACCATCATCTTTGTAACCCACAACCCTGAGATTGCCCAATATAGCAGTCGTAACATTGTACTCAGGGATGGGCAGATTTGCGAAGATGTAATAAACAATAATATAATGAACGCAGCCGAGGTATTGGCTACATTGCCAAAACCCGAAGAATAAATTAAGTATAATATGAACTTGAAGAACCTACTTAAGGTGGCCATTACGGCTATCATGAGCAATAAATGGAGAACGTTTCTCTCTACATTAGGTATCATCATTGGTGTGGCTGCCGTTATTACCATGATGGCAATTGGACAAGGCTCTAAAGACAGCATTCGTGCCGATTTGCAGAAATGGGGAACAAACTTGCTTACCGTAAGACCTGGTGGTGAGATGCGTGGTGGTGTCAGACTGGACCCTTCTGCTATGCAGACGCTGAAACAGGCAGACTATGAAGCCATACGCGATGGGGCAAGTCTGATCACTCATATCAGTCCTGAGGTTACATCCAGCGGACAAGTAATCTATGGAGCCAAGAACACCAACTCTACCATCTATGGTGAAAGTCCGGATTATATGACCATCAAGTTATGGGATGTAGAAGATGGACAATGCTTCACAGAAGAAGATGTGCGTAAAAACGCCAAGGTTTGCGTGGTTGGAAAGACCGTAGTACAGGAACTCTTTGGTGACAAGAATGCCAACTGCATAGGCAAGGTTGTCAGATTCAAGAGCATCCCCTTCCGCATCATAGGTGTACTGAAAGGCAAGGGTTATAACAACTGGGGTATGGATCAGGATAACGTTATCATAGCTCCCTACACTACAGTTATGAAACGACTGGCTGCACAAACACACTTCAACAGTTTTAACCTGAGTGTTATGACTGAGGACCTGAGTAACGATGCCATTGAACAGGTTTCAAAGATACTACGTATAAACCATAAGATAAAAGAAGGTGGCGAAGATGACTTCAACATCCGTAGCCAGCAAGAGATGATGGAAACCATGTCCAGCACCATGCAAACCTTACAGACGGTTCTGGTTGTAGCAGCTGCCTTCTCACTTCTGGTAGCAGGTATCGGCATTATGAACATTATGCTGGTAAGTGTTACTGAGCGTACCAGAGAAATTGGTTTGCGTATGAGTGTTGGAGCACGTGGCAGAGATATCAGCAGACAATTCCTGATTGAAAGCGTGATGATTAGCTTAAGCGGAGGACTCCTCGGTGTGGGGCTTGGGTATATGTTTACATGGATTGCAAAATCCATTGGTTTTCCGGCGACAGTGCCGTTATGGAGTGTATTAGTAAGCTTTGGCGTTTGTGCATGTATCGGCCTGGTATTCGGTATTATACCTGCCCGTAAGGCAGCACGTCTGGATCCTATAGAAGCATTACGATATGAATAATCAAGATGTGCCTTTCTTTTACGTAAAAAGCGATTACCGCCTGGTTCAAGTTGAACTTAGCAAACTGCTTTATATAGAATGTGAGAAGGACTATATGCGACTGCACATAGAAGGTCAGCGACCCATTATGACACTTATGACCATGAAGACATTGGAGGAACGGCTTCCCCAACCGCAGTTTATGCGCATACACCGTTCCATCATTGTTCAGGTCAGTAAGATAGAATGTATCAATCAAGGCTCGGTTAACATTGCAGGAAACAACCTACCTATTGGCAATAGCTATCGCGAACGGTTTTTCTCCTATATAGATAAACTAATATTGACATAAACAAACAAAAAACATACAAACATGAAAAAATTATTATTAGCATTCTTGCTTATATTGCCCCTGTTGGCAATAGCAAAGAACCCTGTAAGTGCAAAGTATCTTAAAGGTGGCGTACCCGAAGAAAATGGTGTAATTGTCTTCCATAAGTCGTTTAGCGTTCCTAACATGTCTGGCGATAAAATTTACTCTACCTTATATAATTACATAAACAAAGCCGTAATAGAACCTGCCATTCACGAAAAGCGTACACGCATACTTAGCGATGGTAAGGAAGATGGTTTAATTGTTGCCAGGGTTGAAGAATATATGACCTTTAGCCATGTATTCCTGAATCTGGACCGTACCCGTTTTATCTATCAGCTACAGGCTAAGATTGAAGATAAGAGAATTAATCTTTCCATCTCGCAGATTAGCTACTATTACAACGAGGATCGCGAAGGTAATGGCGGTATTACCTACAAGGCTGAAGAGTGGATTTCGGATGCCGAGACTATCAACAAAAAGGGTACGAAGCTATATCCTCGTAGTGGAAAGTTCCGTATTAAAACCATTGACCGCGTGGAGGAAATCTTCGAGAATTGCATGAACTCCTTCGAAGAGGGACGCAAAAACGTTGTTGAAGAATAAATCTGATTATAGGAATGAGTGACGCAGAAGAATTATCACTTGAAGAACAGGTAGAACGTATACGCCGCAAGCGTCAGCGAAATACAGAACATACAAGAATCCGATTAATCCTTAATACGGTATTTCTACTGTTGGCTGCAATTGGGTTGCTGATGTATTTCCTGAATGACAACAATCACACCTTGGCATTGGTGGTGATAGGTGTGGGAATGTTACTGAAAATTGTGGAATTCTTTATTCGCTTTGTATTATAGAAGAAATGAAGCATAACCTGTTCTTAGCAGTTCTTTTGCTGTGCCTGAGTGTTCAGTCTTTTGCGCAAGATACGCCTAAAAGACTGTCCACGCAAAACAGGCGTTCCCTGAATAATAACCAGTCAGACTTTGACAACTATTCTGACCAAGGCGATTATTCTGACCCTGCTGGTAACCGAACTACATGGGGGCGCGACAGTACTAAACACGGGAAGCAAAAGAAAATTCCAGTAGGTATGTTCCAATGGGTTTTGGAACCGCGTTTAGGTACTGTTATTGACGCTGAGAATAATGATACCGTAATACACAACTTCCAGAACTTCAACAATACTGACGGCTATACAGGTGAATATACATATCTTACCAATACAGGAACACCCAGATACAATCGTATATACCTGAACAGAATTGATGATTCTGACGAATTCCTTTTTCTTCGCCCTCTTAGTTATTTCCGAGGTGGATTAGGGGATTTCCGCTTTACTAACACATTGAGTCCATACACCAATCTGGCATATCATTCAGTTGGTACAAAGGCAAATGGAGAAGACCGCGTAAGGGCCTATTTTGCCACCAATATCAATAAGTATGCAGGTTTGGGTTTCAAGATTGATTACCTTTACGGTCGCGGATACTATCAGAATTCTGCCACCAGTTCATTCGGAACCACCTTCTTTGGTTACTATCGCGGTGAACATTACAACATTCACGCTTATGCTAACGTGAACCACCTTAAGATGTTTGAAAATGGCGGTCTTGAGGATGACAAATACATCAGAGAGCCTGAAAAGATTGAGCAGAACTTTTCTACGACTGATATTCCTGTAATGTTGGATGATACGTGGAACAGAAACCACGAGAGGAATTTCTATCTCACGCATAAATATAATCTTGGTTTCTATCGAGAGATAGAAGTGCCTGACTCCCTGAAGCCTAAGGTTCCATCAGCAAGCGAACTCCTTGCAGATTTGCCAGACAGTGTGCAACAGGTCTTAAGAACCGATACGCTGGCACGTAAAAAAACGCTTGATTCTCTGGTAACTAAATGGCAATCTGAGCAGATTATACCCCAAGAGTTCATCCCCGTTAGCAGTATCATTCATACATTTGATATGCGTGACCTTACTCACACATATATTGCCCAATCTTCTAGCGAACAATATTATACCAATAACTACTACGGAGACTTGAACAACGTATATGATATGACGAAGGCTATGAGTATTCGTAATACCTTCGGTCTGGCTATGCGTGAGGGCTTTAACAAATGGGCAGCATTGGGCATAACCCTTTTTGCCACTCATAAAATAAGGACCTACAAAATGTTAGTGGATAACGAGTATGATCTGGAGGTACAGCGCTATAACGAGAACGATTTCTCTGTTGGTGGAGAATTGGCTCGAACACAGGGCAAACTATTACATTTCAATGTAAACTCTGAGTTCTTCCTGATAGGACCAAAAGTTGGTGACCTAACGGTTGACGGTCGTACCAACTTGGAGTTCCGTCTTGGCAAGAAAGACAGCCTGCTCTTTGACGTTAAGGCAATGATAAAGAATGAAAAGCCTGATTTTTACTTCCGCCATTATCACTCACAGCACGCTTGGTGGGATAACGACGATCTTGCGCGTCAGCTTAGAATGCGTTTCGAGGGTGTTTTGCGTTTGAAGAAATTTGGAACCAGACTTAAGTTCGGGTTTGAGAATATTACCAACTATACCTATTTCGGTATGCAAAACACAGTTCTCGATGAAAACAAACTTCTGTTACCATCCAACCTCTCACATGCCGTAACCGTGAAACAGCATGACGGAAGCATACAAGTTATTGGTGGTTCCATCGCTCAGGAAATGAAACTTGGTGTATTGCATTGGGATAACGAAGTTGCCTTCCAGAAATCCTCTAACGACGATGTACTGCCATTGCCTGCAGTAAATATATATACTAATATGTATCTGTTTTTCCGTATTGCCAAGCTACTGACAATACAAGTTGGAGCAGATATGCGCTTCTATACCAAATTCTACGGATTAGACTATTCACCAAGCGTACAGCAGTATGCTGTGCAGGATGCAAACTTAGAACGTCAGAAGGTGGGAGGAAAGCCTATTGTCGATGTATACCTTAATTCGCATCTCAAGCATTTCCGCTTTTACTTTATGGCAAGACATGTGGCTGGTGGAGCCAATTCGTTCTATGCACCCTATTATGGTACAAATCCTTTAAATATTTGCTTCGGTCTCAGTTGGAACTTCATTAACTAAACTGCCCCACATAAGGCAACGGCTAAAACCGAAGACTATTAGTGTCATCAACCAGATAACTGTACCTATAACATCTGCCAGAATAATATACAGAGGGAAAAGAACAGGCAAATCCAACACATCACCCATCAGACTTCCGTGGTAGGCTTGCAAACACAATGCTGCAAGGACTATGCAAGGAATACTGCCCAAAAGTACAATAATCATTATCAGCAAGTTGCTTAAGAACTCAAAAACAAAGAGTTTCCCAAAGTTTCTGTAGCCAGTTTTTATCCCACTTTTGAAGCACTCAGATACTGACGTGTGAGAATAACTGATCTGCATAATCACAACAGACAAAGGTAAAAGCAGAAGCCACGATACCGAGAAAGCAAGGAGCCCCCACCAGATGCTAAAGCCTAACAGTATAGGCATATACAACAAAAAAGAAGAGAATGATATCCAAAGTACATATATCAGAACCTTTACAGCACTGTGGTTAGCACATTTCTCTATATCATGCCTCATTACATTAAGTGTCACTCTAGGAATATATCCCAGCTCTGTCCACTTGCGTAATATGGCATCCAACTGAGCAGCAAAAAGGAACACAAACGGTATGGGTAGAACACACGTCAGTAACACGCTGGGCCAAATATAGCGTAACAGCAAGCCCAAGTGCTTGAAACCGTATGAACAGCCATTCACCAGACAGCTTATATATGAACGTTCTTTCTTAACCTGAAAAAGATTCTCTCCTGTTGTTTCCATAAATAATTTTTCTTTTTGACTGCAAAATTACACTTTTTCTGCGTATCTTTGCATCCGTAATAAGAAAATTTAACAAGCAGATGGCAATATATAAGGAAATAAGGTGGGGATTCATAGGTTGCGGCGAGGTAACAGAAAAGAAAAGCGGTCCTGCTTTCAGTCTCATTCCGGGCTCTTCGGTATATGCTGTTATGAGCAGAAGCAAAGAAAAAGCACAGTCTTATGCCCAGCGACACAATATTCCACGTTGGTACACAGATGCCCAGCAACTGATCAACGATCCCAATGTTAATGCTATATACATTGCCACCCCACCCTCTTCACATGCAACCTACGCTATTATGGCAATGAAGAGTGGTAAACCCGTCTATGTGGAAAAACCCTTGGCAAGCAGTTATTATGACTGTCAGCGAATAGACCGTATGAGCGAAAAGACGCACGTTCCCTGTTTTGTGGCCTATTATCGCAGATACCTACCCTATTTTCTTAAAGTAAAAGAGTTGCTGAAGAGTGGAGTCATTGGCAATGTTATCAGCGTTCAAATTAGGTTTGCCTGTCCACCTCGCGACCTTGATTACAATTCCACCTCGCTTCCTTGGCGTGTACAGCGTGATATAGCTGGCGGAGGCTATTTTTATGACCTTGCTCCGCATCAGATTGACCTCCTGCAGGAACTCTTCGGTCCCATCGTTCATGCCAGTGGTTTTAGCACCAATCGTGGAGGTTTGTATGAAACTGAAGATAGCGTAAGTGCAGCCTTCCAGTTTGCCGACGGACTGACAGGTAGTGGCTCATGGTGTTTCGTCTCTCATGAAAGCTCACGAACAGACCGCATAGAGTTAATTGGAGACAAAGGGCAGATATGCTTCTCCGTATTCACCTACGAACCCATTGCCCTTCATACAGAGGAAGGAAGGCAAGAGATTGCTGTCCCCAATCCTGAACATGTACAACTTCCCCTTATAAAAAATATTGTAGAGCATCTGCAGAAGGGAGATATCTGCACAGCCGACTGTATCAGCGCAACAGGTGTGAACTGGGTTATGGACCGAATCTTAGGAAAGTTATAATTATGGAAACAAAATTTAAACACGTCTTTCTAGATTTCGACGATACGCTCTATGATACGCACGGTAATGCTTGTCTGGCACTTACCGAGCTGTTTGAACATTTCCACCTTGAACAATACTTTCCAACGAAAGAAGCATTTACTGTACCATATTGGCAGACTAACATTCAATTGTGGGAACAATATGCAAAGGGAGAAATTACTCGCGATTATCTGATTGTGGAACGTTTCCGTCGTCCTCTTTCTGAGGGCAAAGGCCTTAACCCCAGCGTTGAGTTTTGTCTTGAGGTCAGCGACTATTTCCTATCACGTTGTGCCATAAAACCCGGTGTGATTGAAGGGGCACATCAGTTACTTGATTATCTGAAAGAGCGTGGCTACGTTCTCAGCATTTGTAGCAACGGCTTTCATGAGATTCAGTATAGTAAGTTACGTGCCAGCAAGTGCCTGCCCTACTTCCAGTACATTATTCTATCAGAGGATGCAGGAGCCAACAAACCCAGCCCTCTCTTCTTTCAGTATGCATTCCAGCTGACTGGTGCAAAGCCGGAAGAAACCATAATGGTTGGCGATAACTTCGATACAGATATCACAGGTGCACATGAGGCAGGTCTTCGTACCATCTTCTTCAATCACTCTCCAGAAACATGGAATCCTCCTTCTGGCATAGCAGACTACCAAGTGAGCAGTCTGAAGGAAATCATGAGTATTCTGTAATCATCATTTTTCATTTGCTGAAAGACGATTAACATAAACCGCCCACCCTGCTATTTTCTGACAGAGTGGGCGATATTTAATTCTGAGACTTGGCTATGGGTTAATCTTCCCAAATCTGCCAGTTTTCATTTTCACGTGTCATTACTTCTGAATCATCAGCGTCAGTTCCATCTATGAGAGAAACTGCAACTACTTGTACGCATTCAGCTTCAAGGATCTCGATGCTTGGTTTGATATATTTCTTCATATTATAGCCCCCCTCCCATCCTCCCCACTAGGGGGAGGTGACAAATGGGGGTATGGGTCATCGGTTACTTTAATGTCTTTTTACCATTCACAATATTTACGCCCTTCTGCATCTTGCTCATGCGTTGACCAGCGAGGTTAAAGATAACGTCGTTAGATTCCTTATATTCATTAAGGCTCTTAACTCCTGTTGCCTCTTCGCTGAAGAAGTAGGCTTTAACATCCGATGCTGGAACATTCAGGTAAGCACGGAAAGCATTAATGGTGGGCAGAACCTCTCCTACGTGGTAGAAACCTACAACACCATTCTGGTTCTGCAGCACGTATGAACCTACGATAGCAGGAGTCGAAGTGTAAACTCCGCTGAGAACGCCCTCGGTAAGGTCAGCCTCGCTGGCTTCAATAGCAGCATCCGTTGCGGTAAGAACCAACATACCTTCGCCCTGTATCAGGACAGGCTTGTTGGCAGCGATAGTGGTAGTTGCTTCCAGATTAACATTCGTACCATCTACAGAAGTGGCCTTAAATGCTGTGAACTCAGCAGGAACAGCAGCCTCGAAGGGGAGAACCAGCGTTCTGTAAGAATTAACCTGAGTCGTGTAAGAAGCGTTGGTGGCTGTGAATTTATAGGGTGTGCCAAAGTTTGCACCATCCGTTAGGTAAAGGTTTTCACATACACCGTTGTTGATGATATTTGTACCGGTAATACCAGACTCTGGCGAAACGATAACCAACAGATTAGAACCATCGGGCATACTGCCTGTCAGTGCTTCTGGCTCGAAGACATAACCGGACAGGTCAACAGATGTTACCTTGTTTCTTAATGCCTCAGAAATGATGCTCTCAACGTCGGCAGGATAAACGACGCCTAACATCTTCATGCGGAAATCGGCAATCTCCTTGGCTGTCATACCAACCTCATTGTTGCAGTAAGTATAGAACTTATCCGTGAGGGTTTCGCCATCAAGTGTCTTGATGTATTCCAGAATACCATCGATATTCTCCTTGTAACGGAGGGTCTCGTAGTATGAAAAGGATGTCAACTCATAGTCCTTGTAAAGGTCGCTCTCGCTTACGCCCAGCAAGCCTTCCAGGATAACACCCAATGTACCGGTACGGTCGGCACCGATGTGACAGTGGAAGTAAACGGGCTTTTCATTCTTCACGCAATCGAAGACAAAATCCAGGTTTTGCTTGTAGAGGTCCTTACGGTTCTGCATACCGCTCTCGTAGTAATCCTCGTTGGTAATGCGCTTATATACGACATCATCGCCAAGAGGAGACTTTGTGATGTAAGCAGCCTCATAGTCTATACGGAGGTCGAGCTCAGCCTTCATACCAATGGCACGGAGGGCAGCAATGCCTGCAGGAGTCAGGTTATACTCACCGTTCCACTCTGCACCACGATAGATAAGACCATACTTAATAGGCTTACCGCTGGCAGTCTGCCAACCACCCAAGTCACGCATGTTTCCTGTTCCTTCAGCATAGATCTGACGAAGCTGACCAGTAGTAGTGAAACTGGAATTGATAATTTCCGTAGGGTTACCGTCAACCGTTTCCAATACCTTATAATAATAGGTCTGGTTGGGTAGCAGGTTATAAATCTCATAGTGGGTCTCGTCCTTTACTTCTGAAGTGAAAGCATCAGAGAAGTCCTCGTTAAGGCTCCATATTATCTGATAGGCAGTTGCAGAGGTATTCTGGTTCCAGAAAATTGTTGCGGGCTCGGGAACGTCACGACGTACAGGAGGAGCAATATTGTACTCCTTAATCTTGGTATCCTCCTTACCTTCATAAGTAACATTGGCCAGATACTCTCTTACACGGATATTCTCGATATTGAAGTCCTGCTCGAACATACCGCTCTGTACAGGATGGAAGCGCCACCATGCACGGTTATTGTCGTCGGTATAGTCCTTAACATACACATAGCCGCTGGACTGACCATAAAGACCGCTTGGATCCTCTCCATTCTGACATTGCATTGTGTAAACGCCGCCTTTAAGCCAGGTTATTATCTGCTCATATTCCGGTTCTGAGTTGGACAGAAGCCAGCCTTCTTCGTCGATAGTGCCGAAGTACAGCTTACCCTCATCGGCAGATTGAATATACCAGTTGCTGCCCTTATGGGTGAGTTTGAAGCAGAAGCGGGCATCCGATTCGTCAAATGTCTTTACAGAGAGATAGCCATCGGAACCGGTGCGGACGTACTTGTTGCTATACAAGTTCTCTATGTAGTAATAGCCCTCGTTCAGGGGATTGATTGTAAGACCGTCAACAGCGATAATCATCTGCAGAAGTGCATCGTTACGCTGCTGGACTGTAGCATTCTCATCAAGGGCACTTGCCGCAGCCAAAGCTTCCTTGACAGCATTCACGCTTGTTGCAGTATAGCAACCGGGAGCCGTGCCCACTTCCTCATCAGAAGGCAGTTTGGCACTATAAGACTGAATGGCATTCTGCAAGTCTTCATGACTCATATCCTGTACCAGGTCTGGTACGATGTTATAGCAGTTCCAATGGTAATCGGTCTTGTAATCAAGATAAAGAGAAGGATAGATATGGATGGTAGAAGCAAAGTCGTTATCGAAGGTATAGATATCGGGAACTTCAGGCTTCGTATCGCAAATCATATATACCTCGTATGCACCGGATGCACGCCAGAAAGCCCATTTTCCCCATTCCTTGGTGCCAGCCTGACTACCCACAGTAATCTTTTCCAACTTAGAGTTATATCCCATGGCGTATGTGCCTGTTGTTGTCAGGGTGTTGGGTAAAGAAATCTCGGTAATCTGAGTCTTATAAATAGCTTCCTCACCGATGGAAACAAGACCTTCGGGCAAAGTTATAGAGGTGATGGGAGCATAACGGAAGGCATAGTTACCGATACCTGTTACACTATAGGTCTTTCCCTCGTATGTAACCTGTGTCGGAACAACGAAGTCACCTGAATAGGTGCTTGGATTGCTGGAGCCCGGCTTGCTTTCGGTGGGATAGGTAATACTTACCTTGTCCTCCGCAGTCATCTTATACTTGATGCCGTCAACGGTGAAGTCTTTCAGTTCCAGTCCGCTGCCCATATCAGGCATAATGGTGTATTTGCCGCCCCAGTACGGATCGTTTGCATACTCCTCAAAAACATCAGGATAGACGTGTATTCTGGAAGCATAGCCATGATCGAAGGTGTACTTGTCGGGAACAGTCGGCTTAGTGTGGCAATCCATGTAGATATCATACTCGGGAGATTCGCGATAAAGAATCCATTCGCCCCAAGCCTCGCTGGCACAATCTCCGCTAAAAGTAACTTTCGTCAGATTGTCGTTATAGGCCATAGCATATTGTCCGAACTTCGTTGCAGTACCGGGAACGGTCAATACGGAAATCTTTGTATTGTAAATGGACTTTTCGCCGATGGAAATAATACCCTCGGGCAGAGTCAGAGAGGTAATGGCAGCACTACGGAAGGCATATTTGCCAATAGCAGTTACATTATAGGTAATGCCGGCGTTGGAAACCTGGGCAGGAATAATGACATCACCCGTGTAAGGACTGCAGTTGTCGCTGTCGTTTGGTTTACTCTCGTTAGGATACGTGACAGTAGCAGTCTTTGTTTCGTCATCAAGGTCATACTTGATGCCATCTACGGTCACACTCGTTTGGGCAGATGATACTATCGCAACCATCGCCACGGAAAAGAAAGTGAGTAGTTTTTTCATGAACTCAAATAGTTTTTTTTAATTAATAATGTGTGTACTTTCTTATAAGACAAAATTTTGGCATAAAAAAAATCCCATATCCTCATTTTTTTTGATGAATATGGAGAAAAAAAAGAAAAACCGCCAGAACGAAAGTGAACTTTCTCCTTAGCGGTTTTTCTTTTATGTGATCCCGGAGGGATTCTAACCCTCGACCTTCAGAACCGGAATCTGACGCTCTATACAGCTAAGCTACGGGACCATTACCTTATTTTGGCAATGCAAAGGTACGAGTATATGAGCGATTTTCCAAATATTTTCGGGAAAAACGCGAAATACGCTCTCTTACTGCAAATATTGCTTAAAGTGCTGTGTAATCTGACGGAAAAGATGCACACGCGTATTGCCACCGCTAATGTTATGGTTGCGGTTGGTATAGGTGAGCTGACGGAAATCCTTATCTGCCTGCACCAATGCTTCGGTATATTCGGCTACATTACGATAATGAACATTGTCGTCAGCAGTACCCTGGCAGATAAGCAGATGGCCATGTAACTGACTGGCCCTTCCTATTGGACTGACATTATAACCGTCGCCATTCTCCTTGGGGGTACGCATAAAACGCTCTGTATATACAGTATCATAATAACGCCAATCTGTAGGTGGTGCTACAGCTACTCCTGCAGCAAAGACAGGACGACCCTCGCTCATACTCATCAAGGTGTTGAAACCACCAAAGCTCCAACCCCAGATACCAATATGGTCTTTGTCAACGTATGGCAATGTACCCAGATAAATGGCTGTCTCCACCTGGTCACGGCTCTCCAACTGACCCAGTTTAAGATAGGTACACTGTTCGAATTCTCTGCCACGGCCGCCAGTTCCTCTACCGTCAACACAAACACAGATAAAGCCTTGCTGACAGAGGTACTGCTCATAGAGGGTACCGCCCATATTGCCAGCGTTCCAGCTGTCCAGCACCTGTTGGCTGCCTGGACCGCCATACTGATGCATGATAACAGGATATTTCTTGCTTTGGGAAAAGTTGGAAGGCAATACCATATAACCGTTCAACTCTACCTCATCCTGTGTCTTAAAGGTAAAGAACTTACGCTCTCCCAAGTTCAGACCTGCCAGTTTCTGTTTCAGTTCTGCATTGTCAATCAACATCTTCAGGGTTTTCCCATTAGCATCACACAGCGTGGTAACAGGAGGGGTGTTGATATTGCTGTACACGTTCATATAGAAACGAAGTCCACGACTGAAAATGGCCTTGTTGGTACCACGTTCCTGACTAAGTTTTGTAACTTTCCCCTTGGCATCGGACTTATAGACAGTACGACAGAGAGGACTCTCCTCGGTACTGGCATAATAGGTAGATCCCGACTTAACATCATAGCCGTAGAAGTCTGTCACCACAAAGTTACCGTTAGTAAGCTGACGACGCATAGTTCCTGTTAAATCATACAGATAAAGGTGGTTAAAACCGCTACGTTCGCTCATCAGGACAAAACCGTCGTCCAGCACCTTGAAGTTCTTATAGACATCTTCCGGTATATACTTTTCTGCTTGTTCGCGTACAATCACACGGCACTCTGTGCTACGTGGGTTGGCCAGATAGATATCCATACAATCCTGATGGCGGTTGTTGGTAAGGATGAGCAGTTTCTCGGGGTCTTTAGTAAAGAAAATGCGTGGCACATAACCATCTTCAGGGATGGGAAGTTGCATCTTGCGTATCACGCGGCTCTTGATATCGAAACTATGTACGCTTACCACACTATTCTTGGCACCTGCAATGGGGTATTTATAATCATACGAACCCGGGTACTCTGCATATTCATTACGCTCCGGCTTCAAACCCTTATACCATGGGAAACTGAACATGGGAACATCCTTCTCGTCGTAGCGAATCCATGCTATCATGGTATTATCCTCGTTGAAGTCAAAGGCACGATTAAAAGAGAACTCCTCCTCGTTCACCCAGTCGGGCTTACCGTTAATCACCTCGTTGAACTTACCGTCTTTGGTAATCTGGCTCTCGCTATTATTAAAGAGCAATTTTACCAGGAAAAGATTTCCTTCGCGCACAAAGGCAACCATATTGCCGTCACGACTCCACAAGGGAACCTCCTGAGGACCGCCGTCGCTTAACTTTGCCACGGTACGGTTCTTTACATTATATATATAATACTGGGAAGTACGGCTATGACGATAAATGTTCTTGGTCTGTGTCCGCAACAGGATATTCTGCTCGTTGGGACTCATGATATAACCCTCGATGTGAGGCATTTCTATACGTGTCTTGATATTATCCGCATCAAAGATAACTTCTGTTTCCTCTCCTGTACGGAAACTAACACGAACAATCTTCTTACCGCCATCTTTCATCTGGCTATAGCTTTCGCCATCCATAAGTGGGTTCACGCCATAAACATGATGGGCACCGTAACAACCATGGCAGAGATCTGTAAGCTTAATCTCACCTGAAGCACCCATATTAGCAAATGTGCCGAGAAAAACAATCAAAAATAATAAACGCTTCATGTTTTTTTGTATGTCTTTTTTTTGTTTTTTTTTCAAATTTGCCGCCAAAGTTACAACTTTATTTTCAAAAAACACAAGTGAGATATCGCATTTCATTCTTTTTTTGTATTTTTGCGAATAAAGTCGTGGATTTATGAATTACACAGAATACGGTCCCTGGCTGCAAGAACAGTTAGGCACTAAGGTGCAGAAGATTTCCGTGAATGCCGGCTTTACCTGTCCCAACAGAGACGGCACGGTAGGCTATGGCGGCTGTACCTTCTGCAATAACCAGACCTTCAACCCCGAATACTGCCAACCGCAAAAAAGCATCACGCAGCAACTGGAGGAGGGCAAGCGTTTTTTTGCCCGTAAATATCCACACATGAAATATCTGGCATACTTTCAGGCCTATACCAATACATACGGAAAGTTGGAGCATCTGAAAGAGTTGTACGAGGAAGCCCTACGTGTACCAGATGTAATGGGACTGGTTATTGGCACACGGCCGGACTGTATGCCACCTGCCCTACTCGATTACCTCGCTGAACTTAACCGTAGCACCTTTCTAATAATAGAATATGGTATAGAGAGTGCCAACGAGGAAACCCTGCGACGCATCAACCGAGGTCATACCTTTGCTCTGTCTGCCGATGTCGTCTGCAAGACAGCAGCATGCGGCATCCGCGTAGGTGCCCATATTATTTTGGGGTTCCCATGGGAAGACCGTAGGGAACTGATGCGTCAGGCAGATGAAATAGCCCAATTACCCATCACCACACTGAAACTGCATCAGTTGCAGATTATCCGTGGAACGGCCTTGGCAGAGGAATTTCAGCAGCACCCTTGGGCACTCCCAACAGCCGATGAATACATCGATTTGGTATTGGAATACATCTCACATCTTCCATCTACTTTTGTTCTGGAACGATTTGTCAGTCAAAGTCCCCCAGAATACGTAATTGCACCCCAATGGGGACTCAAAAACTATGAATTCTCCAACCTTGTTAAGCAGAAAATGAAGAAAATTTGAGGGAAAAACAGATTTTTTTTTGGTCTTTATCTCAATTCTTCTTAACTTTGCGTATTGGATTTGTTAAAACCTTATTTTAAAAGAGATATGAAAAGGATTAAAGCACTGTGTCTGATACTGTTGCTCTTACCACCGTCACTTATGGCAGAGGTAAACATAATTCCTTTGCCAACACGCGTTGTAGAAAAGGGAGGGTCATATATTCTTAAGCCTAATGCAACCATTGCATACAACCATAAGAGTCTGCTGGCTGCTGCCGAGTATTTGAGAGAGAAACTGAAACCTGCTACGGGTTATTGTCTGCCCATAACCAAGGGAAAGAAGGCCGATATAGTTCTCAGCCTTAACACCCAATGCGAGGCAGGAGCCGAGGGCTACAAACTGACAGCATCTGCACAGGGCATTCTTATCGAGGCTGCCGACTATCGCGGCATTATTCACGGCATAGCCACATTGCGCCAGTTGCTTCCTTTCCAGATAGAAGAGCAGGCCCTCCAGCCATACGTTACCTGGATGATTCCTACTGTGGAAATTGAAGACACCCCCAACTTTGAATGGCGAGGCTTAATGCTTGATCCCGTTCGTCACTTCTTCACGATTGAGGAGACAAAACGCCTTCTTGATATCATGGCATTGTATAAGTTCAGTAAGTTCCATTGGCATTTGGTGGATTCGCAGGGATGGCGACTGGAGATTAAGCAATATCCGTTGCTCACCAGCGAAAGCGGATTCCGCTTCCCCGAGGACGAACATTGGGACCGTCGCTGTAACGAGATAGCCAAGAACGACAACAATCCCCGTATGGCAGTTCCCATGACGGGAGAGTTCACCCGCGTAAAGGACGGTAGATTGCAGTATGGCGGTTTTTATACACAAGACGAAGTAAAGGAACTGGTACAGTATGCCTTAGTCAGAGGTATTGATATTGTACCCGAATTTGATGTACCTGGTCACAGTTACGCAGCAACCAAGTGCTACACCTGGCTTTCGTGTGCTGGCGACGGGCGAGACCCCATCTGCGTAGGTAAGGACACATCGCTGGAGTTCTGTCGCAACGTCTATAAAGAAATCTTCCAGCTCTTCCCTTACGAGTATGTTGAGATTGGAGGCGACGAAGTGAACCGTTCAGCTTGGAAGAAATGTGCTGATTGCCAGAAACGCATTCAGGATCAGGGTGTGAAGGACGAGGCCGAGTTGCAGTCGTGGTTCACCTGCACCATGGAGAAGTATTTCAATGAGAATGGCAAGAAGCTCATCGGATGGGACGAGATTCTGGAAGGCGGCGTAAGCAAGTCAGCTACCGTCAACTGGTGGCGAGGCGACCATACCGACGTGGTGCAGCGCTCTACCAGCGGTGGCAACGAGGTGATTCTCTGTCCCTTCACCTTCTGCTATTTCGACTATGCACAGGACAATAACACCTTGAAGACCCTCTACACGGGCGACATCGTGCCTACCGACCTCAGCGCAGCCCAGCTGAAACTGATAAAGGGTATGCAGGGCAACATCTGGTGTGAACGCATCCCCACCGAGGCTCAGATGCAGTACATGGTATTCCCCCGTGCATTGGCATTGGCAGAGAAGGCTTGGACCAAGAATGTTCAGCAGAACTGGGACGGCTTCTACCCTCGCCTCCTGAAACACGTTCAGCGCCTGAACACAATGGGTGTTGACCAGAGACCGTTAGTAGAATAAAATTGTAAAATGTTATATGAAGAACTACACAATGAAAACCAACTGTAGATTATTAGCATTAATCTTTACAGCCGTCCTATTGGTAATAGGATGTACTGAGGAAGTTGATGAGAGCAACCGCTACGTCTTCAAGGACCAGACTATTATTTCCTATATGGAAAAACATTTCGATACTTACTCCGAGTATCTGGATGTACTGAAAAGTACTCCTGTCAGCGAGATAAGCCAGTCAACACTTTATCAGTTGCTGTCGGCACGCGGAAACTATACTGTCTTTGCACCCACCAACGAGGCTATGCAAAAGTATTTAGAGGACTTGGTGGATGAGGGCATCATCACAGTACCCTCATGGGACAGCTTCGAAAAAGAAACAGTACGCGACTCCATCCGAAAGGTCATTGCTTACAGCAGTATCATCGACGGAGGTGACTACAGCAGCTACGAGACATCTACCTTCCCTACCCAGAATAACGGTGAGTTGCAATTGGGAAACCTTAGAGACCGTAAGTTGACAGTACGCTACGTAGATAACGAGCCCGATAGCATCTACATGAACTATGACTGCCCCATGAGCATCAAGAACCGCGATATTCCAGCCATCAATGGCGTAGTTCACCAGATGGAGAAGGTGATTGCACCCAAGGATATCACAATGGCCGATATGATGGCAGAAATTGTCGACAAGAAGAAGGAAGGCTTCCTGGTAGCATCCCGTATGGCTATGGCTTGCGGCTTAAAAGACACCTTCAGCGTGATAGAAGACCTCAAGTACCGCGAGTTGTATATGAAAGGTCTTATCCCAGACTTCGATGCCAGAGCCTTCGGATGGGTATTCCACGGAGCATCCGGACACCCCACAGCCTACGCCCCAGAGCACCGCTACTTCGGTTTTACCGTATTTGCCGAGACCGACGATTTCTGGCGGAAAGTTATCGGGAAAGAACCTGCCGACATTACCTGTCAGGATGTACAGCAGTGGATACTCGACAACAAGCAGTACAGCAGCAACGATGTATTCGAAGCCGACGAGAACTGGACGTCGCCCAACAACCTGCTGAACCAGTGGTTCACCTATCATGTGCTGCCCATGCGTATTGCTGCCAACCGACTGGTGTTCCACGTCAACGAGTTGGGTTACAATATGAACACCAAACAGCTTACCATTCCCGTATATGAGTTCTATGCTACCATGGGAAAGCGCCGCCTGATCAAAATCTTCGAAAGCAAGGAGAGCGAAGGCGTTTTCCTGAACCGCTTCCCCAATCTGGATAACGGCAGAAGGGGGACGTATCACGAGTTGTCCTGCGACCCCGACAAGGTGGGCAACCACATAGACAATTATTCCGAGAACGTGCTGAACTATCAGGCTGTAAACGGAATGATATACGGTATAGACAAGCCCCTCTCTTATACCGATGATGTAAGGGAGAATTTGGCAAAGGGCCGCATCCGCTTTGATGCTATGAGCCTCTTCCCCGAGGCCATGTCCAACGACCAGCGTAAGAAGAACAGCCTCGACCCGCGTAACCAGTTTGTACACTACCCAACCAACTCCGTGTACAGGTATCTGGATAATATGGATATGAACGATGATACCCACTTCGTTTACCTGAACAGCTACACCTACGACTGGTGTAACAATCAGGCCGACGAGCTGAAAGCCGAGGGTCATTACGAGATTACCATCAAGTTGCCACCCGTACCACGCCGTGGAACCTATGAGTTGCGCTACCGCGTACTGCCCAATGGAGACCGTGGAATCGTACAGTTCTACTTTGGAACCGACAAGGAACGTCTGGCACCCACCGGTATTCCTGTAGACCTTACCAAGGCAGGAACCGACTCCCATTACGGCTATGAGCCTGATACCGAGGATGATTTCCATAACATTGAGGTGGACAAGCACATGCGTAACAACAACCGCATGAGAGGCGAGATGAGTGTAGCAAACAGCAACGGCCCCTGTCGTACAGGCAGTCCCAATAACCTGCGCCACATCTTGGTACGTCAGACCCTCGACCCCGACAAGACCTATTACTTGCGTCTGAAGTCAGTGCTCGATTCCAATAAGAAGGAGATGTACATGGACTATCTGGAGTGGTGTGCTAAGGAAATTTACGATAACCCCATAGAACCCGAAGATATCTGGTAATACGTTTTTTAAAGGATACATCATAATCTGAGCAATTAGAGCGGCAGCCATACAGCTAACCGCTCTAATTTTTAGGAGTTATCGCATCGCTCGAAAGCTGCATAATCCAGCGAATGGTATAAAAAGAAAATATCTTTACATATTGCTACGAAAAATTAGAGTATTTTTTTTTAGAACACAGATGTAAAAAGTGAGTAAACTTTAAATGAGTTACTTCGGTACAAATTGACAATTAATAATTTATAAAAATACATTATAATTTATCGGATTAGGGAAAATGGTTAAACTTTTCAACTAAGATGAAAGAAGGATACAATACAGAGTAATTTACAGCATAACTATGGAGAAATTTTTTCTTAGTGAACGAGAAAGGTCTGCATAGTTAATACAAAAAATAACGGGGAAAAGAAATAATTTAAGGAATCAAAAAAGTTTAACACCCTTAAAGTTTTTAATTTAATGGCAGTTCATAGGATGACTACTCTGGGCTCATTACCGGTTCTGGTACAACCACTAAATCATAGCCATCAGTTTTCAGTCTGAGGAGTTCCTGATATAGCATCACGCAAGCCCAGGCATCGGTGGCAGCATATAGATTTTGCTGTTCAGAAAGTACGTCGGCCTCCCAATTGGAAAGGCGTTGGGATTTACTAATCTTCTTTCCAAAGAGGTTGGCGTATAGTTTCTGTAGGCTCAAATCTAAAATGCCGTATTCATGAACCATCTCCTGGAGTTCGACAAACTTGCCGGGCTCGAACGATGCCCTCCTTTGTAGCATCCTCAGGTCATCATGCCATGAGAGAGCTACCTTGGTGTTACTGCTGTCAGATAACAGACGAAGAATACAGGCTGGCATACCTATATGATTCAGACGGAACAGGAAACAGATGTCTCTACTGCTTACCTGCAAAAGAGCCACCTCGTTCAGATGCCCTGCCTTGAAAGATGGCTTGGTTTCTGTATCAAAACCTATGATATCCTGACTTAACAAGTAATCAACTGCTTTCTCTGCTTCTGCTTCGCTAATAATAGTTTCAATCCTTCCGTCGAAAAGAACCAGAGGAAGCCTTGGGATGCGCTGTTTGTCAAATCTACTATAAATCTTCTTCATCAGAACCGCTGTTCAATACATAGCGAATCTTGTGTAACTGCTTGAGTGTATCCACAAGATTCTGTCCCCAATACAATTCGAAATTATCCCTTACACACCAAAGAGCATCCAACATACAATCCTCAACACGCTGCTGATAGGCAGATACGAAGTTGCGAAGTGCCTGATAGATGTCTGCCAAACCTTCGCTAATGGTTTTCCACTGACTTTCCTCGGTCTGCATATCCTCGTCGTAAACCAAATCCTCATACTCGTCAGCCTCCTTCATGATTTCATATATGCCACTGCGTACATAATTGTAATCTGTCTCTGTTACCTGATCGTCTGGCAGGAAATCGCCTTCGCTTTCCACATGCGGGAGGAGCAAAGCCTTCAGGTAAAGTAATGGCAATAGCTTCTGCATGGTTTCGATGAATTCGTGCCTATTTTTACCCTCGAGTTGCTCAAGATAGGCGCAAAATTCCGCTGAAACCGTAACAAATTCGAGCGTATTATGCGAATATATGGGATTCTCTGTTTGACTCTTCATCAGTACATTACCACTTTTTGGTGTGCAAAGTTACGATTAAAGAAATAAATACACAAATTATTTTGTTCTTATCTCACTTATTCGTAATTTTGAGACCAAAAAATATATAACTGTAATGTGAACTTAAAACGAGACTGGTGAAAGATAATCCGCGATTTATAATCTTTATGGCACTGATTTGTATCATCACTTCGGTGTCTGCTCGTAGTGTTTCTGTGGCTCACTTTGGTGCTGTTCCAGACGACGGGAAGAACGATGCAGCAGCCTTACGACGTGCTGCGGCCTATTGTCGTAAACACCCAAACACAACCCTTGTTTTCCCTGCTGGCATTTATCAGCTAGATGACCCAGTTGCTATTGATATAGAGCGTAGAGCCATCAGTGGTGCATTAGGTCGCGGTTTAGAGGTGCAGTGGCAATTGTTTCAGCCTCAGAAGCCTTATGTGAAAGGACTTGACTTTACGGGGTGTCGCGGGTTGTGCATCGAAGCTGACGGTGCGACTCTCAGCGTGGGCGGATGGATGCAAGTGATTTCCTTTATCCGCTGTCAGGATGTGAGCCTAAACGGGCTCACTATCACCAACCATCGACCAGCAGCTACCGAAGGACGAATTACAGCCAGTACAGATTCCACCTTCGACATCACCTTCGACCCACAACTCTATTGTTACATAGACAGCATTGTACAGGGACGGTATTACTTTTACAGTCGTGAAAGGCAGCATTTCTATTACGGACATGTAGGTGAGGGCCGGCAACTCAGTCCAGGGCATATCCGTTTCAAATCTCATTCGCATCCCGCTGTAGATGATGTCCTTATTATACGTTATTGTGGACATTACCGGCCTTGTATCCAAATTCTGGAATCCCAAGACATCAGTCTAAACAATGTATCCTTGCGTAGCTTTTCGGGAATGGGTGTTGTGGGGCATCTGAGTCAGAATATCTACATTGATGGCTTGTGTGTAAAGCCAGAGCAGGGACGATTCAGTTCGACCAGCACAGATGCCACGCATTTTACATCTTGCAGTAGAGACCTTACCATCCGTAATTCCTATTTTGCCGGGAATGGAGACGATTGTACAAACATCCACAATTATTACTGGACATTCCTGCCACAAACAGACGACAATAAGGTGGAAATTCGTGTAGAGGATGCCGACTTGCACGCCCAGTCACTGGACATTCCCAGTGTAGGCGACACCCTGCACATTGTCAGTCGGCAGGAAATGAAGAAACTGGCAGAAGTGGTAGTTACAGCAGCAGACAGTTCATGGGCAGACTGGCGTGTGCTGGTTACCCTGGACAGACCGATAACAGGCTATAAGAGCAAAGACTGCCTGCTATACAACCACAGCCGGTTCCCCCGTGTACGCATTGAGAATAACAAAGTGGACTACAATAACGGTAGAGCCTTCCTCCTGAAAGCACGTGATGTCAGCGTGATAGGTAACGATATCAGCCGTTGTACCCTTTCTGCCATCAAGTTAGGGGCTGAACTCAGTTGGCGTGAGGCAGGTCCCGTTGAAAATGTGCTCATTCAGGGTAACAGAATCCAGCATACTGGTACTTCCGACAGCTACCGTGCTTCATGTATCATGCTTACTACAGAAGCTCCAAAAACGCCACCTCTGGTTAACCGGAATATCATCATTCGCGACAACCATTTTCAGAGCGAACGCCCCGTAAGTATCCTTCTGCAAGACGCAGAGAACGTCAGCATCACAGACAACCAGTTCATCGGAGGTAGTGGCATAGAGCAAAAGAACTGTGACAACATCACCATACAAAACAACACACTGAAAGCGTCAGAATAGTTTTTTCCGAACGTTAGAAAGTTAAAGATTATTCTCAAAAGAATAAATTATCACCTAAATTCAGGAATAATTGAAGAAATTGCATTAAATTTGCAGGCGTTTTTACATCAAGGGAAAAAATGACTACAAAGAATAGCACAAAAAAATATAAAAACCGATCAGCACGCAAAGAACCCAGCCCCCTAAAGAAAGCCTTTAGCTGGTTTAAAACCAGTATAAAGAACCAGGACGAGGAGGATGCAGAAAAGAAGGGTGAACACAGCGACAACCTCAAATTTGTATGGGGTTTTATCCTGGCTTGCCTCTCACTCTGCCTTTTGTTGGCACTTATCTCACACTTCTTTACTGGAGCCGAAGACCAGAAATTATTAAGCCATCCTGAATTGCCTGCCACAAACTGGCTGGGTAAGTTCGGATTCTGGATTGCCTACTGGTTAATAGAAAACACCTTTGGAATAGCATCAATACTGATTCCTGTTTTACTGATTGCAACGGGAATCCGTATCATGGGAACAATAAAAATCCGACTGCACAAATGGTTCCTGAATTGCATGATTCTGATGATTTGGATTTCTGCCTTTATGGCTTTCCTGAAACTGCAATTTGAAACGATGCAGGACGGCTTCATCAACTGGGGCGGAATGATTGGAGATAACGAGATATCCATGCTTATAGAGAAAGTGGGTAACCTGGGTGCCATCATAACGTTAGGTGTTACTGCCCTACTCTACATATTCTATCTGAGCGACGAAGTTATCACCGCCATCAGAAATGTTGTGAACAGGAACACCAAGAATAATCTGTCTGAAACGGAGGATGAGGAAGGCAATGAGGAGGAGAACACAGAAGATGAAGAAACAAAGATTCCGTTAACAACAGGAGAAGAGGTTGCGCTGAAAACAGAAAAGACGATTCCCTTTGAGGATGAACCTTCAAAGACTGCCACGACTATTGACTTTGGCAATACCCAAGGAGATGTGGAGATCCCACTTAAAATTGGGGAGCAGGCATTGCCCTTGGAGTTCGCGAATCCTGCTGATGACATGAAAGTTGTGGTAGGTGAAGAGCCTGAGAAAGCCGATATCTCAAGTGAAGGTACATTAGAACCCTACGACCCGAAGCTGGATTTGGAGCACTACAAATACCCCACCCTGGACTTGCTGAAACATTATGATAATATCCAGTCGAACATCGATATGGAGGAGCAGCAGGCCAACAAGAACAAAATCATAAAGGTGCTATCCTACTTTGGTGTAGAGATTTCCAGCATTAAGGCAACCATCGGCCCAACCATTACGCTGTATGAGATTACGCCTGCCCCTGGTATCCGCATTAGCAGGATACGTGGTTTGGAAGATGATATAGCTCTGAGTTTGAGTGCCTTGGGAATACGTATCATTGCTCCTATCCCTGGCAAAGGCACCATAGGTATAGAAGTGCCTAATGCCAAGCCTCAGATGGTTTCGATGGAAAGCGTCATCAATAGCCGCAAGTTCCAAGAGACTGACTACGAACTGCCAATGGCGTTGGGCAAAACCATCACCAACGAGGTATTCATGGTTGACCTAACCAAGATGCCTCATCTGCTGGTAGCTGGTGCTACGGGTCAGGGTAAGTCAGTAGGCCTTAACGCCATCATTACATCTTTATTATATAAGAAGCATCCTGCTGAACTGAAATTTGTGATGGTTGACCCCAAGAAGGTGGAGTTCAGCGTGTACAATCCTATCGTTAACCACTTCCTGGCACAGGTGGAAGGAAACGAAGGTATGGAAGAGCCCATCATCACAGATGTAAACAAAGTAATTCAGACGCTGAAGAGCCTCTGCGTGGAGATGGACACCAGATATGACCTTCTGAAGAAAGCCAGAGCAAGGAATGTGAAAGAATACAACCAGAAGTTCAAGGACCGTCAGCTGAACCCCAACAACGGACATAAATTCATGCCATATATTGTGGTTATCATAGATGAGTTCGGTGACCTGATTATGACGGCAGGCAAGGAGATAGAATTGCCTATAGCACGTATTGCTCAGTTGGCACGAGCCGTTGGTATTCACATGATTATTGCCACACAGCGTCCTACCACTAACATCATCACAGGAACCATCAAGGCAAACTTCCCTGCCCGACTGGCTTTCAAGGTGGCCAGCTCCATTGACAGTAAAACTATCCTTGACCGAACAGGAGCCAACCAGTTGATAGGTAAGGGTGATATGCTGTTCCTAAGCGGTAACGACCCTGTGCGTGTTCAGTGTGCCTTCGTTGATACACCAGAAGTGGAAGATATAACATCATATATAGCTTGCCAGCAAAGCTACAACGCACCATTCCCATTGCCCGAAGTAGCACTTGAAGGCGGTGAAGAAGGAGACGGGCCCGACGTTGACCTGAACCACTTAGACCCTATGTTTAATGAGGTGGCACGTATGGTGGTATTAGAACAAAGCGGCAGTACCAGCATGATTCAGCGTAAGTTTAGCATTGGATATAACAGAGCTGGACGCCTGATGGATCAGCTGGAGAAGGTTGGAATTGTTGGTCCTGCCAAGGGCAGCAAGCCACGCGAGGTACTCTGTGTAAGTGAGGAAGACCTGCAATTTAGGTTGGACAACCTAAATTAATTGATAATTGAAAATTTGTAAAGGTTATTGGTTATAGGTTATAGAATTTAATAAACGGTAAACAGTAAACAAAATAAAGGAAAATGAGGAAGATATTGACTGCTTTACTATTGTTACTGTCATTAGGAAGCATGGCACAGAATGCCAGGCAGATATTGGATGCTGCTGCTGCCAAGGTAAAACAGATGGGAGACGTTAAGGCGTCATTCACAGCAACAGCATTCAACGGAACGACAGAACAGGCAAGCACCAAAGGAACCATGTTATTACAAGGCAAAAAGATGCACCTTTCTACAGACGACGTGAAGATATGGTATAATGGGAAGACACAATGGAGCCTGATACCTGAAAGCGGCGAGGTAAACGTAACCACCCCTACAGAACCTGAAATGGCTTCCACAAACCCGTACTCTTTTATAAATCTGTACAAGAAGGGATATAAAATGAAAGTCCGCACAACCAAGCTACGCGGAAAAGATACCTACGAGGTACATCTGGTTGCACGAAATGACAGAAACAGTGTTCAAGAGATTTACATTGATGTTGCAAAGAACGATTACACACCACTCTGCATCCGTGTTCGCCAAGATAACAATTGGAACAGAATAAGCATTCATTCTTTACATGGAAATCAACATTTTACCGATACAGCCTTTGAATTTCCCAAAAGTGAATATCCCAACGTGGAAATTATAGACCTCAGATAACTACGCAAGAAGGACATGATACAGACAAAATTACTTATTATCGGAAGCGGTCCAGCAGGATATACTGCCGGCATCTATGCCGGACGTGCAGGAATTGCCCCATTACTAATAGAAGGAATTCAGCCTGGCGGACAACTTACCACAACTACCGACGTAGAGAATTTCCCTGGTTTTCCTGAGGGAATCGATGCAAACGAATTGATGGACTATATGAGACAACAGGCAGAACGCTTTTGCACAAAGATTCTCAGCAATATAGTTACAAAAGCGGACCTGGGTACACAACCTTATAAAATATGGTTAGATAACGGAGAAGAGATTCATACCAACACCATAATCATTGCTACTGGTGCAAGTGCAAAATATCTGGGTCTTTCAGATGAGCAGAAATACATGGGCCAAGGCGTAAGTGCCTGTGCTACATGCGACGGATTCTTCTACCGGAAGAAGGTCGTGGCCGTTGTGGGCGGAGGCGATACAGCTTGCGAGGAAGCCTCGTATCTGGCAGGATTGGCAAGCAAGGTTTATCTGATAGTAAGAAAGCCCTTCCTTCGGGCCAGCCAAATCATGCAGGAAAGAGTAATGAACAATGAAAAGATAGAAATACTCTTTGAGACAAACACTCTGGGACTTTACGGAGAAAATGGCGTTGAAGGAGCACATCTTATATATAAAAAAGGTGAAGCAGAAGAACGCAAGTATGATTTACCCATCGAAGGGTTCTTTCTGGCCATTGGGCACCACCCCAATAGCGATCTATTCTCGCAGTGGATTAAAGTTGACGAACAAGGGTATATTATCACAAAAGATGATACACCATGCACGAACTTACCTGGAGTTTATGCAGCAGGCGATGTTGCCGACTCAAACTATCGTCAAGCAGTAATAGCAGCAGCATCAGGAGCAAAGGCTGCAATGGAAGCTGAAAAATATCTAAAAGAAAATGAATAAGTATCAACTTTACAGACTTCTTCGGAAAAACGAGAATCTGAAGGAGAGACGCCATCCTATGTTCGACAAGAACCGCTTCATGAAGTTCCTTCTCATCTTCATGTGGCTGTATTATGCAGCCATCCTTATCTTCATGGGCGTAACAATGGCCATAGGAATGAAGGGAGCCTACAATGGCGTAGCTGCCCATCATGTATTGGATGGCTGGTTCCCAATAGTACTCATAGTAGACTTCTGGGTAAGATTCATTATGCAGGACACGCCTGTAAATCAGGCTAAGCCGTACACTTTGCTTCCCATCCGAAGGTCGTTCCTGATGCATGTTTATCTGATACGCTCAGGATTCAGCCTTGGCAATCTGTATTGGGGCTTTATGCTTGTACCGTTCGGGCTCATTGCCATTGCCGTTCCATTCGGATGGATAACATTTATTGGCTGGTTGTTTGGTTGGTGGCTGTTATGTATTGCCAATGGTTTCAGTTACCTGTATGTACGTACCTTGCTTACCAAGCACATGGCATGGCTCATATTACCTATTATAATACATGGGGCAATATTAGCAGCAATGATTTTACCAGAGCACAACTGGTTAGACATGCCTTGCACCGTACTTCTTAACGCCTTTGCCAACTGGAAGATATTGTTTATCCTTGCCGTTATTGCCGTTATTGCTATCCTCTATTATGCAAATTTCTTGTTGCAGAACTCTATGGTTTACAACGAGATAGGCAAAAAAGAAGAAGTAGAGGTTAAGAACACCGCCAAGATGTCTTACCTGAATCGCTACGGACAAATTGGCGAGTATATGAAATTGGAAGTGCGCATGAAAACACGCAACAAGACTCCCAAGATGCAATTTGTTATGGGTATCGGCTTCATGTTGTTCTTCAGCCTGATGATGTACTTTACGGATGCTTATAGCGGCGGTTTCATGAAGAGCTTCATCTGCCTATATAACTATATCTTCCTGGGAGTAACCACCTTGATAGGCATTATGTGCCACGAGGGTAACTATATAGACGGACTGATGAGCCGCCGCGAGAGTATCTATCAATTGCTGCGTGCCAAATTCTACTTCAACTCGTTCCTGCTAATCATCCCGCCCATTATTATGCTGCCCCTGATGATATCAGGAAAGATGTCGGTATGGATGAATTTAGGCTACCTCTTCTTCACGGTAGGAGTCCTCTACCCCATTCTTTTCCAACTGGCAGTATATAACAAGGATACCTTCCCTTTGAACCAGAAATTAACAGGTAAACAAGGAAATGCTACACAACAAATTATTTCTATGGTTATTCTTTTCTTACCAATAGGCATTGAAAAGCTGGCTACACTGTTATTAGGTGACCCCTGGGGATATATACTTCTTATGAGCGCAGGAATAATCGGTGTTGTCACACATAAACTATGGCTCAAGAATATATACCAGAGATTTATGGTTCGCCGGTACACTAATATGGAAGGTTTCAGAGCATCAAGAAATTCATAACTAACAATCAATTCTATTACAATGAATATCATCATACAAAACTTAAGAAAGAATTTTGGAGAAAAGGTTGCAGTCAATATTGAAAGTTTCAAAATCAATAGTGGTGAAATATTAGGCCTTGTAGGTAACAACGGTGCTGGTAAAAGTACCCTATTCCGTCTGATTCTGGACCTGATTAAAGCAGATGAGGGAACAGTACACATGATGGATAATACAAGGGATATTAATGTCGCCGAGACAGAAGAATGGAAAGACTGGACGGGTGCATACGTAGATGACAGTTTCCTGATTGACTATCTCACACCTGACGAATATTTCCAATTCATAGCACGAATCAGCGGTAAGGAACCAGAGGAGTTACAGGAATTCCTGGATAAGTTTAAACACTTCATGGCTGATGAGATTCTGGGACAAAAGAAATTCATCCGTAACCTATCTGCAGGAAATAAGCAAAAAGTGGGTATTATGGCAGCTATGCTGCTCCAACCACAGATTCTGATTCTGGACGAACCCTTTAACTTCCTCGACCCCAGTAGCCAGAGCGCCATAAAGCATCTGCTAAAGAAGTACAACGAGGAGACTAACGCCACCATTCTGGTAAGTAGTCACAACCTGCAACATACCGTTGACATCTGCCCCAGAATAGCACTATTGGAACATGGTATAATCATCAGAGATATTGATAACAAAGAAGGTCAGGCTCAGGCAGAACTGGAAGACTACTTCCAAGTTACAGACTAAGCACGCTTCAAGCTATACTATCAATATGAGAAAATTAATCATGATACTATTTGCTACTTGGGTTTTAATTCAAGGAGCAAATGCACAGTTAGGCGTTTTCAACCACATGACAGTGGGAGCAAACGTTGGTACAACTGGTATTGGCGCAGACGTTGCAATGCCAATTACACGTTTCTTTGATATTGAGGCAGGTTTCAGTATTATGCCTCATTTCAAGTACAATACCGACGTACACACCAATGTGTCCCTTGATGATATTAATGCTCTCCTTCCTCCACAACAGCAAATAAAAATAAACGATATTCCCATTCAGGGCAAGCTGAAGATGGTGAACGGAAAGATCATGATTAATTTCATGCCATTTGCTGTTAATAGTTTCCATATTACTGTTGGTGCCTATTTTGGAGGAAGGGACGTTATTGAAGTATATAATAGAGAAGATGGGCAATTGCGTACCATAAGCGAAGTTAACCAAATCCTTAAAGACTTTGATGTACCTGAGATTGGACTTAAGGTAGGCGATTACCTGCTCACACCCGATGCAAATGGTAATGTAAAAGCCACACTGAAGACAAAATCCTTCAAGCCATACGTAGGAATTGGATTTGGTAGAGGTGTGGTTAAAACAAAGCCTATCGGATTCAAAGTTGATTTAGGTGTGATGTTTTGGGGAAGCCCCGAAGTTATAGACCAAAACGGTATAATCTTAACGAAGCAAGACTGGGAAGGTAAAGACGGCGGTACATTCAAGACAATTAGCAGAATCAAAGTTTACCCCGTTCTGAACTTCCGACTCTGCGGAAAGATTTTCTGAATCCCACCCCATTAATTTGCTTTTTCACAAATGAAGAAGATACCAAACGGATTTATTTGTCTATTCATCATCATAGCCATGTTCGGGTACTTGGGCAGCGTGATGGGAATGACAAACATGCTCAATACTATTATGAAGACAGCCCATGGACTGCTTCTGAATACAGTATTCTATCTTATGAGCATGAGTGTGCTAACCGGAGCACTTGGTAAAATCCTTACCGAATTCGGGGTTGTACATTTGCTACAGGTAACACTCAGACATGTTATGCGACCCTTGTATAATATGCCAGGAGTTGCAGTGGTAGCAAGTTTTATGACTTTTCTCAGCGACAATCCTGCCATCATTACACTGAGTAAGAACAAGCAATTCGCTAAATACTTTAAGGTATATCAGTTTATTTCGTTAGCCAACTTCGGGACAGCCTTTGGCATGGGTCTTTTAGTTATTGTGTTTATGATTGGACAAGGATTCTTTGCCGCCCCACTGATTGGTTTGATTGGTGCAGCAAGCGGTGGTATCATTGCCACAAGATTAATGCAATATTTCATCTGCAAAAAATACCCTGAATACCGCACAATGGATGCCGTCTCCGCTCAGGAAAAGGAACAATTAGAGCGAGAAAAGAAATTACAGGCTGAGGATGAAGAAAAACCAAACACTTTTATCAGAATCCTGAATGCGCTATTAGATGGAGGAAAGTCTGGTGTTGAAATCGGACTTGCTATCATTCCAGGCGTAATCATCATCTGTACTTTAGTAATGATGTTTACCTTCGGAGGAAGTATTGAAGGGGTGGATGCAGAAGGCCACGATATTATTGTTTATACAGGCGAAGCATACCAAGGCTGTGGGCTCCTACCCTTACTGGCAAGTAAGTTAAGCATTCTGTTCGAATGGTTATTTGGTTTCACGGCCCCAGAACTTATAGCTTTCCCTATTACAGCTTTGGGAGCTGTAGGAGCCGCATTAAGTTTAATCCCAGAATTTACGGCAAAAGGAATCATAAATGATAATGCCGTTGCTGTATTTACAGCTATGGGCATGTGCTGGAGCGGTTTTCTCTCCACCCATACAGCCATGCTTGATTCCATGGGCTACCGCAAGTTGCTGGTGAAAGATTTCATCAGTCAGATTGTTGGAGGTATAGGCGCCGGAGTTATTGCACACTGGCTCTATGCCACTATCATCTATCTTTCCACTCTATTTCAGCCATCTCCAATATGGAACGTACAGACTAACGGATGGACATGCATAAACAATGAGTCTTCCCCAGTAGAACTTGTTGCACTCGATGACAGCAGCTATGTTGTGAAAGACTGGTTCGGTAGTGAAGGGTGCGACCTATGCTTCAGGGTAAATAAGAATGATAGCACCATATTGATTACTAATTCCTATGCAAACCAGAAACAGGAATATTTCTTTGTCCGCATTAATCAACACGCAATGAGGGGAGAACCATCTTATGCTGTAGTCTATCCCAAAAACCAGTATTCTGAGTTTGATGGCAATCAAAAAGAGGGACATCTCTACACCTTTGTTTTTGTCTACGATTCAGACAGAAAAGAAATCAACAAAGGGTATTATGAACTTACTTGGGGAAATCGTGAAAGACAGACTCAGGAAGCAGAGGAAGGTATTCAACAACAAATAGCAGAAGAAAGAGCAAAGGCCGAGCAGATTGCAGACAGTTTACTTCGCGAACAGCTCATAGACAGCATTTTGCAAAATCAAAATCAGTAAACAAAGTAAAGTTTTCTGCAAATTATTTGTGCAATAAAGATAATTGTTATAATTTTGCAGCCGATTTATGCCGAAGGGGCTCGAAAAAGTGGGTCATAATGGCTCCGCCTCCCGGTCAAACCCGTTATAAAAATAAAAAAATGTACGCAATCGTAGAGATTAACGGTCAGCAGTTTAAGGCCCAAGCTGGCAAGAAGCTCTTCGTACACCACATCGTAGGTGCAGAAGCTGGCCAGGCTGTTGAGTTTGAGAAAGTGTTATTGGTTGACAACGATGGCAACATCACTGTAGGTGCTCCCTCTGTAGATGGTGCTAAGGTTACTGCCGAAGTTGTTTCTCCTCTGGTAAAGGGCGAGAAGGTTTTGGTCTTCCATAAGAAGCGCCGCAAGGGTTACCGTAAGTTGAACGGTCACCGTCAGCAGTTCACCGAGTTGACTATCAAGGAAGTTATTGCTTAACAATTTAATTTTAGGAGGAACAAAGTATGGCACATAAAAAAGGTGTTGGTAGTTCTAAGAACGGCCGCGAGTCAGCAGCTCAAAGATTAGGTGTTAAGATTTTTGGTGGAGAGAAGTGTGTTGCTGGTAACATCATCGTTCGCCAGCGTGGTACACGTCACTATCCCGGCCTGAACGTAGGCATGGGTAAGGACAATACCCTATACGCCCTCATCGACGGAACTGTTCAGTTCAAGAAGGGTCGTCTGGATCGTAGTACCGTAAGTGTACTTCCCGTAGCTGAAGCATAAAATTAGACTTTCACGAACAAAATAAGGCTGTACAATTAATTTGTGCAGCCTTTTTTGTAATATTAAAACTATTTTTACCCATAATACTACGTATTATTGCAAAAAAAACAGTATTTTTGCAATTCAAACAGGAAAAAGTAATAAAGACGCTATATATATGCTGACACTAAAACTCATTACCGAACAGACCGAAGTTGTAATCAAAGGCCTGGAGAAAAAGCACTTCAATGGTGCAAAAGAAGCTATTGACCAAGTAATAGCTACAGATAAGAAGCGCCGTGAAGCGCAAACAACACTTGACCAGAATCTTTCTGAAGCAAAAAAACTTGCCGCAGAAATCGGTGCCCTCATGAAACAGGGCAAAAAGGACGAGGCAGAAACCGTGAAGGCTATAGTTGCCGAATTAAAGCAAAAGAATGAAGCCCTGAAACAACAGATGGAAACAGCTGAGCAGGAACTTACTGCACAGCTTTGCCAGATACCAAATATCCCCTACCCTGAAGTTCCAGAAGGTTCTTGTGCCGAAGATAACTGGGTTGTTAAGAGCAACCTCAAGGAATGCGTAATTGGCAAGGACACCGTGGGGAACTGGGATGCAAACCCTGTAATAGAGACAGCCAAACTCCCACATTGGGATTTAGCCAAGAAATACAACCTTATAGACTTTGACCTAGGTGTTAAGATTTCAGGCGCAGGTTTCCCCGTTTATCGTGGCAAGGGTGCACAGTTACAGCGTGCCCTGATCAATTTCTTCCTGGCAGAAGCCAACAAGGCCGGCTACGAGGAGATTATGCCACCCACAGTAGTCAATGCAGCCAGCGGCTATGGTACAGGTCAGTTGCCCGATAAGGAAGGCCAGATGTATCACTGCAACCTGGACGACCTCTACCTTATTCCTACAGCCGAGGTTCCAGTAACTAATATCTACCGCGACGTTATCCTTGACGAGAAGGATCTTCCCATCAAGAACTGTGCATATACACAATGTTTCCGTCGCGAAGCAGGTTCATACGGTAAGGACGTGCGAGGCCTTAACCGCCTGCACGAATTCAGCAAGATAGAGATTGTACGCATAGACAAGCCCGAGCACTCAGCCGAGAGCCACAAAGAGATGCTGGCCCACGTAGAAGGTCTGCTCCAGAAGTTGGAACTCCCCTATCGCATTCTTCGTCTCTGTGGTGGCGACCAGAGTTTTACATCAGCCATCTGCTATGACTTCGAGGTTTATTCCGAGGCACAAAAGCGCTGGTTGGAAGTTAGTTCAGTAAGTAACTTTGATACCTATCAGGCCAACAGGCTGAAATGCAGATATCGCAACAGCGAGACCAAAAAGACAGAACTCTGCCACACACTTAACGGCAGTGCTTTGGCCCTCCCACGCATCGTTGCTGCCATCTTAGAGAATAACCAGACAGAGGACGGAATACGTATCCCTGCTGCACTTGTGCCATACACAGGATTTGACAAAATAGATTGAAAATTATTAACTCAAAACACAATTATAATTATGGACAAAAATCAGAAGTTTATAATTACCATTAACCGCGAATTAGGTAGTGGTGGTCGTACTGTTGGTAGAAAGTTAGCCGAGAAACTTGGCGTACCCTTCTACGATAAAGCCCTCATCAATGAGTTGAAGAAAAAATATCAGCTCACTACAGAAGAAATCGAGAAGCTGAAAGGTAGTAAACACCAGTGGTGGCGCGATTTTATAAACACCGCTATGTATATGGGACAAGGCATGAACGAAGTATGGTACTATCAGCGAATGTTTGGTCAGGATTTCCATATGGTGACCAGTAGCGAGATGTATGAGGTTGAAAAAGAAATTCTGGAAAATGTTGCGGAAGAAGATTCGTGCGTCATTGCCGGTCGTACAGGTTTTCATATTTTTGTTAACCACCCCAACCATATCAGCATCATGATTCAGGCTCCTATGGAGTTTCGTATCCAACGCGTAATGGAAAAGCAGGGATTGAGCCGTGAGGAGGCAGAGAATGCCATCAAGAAAGTGGATGACATGCGTGAAACATACGTAAAAAGATATACAGGCAAATCACGTTACGATACACGTAACTATGACTTAGTCATCAACATGAATGGAAAGACTGAGGATGAAGCTGTAGAACAAATTCTCCAATACATCGGATAATCATCAATTATGAATAAAATTATTAGGAAAGAACAGTTCTCTGAGAAGGTTTTTCTTTTTGAGATTGAAGCTCCATTGATTGCAAAGAGTCGTAAAGCAGGAAACTTTGTGATTGTACGTGTTGACCAGCGTGGCGAGCGTATGCCGTTAACCATCGCTGGTGCTGATATAGATAAGGGCACTATTACTTTGGTTGTTCAGATGGTTGGCCTATCATCGAAGAAGTTGTGTGCACTGAATGCCGGCGACTCAGTGGCAGATGTGGTTGGTCCTTTGGGCAACCCTACTCGCATTGAGAAGTATGGTACTGTTGTTTGTGCTGGTGGCGGATTGGGTGTTGCACCCATGTTGCCAATCATCCAGGCACTGAAGGCTGCAGGCAACCGCGTTCTCTCTGTGATGGCAGGTAGATCTAAGGATTTGATTATCCTTGAAGATAAAGTTCGCGAAAGTTCGGACGAAGTTATCATTATGACAGATGACGGTAGTTATGGAGAAAAAGGTGTGGTAACGGTTGGAATGGAAAAATTCTTTGAGCAGGAACATGTCGACAAAGTGTTTGCCATCGGACCTCCAATCATGATGAAATTCTCGAACCTGACTGCACAGAAACACAACATTCCTTGCGAAGTATCGCTCAACACCATTATGGTGGACGGAACTGGTATGTGTGGTGCCTGTCGTCTGACGATTGGTGGCAAGACCAAGTTTGTTTGCATCGATGGTCCTGAGTTCGACGGTGCATTGGTAGATTGGGACGAGATGTTCAAACGCATGGGTACCTTCAAGCGTGCCGAGCAGGAAGAGCTGGAACACTATGAGGAACATCTGGCAAGCGTGGACGATGATTCTGCTATCGTCACAAAATCCACCAACATCAAGATGGACAGCGATCCTACCAACGATACCATCGAGGTGCTGACCGATCGCAACGCTGCTTGGCGCGATGAGCTCAGAAAGAGCATGAAAGCAAAGGAGCGTACACAGATTGAGCGCGTGGTAATGCCTGAGCTCGATCCTGTATATCGTGCTACCACCCGTACAGAAGAAGTTAACATTGGACTTACCAAGGAGATGGCAATGACCGAAGCTAAGCGTTGTCTGGACTGCGCCAAACCTACTTGCGTAGAAGGTTGTCCTGTTAACATCAACATTCCATCATTCATCAAGAACATTGAACGTGGTCAGTTCCTGGCTGCCGCTAAGGTGTTGAAGAACACCTCTGCCCTGCCCGCTGTCTGTGGTCGTGTTTGTCCACAGGAGAAGCAGTGTGAGAGCAAGTGTATCCACCTGAAGATGAACGAGCCCGCAGTAGCCATCGGCTATCTGGAACGTTTCGCCGCAGACTTTGAACGCGAGAGTGGCAACATCTCTCTACCAGAGATTGCTCCTGCAAATGGTATCAAGATTGCCGTCGTTGGTTCCGGTCCTGCCGGACTAAGTTTTGCCGGTGATATGGTGAAGAAAGGCTACGATGTCTATGTATTCGAGGCATTGCACGAAATCGGCGGTGTGCTGAAGTATGGTATCCCCGAGTTCCGTCTGCCCAACAAGATTGTCGACGTGGAAATCGAGAACCTCGCCAAGATGGGTGTTCACTTCCAAACTGACGTGATTGTTGGTAAGACCATTAGCGTAGAACAACTGGAGGCTTTAGGTTTCAAGGGCATCTTCGTTGGCTCTGGCGCAGGCCTTCCAAACTTCATGAATATCCCTGGCGAGAACAGCATTAACATCATGTCAAGTAACGAGTACCTGACTCGTGTGAACCTGATGGATGCTGCCAACCCCAAGACCGATACTCCGTTGAATCCTGCAAAGAGCGTGCTCGTAGTAGGTGGTGGCAACACCGCTATGGACTCTTGTCGTACAGCCAAGCGTCTGGGTGCTGATGTTACATTAGTTTATCGTCGTTCTGAGGTGGAAATGCCAGCCCGACTGGAGGAGGTTAAGCATGCTAAGGAAGAGGGAATTAAGTTCCTCACCTTGCACAATCCTATCGAGTACATTGCCGACGAAACAGGTGCTGTTAAGCAGGCTGTTCTGCAGGTGATGGAACTTGGCGAGCCCGATGCATCAGGTCGTCGCAGTCCTGTTCCCGTTGAAGGCAAAACCGTTACACTCGATGTCGACCAGGTAATTGTGGCCGTTGGTGTATCACCCAACCCATTAGTACCCAAGAGTATTCAGGGCTTGGAACTTGGTCGCAAGAACACCATCGTTGTAAGCGAGGAAATGCAGTCTAGCCGAAGCGAGATTTTCGCTGGTGGAGACATTGTTCGTGGTGGTGCTACCGTAATCCTAGCTATGGGGGATGGACGTAGGGCTGCTGCAGCAATGCATGACTATCTCTGTAAGTAATAAATTTTAATTGAACCAGAAGTGGCACAACAAGAAAAGTGCCATTTCCGGTTCCTTTGTTAATCACAATTTAAAATGTCTGGATTATATACCATACTTTTGCTTATCGCCAGCAACGTTTTTATGACACTTGCTTGGTATCTGCACCTTAAACTATCCCAAACAGGAGTAAGTTCCAACTGGCCATTAATCGGTATCATTGTTTTCTCCTGGGGAATAGCATTCATCGAGTACTGCTTCATGATACCTGCTAACCGCATTGGTTTTGTCGATAATGGCGGACCATTTAATCTGATGCAGCTCAAGATTATCCAAGAGGTTCTCTCACTGGTTATCTTTACTATCATAGCAAACATATTGTTCCAAGGACAAAGTCTTCACTGGAACCACATGGCAGCCTTTCTCTGCCTTATCCTTGCCGTATATTTTATCTTCAAATAAGACATATGAAAAGAATTCTGCTTACCACAATTATCATTGTCTGCTGCCTTGCCGCTTCGGCACAACGCAGAAAAGGCAAAGCAAAGGAACAGCCCTTGCCTGATGTTAACCCCATCGAGGCTATCAGCGAATACAAGTTTGCTGATGCAGAAAATTACCTTGTAAAGGCAATACAACAACTTCAGAAAAAAAATCAGCCAACCATACAAGAAGAAGAATTACTTGAGACAGCTCGAAAAGGTCGAATCAAACTACAGGCTACAGAGCAAGTAATGATTATTGACAGTCTGGTGATGCCTAAAGCAGAAGTCTTAAATGCTATTAAGATAAGTTCGGAATGCGGAAGCATCCATCCTCTGAACAAAATCATTAAGGATGACAAGTCGTTCAGCAGCTACTTCCAGAATCAGTTGGGCGACAAGCGTATGTATGCCCAACCTAACAAAAACGGGAAACTCCGATTAGTGGAGAGTCTTCTCATTGCTAATGAGTGGAGTGCCCCTACCCCATTAAAAGGACTTGAAGAAGAGGAGAATGACAACTTCAACTTCCCCTTCATGCTAACTGATGGTATAACCATGTATTTTGCTGCCGAGAACTCTGAGAGCGTAGGCGGATATGACATCTTCATGACCCGCTACGATGCAGACACACAGAAGTACCTTGTTCCTGACAACATAGGAATGCCCTTTAACTCGCCTGCCAACGATTATTTGTATGTGATAGACGAGTATAACAATCTTGGCTACTTTGTATCAGACCGTCACCAGCCCGTAGATAGCGTATGCCTATACACGTTTATCCCCAATGAAAAAAGAAGTATCTATGATATTGATGCCATTGGTGAAGAGAAACTGCGCAATCTAGCCAAAATAAACAGCATTAAAGATACCTGGATAAATCCTGCTGCTGTTAAAGAAGCACAAAAACGTTTGGCCGATACCAGAAATGCAAAAGAGAGTGAGACGCAGAAACACGACTTTGTGTTTATCCTGAACGACCAACACACATATTACACACTTTCTGATTTCAAGCAGCCTAAGGCAAAAGAAAGAGCTCAGTGGTGGATAGAGAATAAGAAAGACCTTCAGTCGCGCAGCCAGGAACTCAACCGTCTCCGGGCTCGCTATATCGCTGGCAACGAAACACAGAAGGCACAGATAGCACCACAGATTCGTCTGAACGAGGAGAAATTGGAGCAGATAGAACAGGATTTGCGCAAGCTAGAAAAGGAAATAAGAAAGTTTGAGCTTGAATAAAACATACGACCGTGAAACATTTTGAACCATCAGAACTGATCATCAATAATGATGGTACCGCTTTCCACCTGCACATTACACCTGAGCAGTTGGCACAAAAAGTGATACTGGTGGGCGACCCTAGTCGGGTAAGCATGGTTGCTTCTCATTTCACCAATATCGAGTGTAACGTACAGAATCGTGAGTTCCATACCGTAACCGGGACATATAAAGGAAAACGCATCACCGCCCAGAGTACAGGTATCGGATGCGACAACTTAGATATTGTAGTGAACGAATTGGATGCACTTACCAATATCGACTTTGAAACCCGAACTGAGAAGCATCCCCTACGCTCACTTGAGATTGTGCGTATCGGCACCTGCGGAGGCCTTCAATCCAACACACCGGTTGGTTCATTCATTGCCAGTGCCAAGAGTATTGGCTTCGATGGTTTGCTCAATTTCTATGCAAGGCGTAATGAGGTATGTGATCTCGCATTTGAGAAAGCCTTCGTACAACACATGAGCTGGAACCCGCAACTTTGCGCTCCATACGTCATAGATGCCGACAAGGAACTTACTGACCGCATTGCCTGCGATGATATGATACGCGGTGTAACCATTGCTTGTGGTGGTTTCTATGGCCCTCAGGGACGCGAACTGAGAATTCCTCTTGCAGATCCTATGCAGAACCAGAAAATCGAGAGTTTTGAATATGAAGGTTGGAAGATTACCAACTTCGAGATGGAATCCTCTGCATTGGCTGGCCTGAGCCGTCTTCTTGGCCACCGTGCAACCACCTGTTGTCTGGTAGTGGCCAACCGCCTGATTAAGAATGTAAATCCAAACTACAAAAATACAACAGATACACTCATTAAATTAGTTCTCGACAGAATATGAATCAGAGCGACACTATTTGCGCCCTTGCTACTGCTCCAGGCGGTGCCATCGCAGTAATAAGAGTCAGCGGTCCCAAGGCTATTGAAATAACCAATGCTATCGTCATTAAGGATATATCAAAAGCTAAGGGTGCCACTCTGCATTACAGCGAGTTAAAAGACCATGTAGACTATGTGCTCGTTTCCATTTTCCGAGCACCTCACTCTTACACAGGTGAAGATACTACAGAAATAAGTTGCCATGGTGGTTATTACATCACAAAACAGATTCTGAGTATGCTTATTGAACAAGGCGCCCGTCAGGCGCTGCCCGGTGAGTTTACCCAGCGCTCATTCATAAATGGCAAGATGGACCTTTCGCAGGCAGAATCTGTTGCAGACCTAATTGCAGCAACTAATAAAGCGACTCATAACATGGCCATGAGTCAGTTGCGTGGAAACTTCCGCAAGGACTTGGAAGATCTGCGTCAACAGTTGCTCAAACTGACATCACTCATGGAACTGGAGCTCGACTTCTCTGACCAGGACATCACATTTACCGAACGTCAGCAACAGCTACAGACAGCACAGGAGATTCAAAAGCATATCCAAAAACTCCGTCAGTCCTTCCGTGTAGGAAATGCATTAAAAAATGGTATCTCTGTTGCCATCATTGGTGCACCTAATGTTGGAAAAAGTAGCCTGCTGAATAGCCTTTTGCACGAAGAAAAAGCCATCGTTTCCAGCATCCAAGGCACCACACGCGATACCATTGAAGACGTTATCCAGATACAAGGCAAGACCTTCCGCTTCATTGATACCGCCGGTATTCGTAAAACCAAAGACCAAATAGAGCGCATGGGCATTGAGCGCAGTTTGCAGGCTGCCGAGCGAGCCAACATCGTACTTCTGCTCACCGATCAGGACAACCAGTTCCCCGACATTAAAATTCCCGAAGACAAACCAATTTTACGCGTGGTTAATAAGTGCGACCGTACGCTCCCCAGCGCCTCGTTCTTATTCCATAAAATGCCAACCGACAACGTCTACCACATCTCATCCTCCAGAGGCGACGGCTTGCCACTCCTCATTAAAGGCCTTATTCAAGCCGCAGACATACCTGAGATTAACGAGAACGACACCATCGTCACCAACGTCCGCCATTACGAGGCGCTGACCAAGTCACACTTGGCCCTCTCCAGAGCCATCAAATCCATTCGCGAGGAAGTTCCCAACGACCTTGTCGCTCAGGACCTCCGAGAATGCCTTCACTATCTGGGAGAAATTACCGGCGGTGAGATAACTTCAGACGAAGTCCTTCAGAACATCTTCCGAAACTTCTGCGTGGGAAAGTGAACCCACTGCAAAGAAAATTATAAAATCTGCAAATATACCGCTGTAAATCGCTTATTTTCAAGTGTTAAAGATTGTTCGGTTATTTGCAGATTTTTGACTTAGGCATTGTCTATTTGCAGATTT
>JAFSRW010000036.1 GCA_017445925.1 Bacteroidaceae bacterium | reverse complement strand
TGCCAAAGACTACACGGATTTCCTTATGAAGGCTGGCTCTCGCGAACCCGATATCTCAGGCGGTATCAGCACTTCGCTGCGCTATAAGAACTTCCATCTGCGTGCTATATATTATAATACAGTATATTATAGTAATTATTATTAAAATGTATAAATTACAAATTCTACTACTGTCCTTTCTTTATTTTCCTTTTTGGAAACTGATATCTGATATAACTGATATCTGATTCCAGGAAAACAAAACTGAAAACTGAAACTGAAACAACTAATATTGGTGCAGGAGTCCCCAGATGAACGCAAAAATGAAAACTGTATACTGTATACCAATTTCTTGCCAAAATAAAACTGAGATCTGAGATAACTGAGATTGCTCCAAAGAAATATCTTGACATTATACAAACCCACCACAAAAAGTAAACATGCTCTTTAGCACGCCAATTTTTACTGCCACGTTAGGCGGCAAAAATTTCCTAACTAAGCAGCAAGTTTTCTTTAACGTGGCAGGATATAACGGGCAGAAATACTATAGTAAAAAATATTTACACGCATTAAGGGAGATATGCCACGCTGAGCAGATTCTTAATTCGTAACGAAACACATCCTTTCGAATGTACTGCAATGATGCAAAAGAATAAAGAAGAATAAAAGAGAATAAAAGCATTTGCCTTATGAAAAAAAAGAAGTGTGAAGGGTAGGGGATTGTTTTTTTTCGTATATTTGCCAAAGAGTTTAATAACAGAAAATTATTGATTATGAACATTGGAGACAAGGCGCCCGAGATTCTGGGCAAGGACGAACAGGGACGGGATATCCGTCTGAGTGATTATAAAGGTCATAAGTTGGTGCTGTACTTCTATCCGAAGGACAACACAAGTGGCTGTACGGCTGAGGCTTGCAGCTTGCGGGACCGCTATGGTGAACTGCAAGGTGCGGGCTACGAGGTAGTGGGCGTGAGCAAGGATTCTGCTGCCTCGCACGTGAAGTTCAAGGAGAAGCACGCGCTACCCTTCCCGCTGATTGCTGATGTAGATAAGACACTGATGGAGGCGATGGGGGCCTGGGGCGTGAAGGTGATGTACGGCAAGAAGACCCTCGGTACCATCCGAACCACCTTTATTATTAATGAAGAGGGCATCATCGAACAGATTTTTGCCGGCAAGCAGGTAAAAACCAAAGAGCACGCCGAGCAGATTTTGAATTCGTAGCGAAACAGTTCCTTCCGAATGTACTGCATCGATGCAAAAGAATAAAGAAGAACTATTACGGCGAAATTTTGCAGGTAATAGTTCAAATTAGAGCCATAGCAAGCCTAATATTCTCCTTTGCTGTTGCGGGTTGCAGGGCGATTTCGAGGGATAAGTTAGGGGGATTGATGCAGGTGACACGGGAGAAGCCGGCATCGAGGAGCTGTTGTTCGTTGGCGATGCGACCGGCTATTAGTATAACGGGGATGTGATGTTGTTGGGCTCGTTGAAGGATGCCAAAGGGCAGCTTGCCCATGAGGGTTTGGCGGTCAGCTGAGCCTTCGCCAGTAATTATGAGGTCGGCATCCTGTAATAGGTCATCGAAATGGATGGCATCTAATAGGAGGTCGATGCCTGAGCGACACTCGGCATTCATGTATTGCAGGAAAACGTAACCTAAACCACCAGCAGCACCTGCCCCAGGCATGTTTTGGCAGTCATGGCCCAGATGCTTGGCAGATGACTCAGCAAAGCGTTTGGCGCGAGCATCAAGAGCAAGTACCATTTCTGGTGATGCCCCTTTCTGAGGCGCGAAAACATGTGCCGCACCTTCTTTGCCACAAAGCGGATTGGTGACATCCGTCGCTATCGTGAAGCGCACATCATGATCCATTTTCAATTTTGCATTTTCAATGGCTTCAAGCATCCCTATACCGCAATCGCTGGTGGCACTTCCGCCAAGTCCTACAATGATGTGCTTGCAACCTCTTCTTACGGCATCTACCACCAACTGGCCCGTGCCGTAACTTGTGGCCACCATCGGATTACGCTCGTCTGGCGAAAGCAGCGTCAGTCCGCTTGCCTTGGCAATCTCTATCACCGCCGTATTGCCCTGTAACAGATACTGTGCCACAATAGTTCGCATCAGTGGGTCTTTCACGTTGATTTCCACAATCGAACCACCTATTGCTGCCTGAAATGCCTCCAAAAATCCTTCGCCGCCATCACTTACAGGCACTTGCACGACCTTTGTATCAGGCATCCTCGCAAGAATACCCTCAATTGCCGACTGATTTGCCTCAGCCGAAGTCAGACAACCCTTAAACGAATCTATTACTACAATGATTTTCCTCATAATTCCATTGGCGGTTCCTATAAATGGCGAGCCATATCCACATGACCATTGGCCTTGAAACGCACACCCTCCACTTGGGGAAGAATGAAGTATATTTACTCTTTCAGTTGTAGGAAAGGAAGAGAGGGTGATGGCGGAACGATAGGATGTCCTGGATGTTATTGTAGATGCTGCTGATGCCTACGGTTATAAGCAGGGAGAGGGCTATGCTGACAACGATGCGGGAGTTCTGGGAGAGCCACAGCAGGAAACCCGTCTGAACCTGGAAGGTGAAAAGAGGAACATCGGCAGGCGTGGAGAGCAGGAGCCCTATGGTGACTGCTCCGCTAATGATACCCACCACAAAGGCTACTACCATCGCCATCTTGTAACGGCGGAGTGTGGCCCCCTGATACTGACGGATGTACTCCACCGCATCCAGGCGTTTGCTGAGGCGAGCCATAAACTGGGCCTTATCATCGAAATGGGGCGTCTGGGCGAGAAAGATGTCCTCGAGTGCTTTGTCCTTTTCCATAACTTTCAATTTTCAACTTTCAATTTTCAACTTCTCTTTAAGTTTATCACGTCCGCGCGAGAGTTGCTTCTTTACAGCATCCTCCGAGGTGTCGGTAATTTGGGCTACCTCTTTTATATTATAGCCGCTCAGGTAGAAGAGGGTAATGGCTGATCGTTCCTTTGGTGGAAGGGTTCGCAGGGCCAGATAGAGGCTCTGATGCTGAAAGCCAGCATCGGCGGCAGAGGTACTGATGAGCGCCTTGGCATCGTCAATGCCCTCCATGGTGCGGCAACTGGCACGGTGATTCAGGAACGTGTTGTGCGCAATCTTGAAAAGCCACGACCGGAACCGCCCCTTATCCTGATAGCCAGCACAGGAGAGGTATGCTTTCACCAGCGCATCCTGGGCCAAATCGTCGGCATCGCTCTTATTACCACAGCAGAGGGCAAGCAGGAAACCTCTTAGTGCTTCCTGCTCCTGTTCTACATGGGTTATGAATTCCTCGCGATTCATTTGTTCAACGCTAACGTTAACGATAACGATAACAAATTTTCAACTTTCAATTGCTTTCCTCTCTTCAGCTTCAATCTCCTTGGCCAGCATCTTCTTGCCTATGAAATAGTTGAAGAGGAAGGCAACGCCTATGGCTAACAAAACACCACCGCCGATATACATCATGTGAAGTTTCTCTGTCTCCATTCCTCCTATGCAATCAATCCAGAAGGCTACACCCAACAAGGCAATGCCCAGGAAGGTAGTGAGGGAACCCCACAGCAGTTTAGTGAGCAACTTTTCCTTGAGCAGTTTTTCCTTGGGAGAAATCTTCTTTATCAGCTCCTCGATGTCCATATCGGGGTGCTTCTCAATGGCAGCTAGCACTATCTCGGTTTGCTTGTTTGTCTCGTTCATTTTTTGACGTACACCCATCAAAATACCAACAATAGGCAAAACACATCCACATGCTATGGGAACCAGAATTTGTACTAAATCGTGTGACATAATCTTACTTGTTTTTTATTGTTAAACTTTTGTTTTCTTTCTGAACCAGTTGATTTCATCGAGTTCTGTCGCGATTCGGCCATTCAAGCAAGCTTGACGGCTCTCACTGCTCCATCACTTCACTATTATAACAGTTCAGGAAGACAAAAGGTGACGTCCTTTGCAAAAAAAAAAAGTCCGATGAAGGGTTAAAAGACATTGCAATGCTCAAAGAACGCGTTTTCCACCAATTCCTTCTTCAGCTGTGTTTTCTCGTAGGCGCATTGTCGGCTTTAGGCGAAGCGAACTGCCCAAACAGCTCTCATCTCTTGGTTATTCTGTTAGGGGAATAAGGAAGGTACTGGCGGGGAGACCGTAGCTGTTGACCAGATTGCCATGCGAGAAGGGTTCCCATCCGTAACGGACGGTGGTGGGGGTACGGACTTCGGGCGAAGACACAAGAATATTGGTACCATCTACCCGGGCTTGGGCAGGATGGAAAATGCTGAATTCGTCAGCCACCTCGAAAGTGCGAAGTGCTGTGCCGTCCGAGGAAGTAAGTCCCTCAGCATAATCGAACGTCAGAACCACGTGCTTTTTGTCTTTCCGGGCCTCCCTTATAGCAGGGCCTTGACTGGCCGATGGATGGGCTGTGAAATAGGGCTGCTGATAAACCTCGGCCAAAGCCAGACGGGCCAGGCGTTCGCCCACAGGCTGCTTGCGGCGTGGGTGTACGTCAAGCGAGTCTCCTAAGTCGGAGCAGACGGCCATCGCCGTATAGGGGACTTTCTGCTGGAGCAGGCGTTGACTGTCGCGGAACCACGGCCACGATGGGCGGTTGAGTGAGGACAGCTGCACGAAGAGGAATGGCATCTGGGGCTGTTGCCAGTTCCGTCGCCAGCTTTCCACCAGCAGAGGGAACAGACGTTCATGTGCATCCTTATTGTGAGCATTGCTCTCGCCCTGATACCAGATGACACCGCGGATGGGGAACTGTGCCAGGGGCTCAATGGCAGCCTCGTACATATAGCAGGGCTGATAGGGGTGCCGCTGCAGGTTCTGGCCCTTCCTCAGTGCCTCTGCAATGTTCTTGGCTCCGCGTTCCCTGCACCAGTCCTGAATAAAATCGTTGTTCAGCCAGTCGTTCAGTATATTGGGGAACTCAAACTCCAGGGTACGTCGGTCGATCCAGCTTTCTGTGTTCGTTCCGCCCACGGCATTGCAGATAAGTCCGACAGGAATGTCCAAGCTGTCTGCCAACATGCGGCCAAAGTAGTAGGCTATGGCAGAGAATTCCTCTGCCAAAAGGTGGTGTTGTACCCAGTCCGCCCAGTAGCCGATACTTGGCTTCATGTATTTCAGCTCGTTGACACGTGCCAGCGTAAGGCTGTCCCATTCCACATTGTCGGTGGGGGAAATGGGGGCAAGCTGATAGAGCATGAAGGCGTGGGGAGTGGGGTGCTCAAGGGTCTTCATTCCCTCCCATTCTGCTGCCTCACGCATCTTAAACGCCATATTGGACTGACCAGAGCAAAGCCAGACATCGCCTATCCTTACATCCTCAAAGAAAAGTCGTCGGTTCTTCGTAGAAACAGTGAACAGGCTTGGGCGCGCGTCTGCCTGCATCGGCTTCAGTTCCACAACCCAGCGTCCGTCTTTCCCTGCAACTGCTTTTGCCCTTTGGTTCTTAATCTTCACCTCTACTTCTTCTCCGGCATCGGCTGTACCCTGAATGCGTATGGGTGTGTCGCGCTGCAGCACCATGCCGTTGCTGTAGATGGGGGGCAACTTGAGCCCTCCGTAGTTGCCAGTGATGTGCTTGCAGACTACTTCAGCCATGATGGCCGCGCCCTGCTTGTTGGGGTGCAGCCCGTCAGGGAAGAGGTCTGGACGGTTGTAAAGCGGTGTGTGGAAGTCTGTAAGCTCTACATTTCTGGCCTTGGCAATGAGGGGGATTACCTGCTGAATCTCCTCCAACCAGTCGCGTGTGCCCGACTGGAACCGATGGTGCCGGTTGGAGATTGGCGACAAGCGGGCCATAATGATGCGAGCCTTGGGGTTGGCCACGCGGAAAGAATCGATGAGGGCGCAATAGTCCGTAATAAACTCGTCGCGATAGTTGGGCCAGTCACGCGGATCGGTATCGTTGATGCCAAGGTGAATCACTACAATGTCGGCAGCAAAGTCCATGGCCTTGCGGAACTCAGGCTGTTCGGTGTAAGGCCGATGTCCACGAAAGAGCAATGTGGCACCGGATCGGCCGAAATTTCCTACTTCATATTCCTCGCCCAGCATCTGCTGTAGTTGGGTGGGATAGGCATCGTGCTCTCTGTCTGTCAGGCCGTACCCATAGGTGATGCTATTGCCGACGCAGGCAACTTTAATAGACTTTTCAGCGGCCCAAGCAGCAGAAAAGACATAAAAAGCTAAAAGAAAAATGATATATTTATTCTTCATTCTTTACTTAAAACACGTTACAATGCTCAAAGAACGCAATTTCCTCCAATTCCTTCTTCAGCTGTGCTTCCTCCTGAGGCGTAATGTTCTGGAAGGGCGTGCGGTTGGGACCGAGGTCGAGACCAATAAGTTTCATGATTCGCTTGCCACCCACAATATTGCCTCGGAAGTGACAGATGACGTTGATGACCTTCTGCGAATAATCCTGTAAGGCTCGTGCCGAATCCAAGTCGCCACGGTTCCAGGCCTCGATGATACCCACCAAGTTCTTGCCGTTGTAGTTGGTGGTTCCTCCTATGCCTCCTTTGGCACCACCCATAGCCAGGCAGGGCAGAATAGTCTCATCCTGACCATGCAGCATATCAAATTTGCCGTCACCATAAAGCCGGCACTGGTTGTATTCGTACAGACTCTCGAAGGTGTACTTTATGCCTGCGAAGTTGGGGATGCACCCATCTACAGCCTCCAGGAACTGGACCATAGGCAGGAAAGCGCCATTGAAAGCAGGGATGTGGTAGAAGTAGAAGGGCAGCTGTGGAGCTCCGGCAGCAATCTCCTCGCAATACTTCACCAGTTCCTCTATGCGATTAATCTTAGGGAAGGGAGGCGCCATAGCGCCAATGCCCCAGGCACCAATCTTCTGAGCGTGCTCAGCCAACTTCCGGCTCTCGCGAACGCAGCAACTGCCCACATGCACAATTACCTTAAATCCCTCAGGTGCAGCCTTAATCCAAGCTTCGGCCAATTGTATACGCTCCTCGGGGGTAAGCATATAGCCCTCGCCGCTAGAGCCGTTGATGAACACGCCCTTCAGCCCGTTCTTCTGCAGCATAGCAGCATAGGCGGGGATGGGTTCCAGGTTCACGTCGCCGTTCTCATAGAAAGGAGTAAACGGCGCGTCAATAAGTCCTATAATCTTTTCCATATCTTTATATCTTTCCGGTTTTATGTTAATCCCCGAACACGGAGCCCGTGCCGGGGATTAACGTTCACAAATATCTAACCAAAAGGGCAGGGGTTATTCTTTGTCGTCCGACCAGATTTCCCAACTACTTTCCTTTGTCAGTGCTTCACCACCATCTACTGTGGTGTCACTATCAATTACCAGGCTTTCTGCCAACATGTTGACAACTTCGGCCTCTTCTACCTTCAAGGCAGGAATCAAATATGTCTTCTTCATTGTTATCTGTTTTTAAATTAAGAATTAAGAGAGAAGAATTAAGAATTAGAAGAGCACCTTCTTGCCATTAATAATATAGACGCCCTTCTGAGCCTTGCTTACGCGGTGACCGTTAAGGTCGTAGATAACTTCCTGGTTATCGTTAACGTTAACGTTCTCAATGCCAGTAACATCTTCCTCTGTGAAGTAGAAGGCCTTAACCAGAGGACCTGTATTGGAATTATTCTCCAAGTAAGCCTTGCCAGCCTTGATGATACCAGTGTTAGCCAGATAGAAGCCAACAGGCTTGCCCTCGGGCTTAGCCAGAACATACTTGCCAGCAGCCTCAATTTCTTCGGCAGTACCCTTAAGGTCGTTGCCCTCGATATTGTCAGGACTGGCAGCATATGTTACAGTCATGCCAATGATGCGATAGTGGCCGCTCTTTGAATGGCGGAAGAAAGAAATCTTATCGGTAACACCTTCCCATGTATATTCTTCAACAATCCATTGGCTACCAGGGATAGTGGTGAAATCGAAGACAAGATCGCCATCGGGGTTGTAGCAGTCATTAAAGGTAGGAGCATAGTTCTTTGCAAAGTTAAATACAATCCTGGTGATAGGCATACCTGAAGCCGTAACGGTCAGAACGTTGCCGCCATAGAAACGTATTGCAGTTCCGGAATTATAGTACTTTGGATTGTTTGCTCCAGTGCCAATGCTGAAGTCGATATCCACATCACCCACGGTAATGGGAGGAACATCCTCGGCATTCTCATAGCCTAAATCAGAGAAGTTTACAGTTACGCTCTTCTCAATACCTGCAGCAGGTTTGAAGCTATAGAAACCGGCAGCACCCTTCAGTACAACAGGCTCCCAAGCGGGAACAGAACCCTCTACGGGATTCAGTACCAGTTTGTCTTCATTGACGGAACCCGTGTAAACTTCTACGCCTTCGGGAGCATCCACTGCCTCGGGAATATACATGGTAGCATAGCCAGCCTCGGAAATCTCCTTAACAACGCCGTGAGTCTTGTCAGGAACGGGATAAGCATCCTCGCCAATATTTTGATACCAGCCTTCGCCTAACTTGGCACAGAGAGCGCCGTTTACGACCTCTTCGGCTGTTACTTGAGTTTGGTCTCCATCAATCACCTTTCCTATCACATTAAGGTAGTAGCAGTTGTTCAGGGTGTTGGTACCGCTCTGGTGTGTTAGGGTGAAGCAGTTGCCGGTTCCTGTGCCTTCAGTGAGTTCGCAAAGAGAGTAGCAGTTATTCAGTGTGGTGGAAGAACTACCGTTAGACCATGCAGAGAAGCTGCTGTACATGGAACTGCCCTCGTATCCCATCTTACCCAGCGTAGCACAATTGTTGAAGGTGATGTTAGCATAGTTAGCACCCAGCATACCTCCGTCGCCAGTTACCTGCTTCATCGCACCAGTTATATCAACATCGGTAGTAACGTTCTCAACCAGTACGATACCATCGGCACGACCGATAAGAGCTCCGTAGTGGATGTTTGTTACGTATGCGCTTCCCTTTACATTCAGGTTACGGATGGTTGCACCGTCAACGAAGGCGAAGAGGCCACGCCACTTGTCCTTAACTTCCTCATAGTTATAAGTAATGGTGAATCCGGCTCCGTTAAAGACACCCTTGAATGGCTTGGCTTCCGTTCCAATCATCAGGTTAGGATAGTCGCTCTGGCTCAGGTCGATGTCGGTTGTAAGGATTGCGGGAATATCCTGGCTACCTTCCTCTATTTTCTGAGCTAACCAGTTCAGTTGTTCAGCGCTACCAATCATGAAGAAGCCTGCATCATTCTGTCTTACACTACCACAGACAGAACAGAAAGCATTATTGCCAAACTTGTGGTCAGGTTTTGTGACTTGGCTTTCGGTGTTGGTGTATGTGATTGGGTTATCGGGCAACTCAGCACCGTCGCAACGTACAGTACCTGAAGCATAAACCTGCTGGCTTCCTGTGCCGGGCTGTGGTGTCAAGTCTGTTCCAATGGTCTGAGTCCAAGCGATAACGCTCTGGTCGCCGTTCAGCTTGAAGCAGAGAGCGCCGTTGGCAACCTCCTCTGCTGTAACAGGTGTTCCCTGTTTCTCACCTACTGCATTCAGATAGTAGCAGTTGTTGAGTTGTACTGTACCACGACAGAAAGTATAGCAGTAGTCGGTACCTGTGCCGTCGGTCAGGCTGCAGGTAGTGAAGCAGTTGTTCAGGGTTGAGGTGGAATTACCTGTAGCAAATGCCACGAAACCGCAGTACATAGAGGTCCCCTTGTTACCCATCTCGCCCAATGTGGCACAATCGCAGAAGGTAACATTACCATCTACATATCCAGCCATGCCGCCATCACCGGTAACGCTGCTACGGTCGCCAATGATATCCACTTTTGTTACTACCTTTTCTACATACACATTTCCGGTCATGTCACCAGCCAAAGCACCAAAGTGGATGCCCTGCACGATTGCGCTTCCTTCTACGCGAAGGTTACGGATGATGGCTCCGTCGGCCAGAGCTTTAAAGAGACCGCTGTGGTCACCGACTTTTGTGTATTTGTAGGTAATGGTATGTCCTTGACCATCGAATGTGCCTTGGTATTGGCCAATCATCAAATCGGTATATTTACTTTCGCTCAGGTCGATGTCAGCTGTCAAGACTGCATCCAGAGTGGTGTTGCCCTTAGCTATTTCGTCAGCAAAGGCTGATAAGTCTTCGGCTGTGGCAATCTTCTTTACTGTCTCCTCGGGAGCGTTAACCTTCACCAGTCTCCAGCGTCCGGGATAACCGGCTGTGGCAACGTCGTCACTATAGTCATCGTTACCTACATTCTGCTTTGAAATACTGTTATTTCCGCGGTCACCGCGCAGATAGCCTTGCACGTGAAGCGAGTATTCCGACTCATCGTTGGTCATGTAGAAGCAACCTTCGCCCTCGTTGAGGTCGGTAAGTGTATAACCTACAGGAGTGGTAGAGAAGATAACGTCAGCCTCTCCCTCGTTCATGTTGCCAAGATATTGGCTGTTCTCCTTGTTGAGGAAAGCCCACTGATCGCCCACTTTCTCGGCAGTCCAGATGAAACCGTCGGCGTTTATGTTGAGGTCGCCCCAATATACATACTTCTCCCCCCAGTTAACAGAATAGTTAGACTGTAAGGTAGACATCGCCTTGGGCTTACCACTGGTGCTGCCTTTAAACGCAATGCGGTCGCTGATAAGGAAGAACTGTTCGCCTTCCTGAATCTGGCTTACGCTGGTAATCCAGGGGTTGGGGCAAACGCTTCCCATTGCTGCTACCTGATCATCAGTAAGTGGAGTTTCCCAAAATGCCACCTCGCTGATGTAGGCATCGGACATCTCACCGTCCTCGTCGCAGTGCAGATAGAATCCCCAAGGGTCAATCTCCCAGCGACTTGTAACCTTGTCGCTGTCCATTAATTTCTCTCCGTTCACATATACCTTGAATGTTCCATCGCTGTATGTCATAACGATGCGGTACCAAAGTTCGCCTCTGATGCCACCATAGTAACCACCCAGGGCATTAATTCCAATCTGGTGTTTGCTGATGAACACTTCACCATCGTTGTTGTTCACAGCATTCGTCTGCAGCAAACCATCGTAGGCATAGGCGTCAGGCAACATCATGTCCATCAGTATAGTATAGTTGCTTGTAGCCTCGGCACCTTCGGCACGTGCAACTTTCAGGGCAGCAGCCTTAGGTACAAAAATGGCGCTGATCTCATTTCTTTCTTCAGCCGTTGTAATACCGGCCTCGGCAACGGTTGCATCGGTAATGCTGTGGTCGCCCATTATGGCAGGAGTCAGAACCATATTCCCATTCGATGCCTTCATTAGGTCGTTGGGGTCGCTGAAGGTCCACAGCCCACTCGGTTCAGGAATCTGAGCCATTACCGTCACATTGTTTCCTGCAATACCTACTAAGGCAAGCAAGAACATAGTTAGTAATCCTTTTCTCATAATAACTGATTTGTTTGATTAGTATATAGTTTAAAGTTCTTTCCTTTTGGCGTTCCATTGATGGAATCCACGGCAAAAATACAAAAAAAATCCGAAAGCAAACAAAACTTCCGGATATTTTTTTCAGAATAGCTAAATGCTAGGTCTGACCCTCAATCTCTGGCCACTATGAAGAGGGGAGTCTGGCTTGAGGTGATTGAGCCGACACAATTCTCTAACGGTAGTGTGATTACGCTTTGCGATAGAGGCCAGTGTTTCGCCTTTACGGACAGTCACCATCCGAGAGCGATGTACTTCGCTACTGTCCTGATGCTGCTCCTCGCTTACAGGCATTTTAGCCTCCTCCACAAGGGTGAGTTCGAAGTCGGTAGCGGAGAACCATTGACCCAGCCAGGTGTGATGAGTGATGTCGTTGTCGGAGGTAAGACCATAGGACAGGGTGGTGGGCTCAGTAATGGTTATCGGCTCAATAATAATGCGGTTCCATCCGTAGCCCTGATTGTTGTTCACAGACCACAATTTGCAAAGGCGGTTGGCATATGTGTTAGAATCGGCGTCTATCTTTTTATCTTTATGATTTTGTATGAACTCATTCGCTTCTTCCCAGATATCTCCTCCCACATTTCCATTGGCAGGAATCTCCTTAAGGATGGGCTCTTGCCAATCAATCTTGGCATAGATAAAGGCTCCTGTTCCATTGGCTCGGGCAGCGCAGGTAAGCCGATATATGCCGGGTTGAAGGTGCTCGGTACACTCTATACATAGCTTCTGACGGTGTTGCGAGTCGTAGCTGTGAAAGTAGCGGACTTCTTTATGGTCGGGGCAATCGTTGGGATCCAGCATGTATTCGCCCACGGATGTCAGATCGCCGTTGCAGCGAACAGCATACCTAACGTCCCAGCCGTTCTCATCCATGTATTTGGCATCAGCTACGCTATAATAGGTGCCGTTTTCATGAAGGTCTTGCATCTTGTGGTAAACCCTCTCAGCGTCATCCAATTTGGGTACTAAGTAAGCCAACGTACAACCCGTTACAGCGAGCGCAACAATCCACGTGGCTAGAATGATAAAGCGCTGCCGATAGGACATGGCGGGAACCTGTTTGAACTCGTTCAGCAGGCTGTGGATGATGGAATAGGCTGTGGTGCCCATGAGGATGAAGAATGAAATGATGGACGTATTAATCAACACGGCATACTGAGAAAGAAATTCGGCATGTTCCTCAGACTTCAAGAATGGATTGTTGTCGGGGAACAGGTTGTAATCGAAGACTGCATCTACCGCAATCCAAACCATCCCCACCAAACACATCACTGCTATAAACATACCAAAAGCGTAAACGCACCAGCGAAAGAAGGTTCCCACCATGTAGAAACAGCCTCTAAGGCCTTCGGTAGGTTCCTGTACTGTCTGCGGATGACTTACTTCCTCAGCCAGATTCTGAGGGTTTACAGGCTTGCCCTTCATACGCAAGCGTTCCTCGGGGCTCCATGCTACCGGCATCAGGATAGACAATACAATGTAAGCTATGATGAGGCCAAATCCCCAGAAATGAATATTAAAGAAGAAACGATGTCCAGGCAACCACCACAAGAGGTTGAAATTTGAACCAAAAAAGCAGAGAAGGATGGCTCCTACGTAGCCTATACGCCACCACAGTACATCACCGCCAAAGTAAGCGGCAAAGCCAGAGAGTACGCCGCTCAATTTCTTATCGTAAGGGTCGCGATAAAGGCGTTTGCCCCCTCTTTCATTTATGAAAGGTGAAGCTGTCGGGTTCTCATTTTTATTGGATTTCCCCTCGCCATCGGGAGAGGGGTCAGGCGTGAGTCCATCCATTTCCTCAGGTTTTCCCAGACGGTGAATAATCTCTGTAACATGCTCTATGGTAATAGCCTCTGTGCCCTGTGCTTTCAGCTCGTCCATAAGCTCTGCGATGCGTGCCTCTATGTCATCGGCAATTTCCTCCCCGCCTTCGCGAGAACGGAAATAGTTGCGGAGCGACTGCTCGTAAGTGGAAAGCATCTCGTATGCATCCTCGTCAATATTAAAAAGGCGTCCGCAAAGGTTGAGTGTGATATTCTTTTTCATTGTTTTAAATAATTTACGGTGTTAGAGATTTCGCTCCAGGCAAGGTCCAGTTCATTCAGGAACGCTTCACCTTCGACTGTTAGGCAATAGTACTTACGTGGAGGCCCTTGTGTGCTCTCTTGCCATTCGTAGGCAAGCAGGCCGTCCTTCTTCAGGCGCGTAAGCAGCGGGTAAAGCGTACCTTCCACCACCAACAGGTCTGCTTCTTTTAGCTGCTGAATGATGTCGGAAGCGTAAGCTGCCTGCCGCTTCAGGAGCAGAAGTATGCAGAACTCCAGCATTCCCTTGCGCATCTGCGATTTAGCATTTGTTACGTCCATCTTTTTTGTGTTTACAATTTTGATAGTTTATAATTACTTTGCTTAAGCGATGGCAAAGGTATGCTAAATATTAGTACCTTGCAATACATAGTACCTGAAAAATACAAAAAAATAACACTATTTAACAATAAGAGGCGTAAATTAAGCCCGAAAGGACTCAATTAACAATCTTTTTATGATAAAAATTGCACACTTTTGCAAAAAATGTGTAACTTTGCGGCGCTTTTTAAGGATATTACATACATTATATTAATTATATGGCTTTAAAAATTGTTGTGCTGGCCAAGCAAGTGCCAGACACCCGTAATGTGGGTAAGGATGCTATGACTGCCGAAGGAACGGTGAACCGTGCAGCCCTTCCCGCCATCTTCAATCCAGAAGATTTGAATGCCCTGGAGCAGGCCCTTCGCCTGAAAGAGCAGAACCCAGGCTCAACAGTAGGAATCCTCACGATGGGTCCTCCACGTGCAGGTGAAATTATTCGTCAGGGACTTTATCGTGGCGCTGATACCG
>JAFSRW010000035.1 GCA_017445925.1 Bacteroidaceae bacterium | reverse complement strand
TTCACGCACCGCGAGATGCTGAGGTTCTTGAAGCGTAGCGGAGAGGTTCTCTGCACCTCACGGTGCGGAATAATTCTCAGATTTGACGCTTCTTTAATTGACTTTTGGTATTTTCGAATGCAAACATAGTAACTTTGGCTTTCGCCGAACTTACTCTCGCTCGACAATAAAAATAAAAGCTGTTTTATTTTGTATTGTTCTCGCTTAATCGTAACATTGGCTATCGCCGAACTTACTCTCGCTCGACAATAAAAATAAAAGCTGTTTTATTTTGTATTGTTCTCGCTTAATCGTAATTTTGCAAGCAGTAAACCAAAACAACAACACTATGAACAGGAAAACGTTTATTGGCTTTTTAGTTACCCTGGTATGTCTGGGTGCTGCGGCACAGACCAGATGGCAGAATCCGCTTGAGGCGGGAGAGAATACCATTCACGGGCGCTGGTGGAATGGCGAACTGAAGGATACTTACCACCGTCTGCCACCACGGGCAGAAGGGGTAGTGAGAGGGGCCGTATGGAATCTGTCGAAGCAGGCAGCGGGACTCTCTATCTGCTTCCATACTAATTCGCCCAGCATTAAGGTGCGCTACACGGTTACAGGCGGACGATCGATGTTCCACATGCCTTCGACGGGCGTTTCGGGTCTCGACCTCTACGCTACGGATGCCAAGGGACAGTTGCGCTGGTGCGCCAGCAGGTTCAACGTATCGTTCAAGGACACCATCAACTATGAGTTCAAGGACATAACTTACTTTACGGGTGAGGAGCGAGGCTACGACTTTGAACTCTTCCTGCCGCTGTACAACGAGGTTTCGTGGATGGAGATTGGCGTGCCTGAGGATAGGGAACTACAATTCATTCCTTCCAATAAGGAGGATAAGCCCATTGTGGTGTACGGAACCAGTATTGCCCAGGGTGCCTGCGCCTCAAGGACGGGTATGGCGTGGACCAACATTGTGCATCGTGAGAGCGGCTATCCGTTTATCAACCTGGGCTTCTCGGGTAATGCGCTCATAGAGGAGGAGGTGTTCCGTTACATAGCTGAGATAGATGCGCGGATGTTCATCCTTGACTGTCTGCCTAATATGTCAACGGAGCGCTCGGAACTTATTTACGACCGCCTCTTAAAGGGTGTAGACATCCTACGACAGCATAGCCAGGCACCCATCCTGCTGGTGGAGCACGATTATGCCAATGGCATCAGTTCAGAGCAAGCCCTTAACTGGTACACAAATTCGAATAAGGAACAATGCAGGGCTTACGAGGCGATGAAGGCTAATGGCGTAAAGGGCTTGTATCTGCTGACTCACAAGGAGCTGAACTTTACCCAGGACTCCATGGTGGAGGGTCTGCATCCTAATGATTTAGGTATGCGCCAATATGCAGATGCTTATCTCAAAAAAATTAGGAAAATCCTGCCAGAAAAGAGGTGAAAATTAGGGCGTGTTTTCGCATAAAAACAAAAAAAAGGGCTACCGCTGTAGCCCAACCTTTGTTAACCTTAAATCTAATACTATGAAAAACACACATGGCAAAGGTACGGCGATTTTACATACCTCGCAAGTTTTCGACATAAAAAAGTTCGCTTTGTAATGCATTTTAACTCAAATTAACATTACAAAGCGAATTTTTGCCCAAAATTGCCTCCTTTATGACAATTAAAGGCGAAGTATTGTTTTCACTTTAATCCTTGATATTTGGCTCCTCCAGGCCATAACCTTTCTTTTTATCAACAGCTTTTAGGTAAATAGAAATGAGAAGAGCGGCAATACCCAAAGCTGCTAACATAATAAGAGCCCAGGTATAGTCCAATTCGTGAGCTGCTGTGCCTTCGGGATTGGTATTGTTCAAGACCATACCGATAAGGGCGGGGAAGAGACCAAGACCAATGTTCTGAATCCAGAAAATGGCGGCATAGGCTGAACCGATAATCTTTTCATCCACCAACTTGGGTACTGAGGGCCACAAAGCAGCGGGGACGAGTGAGAAACTGGCACCCAGAACAAGGATGGTTACGTAAGCCACGATGGTTCCGCCTACGGCATTGCCCTCGAAGGCGGGCAGGATGAAGGCGAAGGTGAGGTGGCAGATAACCAGCAGGATGCTTCCCAGCATAAGCATAGAAGCAGCCTTACCCTTGTGGTCGACGTAACTTCCGAGGATAGGTGTGATGGCAACAGCCAACAGGGGGAATACGGCGAAGATGGTCTCGGCGGTACCTCGCATGTAACCCATATAGCAGTAAACTACCAAGGTGATGGCGGCAATGGTCATCAGACCGTACTTGAGGTTCTTCTTCTTGGAGAAGTTGCTGGCAAAAGCACAGATGGCAACCACCAACATAATAATGTACTGAATCAAGGTTACGGAGCTATCAGCCCAGAAGGTACCTTCCTCGGCTGGATTGAGGGTGAGGTTGCACTGGAGCATATTCACGGCATACTTCTGGAAGGGGAAGATGGCTGAGTAATAGAGCACACAAAGCAGAGCTACGAGCCAGAAACCGAGGCTGGTGAATATCTTGCCAAGGTCGGCAATCTTGAAGGGATCATCCTTCTCTTCTGCCTCACCAGTCTGAGCATCGAGCTTCTTATCCATAAAGAAGTAAACGATAGTCATGATGAGGGCGATACACAAGAGCACTACGCCAAAGGCAACGGAACGACTTACACTAACCTGGCTACCCAACTTCGCAAAATAGGGCGAGAAAATCATGCAGGTGGCAACACCTAAGCGAGCCAAAGCCATCTCGGAACCCATAGCCAAGGCGGTCTCACGACCCTTGAACCATTTAACAATACCACGACTTACGGTAATACCTGCCATTTCTACGCCGCTACCAAAGATCATAAAACCACAGGCTGCCAACTTAGCAGAGGCGGGCATGCCATCGCAGAAGGGCAGGATAGCGCCAACGATGGGCAGGTCGCCGTCCCAGTTGAGATTGTTGGTGAACCATGCCTCCAAGCCAGTACCGATAAAAGCATCGCTAACGGCGTACCATTTAATCAGACCGCCCACCAGCATTACGGCTCCAGAGAGCACAGCTGTGAAGCGTACACCCATCTTGTCCAGAATAATACCGGCAAAGATGAGGAAGAAGACGTAAACGTTCAGGAATACCTCGGCGCCCTGCATACGACCGAATGAGGCGCTGTCCCATCCGCGGGTTTCCTGCATGAGGTCCTTGATGGGGGAGAGGATGTCCATGAAGATGTAGCTGCAGAACATGGCCAATGCCAAGAGCAGCAAGGCGGTCCAACGCATAGCGGCGCTGTCGCGCAAAGTTTTCTGAATTGCTTGTGACATAATTATTCTTTTTGTTTGTTTTGGGTACAAAGGTACTAAATATAATTGAATTATCACTACTTTAATTAATTTTAACGACCATAACGTAGTTCTATTCTAATATTTTTCATAATTTTGCATAATAATATGTATAGGAAAAAGGAATGACAGACGTTATATTATCAAGCTTCATCAGCTTGTTTGCTTTATTCGGTAAAGAGGAACAGGTAGATGAGGTACGAGCCAAGGAAATGCTCGTCAATTATCTGCGTCGTCATTTCGGTGTTCGCAACACAGATATTTATCTCAATTTGTACGACGACATGCGTATGGCATACGATCTGGCCGACGACATGGACAGTCGGCAGACGGTAACGACGATCTGTTCCAGTCTGCAAGGAGAGATACGCGCCAAGGAGAAATCGCTCCTTCTGTTGCGTCTGATGGAGTTCTGCGGTTATCAGGAAGGGCACCCGGATGCCATCTTCAAGACGATGTCAGAGTGTTTCCATATCAAAGAGGAACTGTATCGGGACTTCGTTGACTTTGTCAACAATAAGCCTTCGGAGCACGTCATGCTTCACCCGATGGACGGTCAGGAGGGACGGTTGAGAACACTGTTCGTGCCTGCATCAGGATCATTGCTTTTCACCTATCTGGGCAGTGACAATATTCTGTTTAATGATGTGCCAGTGCTCCCGGGAGCCTATCAGGTGTGGCTGCAGAGCAGTGTGCTGAAAAGCAAGAAGGGTACGCCCCTTTATTACTCAACCATCATAGAGGCCTATAACAAGGCCCGTGGAGAGGCGGATCATCGGCAGCAGGCTGTCGAACTCTGTGGACGGGATATCAACTTCCGTTTCCCGAATAGCGACAACGGTATGCACGACCTGAGTTTCACCCTGCGGAGTGGCGAACTGCTGGCCATTATGGGTGGTTCAGGAACGGGTAAGACCACCCTGCTCTCAATCCTGAACGGCAGTTTGGTGCCACAGGAGGGGACGCTGACCATCAACGGACATAGTATCTCCGAGCCAGCGACCAAGGATCTGATTGGCTTTGTGCCTCAGGATGACTTGTTGATCGAGGAACTGACGGTCTATGAGAACCTGTGGTTTACTGCCAAACTCTGTTTCGAGGGCATGCCCGACCAGGAGATTGACAAGCGTGTGATGAACACGTTGAAGGTACTCGGCCTCGATGCCGCCAAGGATCTGAAAGTGGGTTCCGCCATCAATAAGTTTATCTCCGGCGGTCAGCGCAAACGCCTCAATATCGCTTTGGAACTGATTCGTGAACCGGCTGTTCTTTTCCTGGACGAGCCGACATCTGGTCTCTCATCTGCCGATACGGAGACGGTCATCAACTTGTTGAAGGAACAGACGCTTAAAGGCAAGTTGATTATTGTGAACATCCATCAGCCGTCGAGTGATGTGTATAAACTCTTCGACCGCCTGTGGTTGTTGGACAGGGGCGGTTATCCGGTGTTCGACGGTAATCCGATAGATGCTATTACTTATTTTAAGGACAAGGCCAACTATGCCGATGCAGAGACCAGTGCTTGTCCGACATGTGGTAACGTGAATCCGGAGATTGTCCTGAATATCATCGACGAGAAGGCCCTCAATAGCAGTGGTGAGGTGTCGGATGAAAGGAAGACAACCCCACAGGAATGGCACGAACTCTACCTGAATGGCAGACCAGAGTTTGGAGCACCTGCTGTCAGTGCCGTGCCACCGTCAGACCAGAAGAAACCTGGTGCCTTGAAGCAGTTCATGATATTCCTTCACCGTAACATCAAGACCAAGATTACGAATGTCCAGTACCTTTGTATTGCCTTGTTGGAGGCACCTTTGCTGGCACTGATCTGTGCGCTCCTTACACGTTACGCACCTCCTGAAGGCTATAGTGTGATGGACAACAAGAATCTGGTCAGTTATTTCTTTATGGCTGTCATCGTGGCAACCTTTATCGGAATGAGCGGCAGCGCAGAGGAAATAATCAAAGACAAGGCTCTCTTGAAACGTGAGCGTTTCCTGCATCTGTCGTATAGCAGTTATATCTGGTCCAAGATTGTGTATACGGCAGGGTTATCTTTAATACAGACGCTATTGTTCATTGTTGTTGGCAACTGGATTATGGGACTCCACGGACTGTTCTTCGTCTGGTGGCTCATCCTCTTTGTGACGGCCCTGCTGTCGAATCTGATAGGACTGTTGCTGTCGAAGAGTCTGAATTCCGTGGTGGCCATCTATATCAGTATACCGCTTCTGCTGATTCCACAAATATTGCTGTGCGGACTGGTTGTCGACTTCTCCGACCTGACGCCGAAGAGTAAGACGGGTAATGTGCCGGTGATTGGAGATATCATTCCCTCGCGCTGGGCCTACGAGGCGCTGGCTGTCACTTCCTTTACCGACAATCTCTATGAGGCACCGTTCTTTAAGACCGACAAGGAGAAGTTTGAGACACAATTCTATAATATGGGTTTCCTATATGAATTGCAGTCGCAGTTGGAGACGATGAAGGACGAGCAAAAACGCGGAAAACCCGTCGATCCGGAACACCTACGGGTGATTCATACGAATATGCCTGTGCTGTCGGCATTCTGTCAGATGGAACCGTATCAAGGGGATGACTCCTACGCTTCCCTCCAGCAGTATATGAAGGATGCGGAAGATATTCTCGTGAACCGTTGCAATCGGGCCACCTTGAAGGTTGATGCGATGAAGTCGGCGATGGTTCGTGAAATGGGCAAGGATGCCTTTCTGAAATTGAAGCATGACAACTACAATATCCGGTTAGAGGATTTTGTGATTGGGGCAGATGAGGGTCGGATGCTTGATGTGGTTGATGGGAAAATTGTTCCACGGGCAGGGCAGGTGTTCATAACACCTCAAAGTCGAGTAGGGCGTGCACCGTTTTATAGCAGTGAGAAGATTATAGGTTCATGGCATATCAAGACACTCTGGTTCAATATGGGGGTGATGCTGCTGATGTGTCTATTCGTGGCAATTATTTTATTTACAAATTATAACTTCAAAATCAATTATCAAAATGAAAAAATTATCAGTATTTGCAATCGCTTTTGCAGCCGTGTTGTTTGCTGCATGCGGAGGTAACAAGAATGCACAGAACACCGAAAGTACAGATTCTGTGAAGTGTTTCGAACAGGAGCAGATTGAGGCCAGTATCAAGGTGCACTTTGACAGTATCGCTTCTGAGATTAGTAAATTGAAGCACTTCCCCTTCTTGCAGGAAGGTGCTGATGGTGCTCTGAAACTGACTAAGGAAGAGAAGCAGGTGAAGCCTACTTTCCTGCTGGATCCTGCTTTATCTGAGAACGCAACGACTCTGGCAGAGAAGTATCGTATCCTCAGTGCGCTTGATGTTGACAAGAGAGTTGCCAAACTCTATGAGATGCCGACAGAGGGTTATGAAAAGGCTATCAGCAAGTTGGCTGCCGACATCAGCGATCCTTCTTTCAAGGTTATTGACGAAAATGCCAGTGTATCAGAAACTTCTCAGGCTCTGTATGATGCCATGAACGAGAATGGACGTATCAACTACTTCTGGCAGTTGGCTGCTGCTTCACTTGTTGAGCAACTTTATGTTGCCAACCAAAATATGGATAAGTTCCTAAGCATTTTCGATGACGAGTCTGCTTCAAACGTGTCCTTCCGTCTCGTAATCATCCTTGATGCTCTGAACCGTCTTTCTGAATATGATCCTGAAGTTAAGCCTGTGGCTGAGGCTCTGGCTCCCCTGGATGTTATCAACGCTATGACAGTTGATGAGATGAAGGCTCAGCTGTCCCAGGCCAAGGATGGGATTGAGGCTGCCCGTGCTGCCCTAATAAAGTAAGAGAAATCTGATAGGAATAAAATTAGCGCCCTAGGGCGCTAATTTTATTTTAACCACTTATCCAGCCAGGCAAAATAGGTGCGCTGCCAGAGAATACCGTTCTGAGGCTTCAGTACCCAGTGGTTTTCGTCGGGGAAGATGAGCAGCTCGGCCTCGATACCACGCATACGGGCTGCGTTGAAGGCGCTCATGCCCTGTGTGGCATTGATGCGGTAATCCTTTTCGCCATGAATACAGAGGATGGGTGTGTCCCACTTGTCAACGAAGCGGTGCGGCGAGTTCTCATAGGTCTTGCGGGCACGTTCCGTCTGGTCTTTGTTCCAGTAGGCATCGTCGTACTCCCAGTTGGAGAACCAGTTCTCCTCTGTCTCGGTGTACATCGCCTCGAGGTTGAAGGCACCATCGTGTGCGATAAAGCACTTGAAGCGGCCTTCGTGATGCCCGGCCAAGTAGTAAACGCTGAAGCCGCCAAAGCTGGCACCTACGGCACCCATGTGGTCCTTATCGACGTAAGGAAGGTTTTCGGCAGCATCATCGATGGCTGACAGATAATCCTTCATACATTGGCCCGTCCAGTCGCCAGAGATTTCCTCTAACCATTCCTGGCCGAATCCGGGCACACCCCTACGGTTGGGAGCAATCACAACGTAGCCCTGTGAAGCCATAATCATGAAGTTCCAACGGTAGCTCCAGAACTGAGAGACTGCACTCTGGGGACCGCCCTCGCAGAAGAGCAGGGTGGGGTACTTCTTGTTGGGGTCGAAGTGCGGAGGCTGGATTACCCAGTAGAGCAGGTCCAAACCGTCGGTGGTCTTTACCCAACGCTGTTCGATACTGGGCTTGGCAAGCTGGTCGAGGATTTCCTTGTTAACCTCAGTAATCTGTGTTACCTTGGTATCGGCAATGGTGTCGCCAGGAACAATTGTATAAAGGTCGGCAGGAGCCGTGATGCTGTGACGCTCGGCAAGAATCTGCTTGTCGTTCAGCATCTGCAAGGAGCCGAAGTCGGCCCAGTCGTTGGTAAGCTGTTTAACTTCTCCCTTCAGGTTGGTCTGGTACATGTTCTCTGTAGCGTGCCAAACGCCTATATAATATAAGGTATACGAATCGGGGCCCCAGCAGAAGTCATCAACACTTGAGTCGAAGGACTCTGTAACGTAGGTTTTGGTATTCTCCTGAAGGTCGTAGATGCAAAGGCGCTGGCGGTCTGCCTCGTAGCCGGCACGTTCCATAGAGAGCCAAGCCACATACTTGCCATCAGGAGAGAACTTAGGATTAAAGTCGTAGCCATTGTTCCGGTTAATGTACTCTTCTGAGTTGATGGCCTGAAACTTCATGGTCTTGGTGGGATCGATGCCATGATGTTCAAAATGGAAGGGCATTTCATAACAGCCACAGACACCAAACTCCCCTCCCTTGCAAAGATTCTTCGTGTGCTCGATGTTATTGAGGTCATGGGCTTCTACATCATAGAGGTAGATATCGGAGTCGGTGCTGATACTATATTCGAGACCCATTTTAGTGCGGCAGGTAAAGGCGATGTACTTTGAGTCAGGGCTCCAGGCCAACTGCTCAATGCCGCCAAAGGGTTCCATTGGGCATTCGTATGGCTCACCCTCAAGGATGTCGAACTCATTGACCATTGACCATTGACCATTGACCAGTTCAGCAATGAAGGGATGCTGGATGCTCTCCACGTAGTGATCCCAGTGGCGGTACATCAGGTCTGTTATCACACGACCTGTAGCCTTGGGAAGGTCCTCGGGATTCTTCTGGATAATCTCGTTGAAGTCGATGCTCTTGAGCATAATGACCTTCTTGCGATCGGGTGAGAAGAGGAAGCCCTCAACCTTTCCTTCTGTTTCTGATAACTGCTTTCGGTCTGTTCCCTCGAGGTTCATCTTCCAGATTTCCCCGCCGCGGAGGAAGGCAATGGTCTCGTTATCGAGCCATTGGGCATCAGTCTCGTTTTCTGCTACGGTGGTGAGTTGCTTCTGGTCTGTACCGTCAGCATTCATCATCCAGAGCACTTGGTGGCTCTTGTTTTCCTTCACGCTGTAGTAGCCCATCTGGAAAACGATGTGCTTTCCGTCGGGCGAAGCCTGATAGCCGCTAATACGACTCATGGCCCAAAGGGCTTCGGGAGTCATTAGGTCGCTCTCCAGCTGTACGGTTTGCTTCTGAATAATCACCTTTTCGTCCTCTTTCTGTGTGCTGCAAGCTGCGCATAACAGGGCAGCTGCCGCTAAAGTTAAGAATTGTTTCATGATATATGTTTGAAAATTATTTCTTACGAGCAGCCTGCTGTTCGGCCTGCATCTTCTGCAGGGCTTCCAGCCGGGCAGCCAGATTACTTACTTTCTTGGGGTCGTTCTTATGCTGCTCACGATAGGCCTCCAGCTTGGCCAGCAATTTAGTATCATCGGTAGTCATGCGCAAGTACCACATGATAAGGATGGTAGCGATGCTTGATACCACGAAGTAGAAGCAAAGGCCGCTGCTGTAGTTGTTGAACACGAAGAAGAACATCAGGGGCATGATATATGACATGTATCGCATCATCTTCATCTGTTGAGCTTGCTCGCTACTCATCTGATTCTGCTGCATACGCATGCTAATCCAAGTGCTGATAGCACCCGTGATGAGGTAGATGACGCTGAAGAGACTCAGGTGGTCGCCAATAAGCCAAAGATCCTTGCCCCAGTTGATAACATCGTCGTATGCACTTAGATCATCAGCCCAGAGGAATCTCTCGCCTCGCAGTTCAATGGCGCTGGGGACGAAGGTGAAGAGGGCAAACCAGATAGGCATCTGAAGGAGCATAGGCAAACAGCCACCCATGGGGCTTACGCCGTACTGGCTATAGAGCTGCATGGTTTCCTGCTGTCGCTTCATGGCATCTTCCTGCTTGGGATATTTAGCACTAATGGCATCCACCTGAGGCTTGAGTACGCGCATCTTAGCGCTGCTCAAGTAACTCTTCTTGTTAGAGGGATAAACCAGCAGCTTAACAATAATGGTAAGCAGTAACAATACGATACCCATGTTCATGCCAAAGCTGGAGAGCCAGTGGAAGAGGGGCATAATGAGCCAGCGGTTGATATAACGGAAGATAAACCAGCCTAAGTAAACGATGTCCTCCAACTCGGGATTCTTGTCAGTCTGGCTAAGTTTGTTATGTGCCTTAAGGGTATGGAACTCATTGGGACCCAGATACATCTGCAGTTTGGTTGGCTGATTACCAGAGGGGTCGAAGAAGGTTTTCATCTCAGCCTCGTAGGTCTTCAGGAAACCATTTTTCTTTTCTGTTTCCTGAGTGCTGGATAGATGAGCATCCGTGAAGTCCTGAGGAGCAATAAGTACGGCGCTGAAGAACTGGTTCCTGAAAGCAACCCAGTTGAGGGCTTCCTCGGGTTCTTCTGTGTCATCGCTGGTTTCACTTAGGTTTTTGGTACCTTTATCCTTACGCTTATAGGTGAGGCTACTGTATCTGTTCTCGAAATCATAGCCTTTCTCCTGCTGCATGATGCGGTCAACCCAGTTGATATCCAGAGTCTTTGTATTGGGGGCAAAGAATCCGCTCATGCCTTTGGCCAGCAGTTGCATATTAACCATATAGGAATTGGGCAGCAGTTGGTAGCTGATGCTGAGTTGCTTGCCATCCTGCTCAGCAACCATGGTTACCGTGCTGTCTGTCTGCTCTGTAGGAGTAAAGAAGAGGTCGCTACTGATGATATTTTCCTGCTTGCCAGCCAGCGAGAAAGACATCTGCGCATCCTTGCGTGTCATGAGTGTAACATCGCCTTCGTGCAGGCGACTCTTATAGCCGATGATTTCTGCATTCTGAATGCTTCCACCCAGGGTGCTCAGGGTAACCTTCACCTTGTTGTTCTGGAGCACAATCTCCTGCTCCTGTCCCTGACGCTGTGCAAAGAATAGGGCCGTACTGTCCGTAGCCTGTTCAGCCTTCTCTTCCGCAACCTTCTGCTGCTGTTCAATGGCTGCTTTTTCAGCATTCAGTTTTTCTACGGCAGCAATGCTATCCTGTTGCGCCATCAAACGACGTTCTTCCTCGGATGGCTGGCTGTACCAACTAAAACCAATAACAACCAAAGCCATCAAAATGAATCCTGTAATTGTGTTTTTATCCATATGTTATAATTGTTGAAAATTCGTAAAATATGCATTATTTGGCGTGCAAAAATACAAAAAAAATCCGAATCCTTATTTGTTTTGTCTCTAAAATAGCTATCTTTGCGCAAAATTAGAACGAATGAGGTCATTAGTTATATTTTTCTTAGTTTTCGGCGCATTCACAAATGTAAATGCCCAAGAGGAGAAAGCCAAGGATGTTGAGGCTAAAGTAGATACATTTTCAATCATAAGTGGTTACTTGCAGAAGTTGCAGCGTCTGGTAGACGAACGGGATTCTTTGGGCTTTGTGATTTCACGTCCTGCACCTAATGCATATTATTACCAGATTCTTTCTGCTCCAACGCTTTATTCTGCGCCCCTTCATCAGATGATGAACAATACAGATTCCACTTATGCTGACAAGCAACTTCAGACCCTTTATTACATCAACCAGATGTTGGCAAGACTTTATGCCAGGAATCCTCAACTTGTAGAGCAGACAGAGGAAAGTATCAAGAGTCAGGGACAGTTCAGGGATGATATCAATGAGAAAATTAATGTAAAGGAAAAACTTTCAGAAAAGGTTGGCGAGGCCACTCTCTCTTCCACATTAGACGATAAGATTCAGGTGGTAACACGTCGGCCCAACTTCTGGAAATTCAATGGAAATACGTCTTTGCAGTTCTCTCAGAGCCATTTCTCCAAGAATTGGCATAAGGGAGGCGAAGATAACTTCGCAGGTAACTTTTATCTGACGTTAAATGCTAATTATAATAATCAGAGAAAGTTTAAATGGAATAACACTTTTGAACTGCAAATGGGAGCCCAGACAGCCCCAAGTGACAATAACCGAACTTTCCGTCCAACAGCCAATAAAATAAAATATACTACAAATATCGGCTATAAGGCTTATAAATCATTAGACTACTCTATGTTGGTTGTCATGGAAACACAGCCTCTTCCAAATTATTATGCCAATACTGACAATCTTCATTCAAAGTTCTTCTCTCCAATGACATTGTCTGTAGGTCCCGGTTTGGCTTACAGTTTCCAATGGGGAAAGAAAAAGCGTTTTACGGGTAATTTGAATGTTGCATTTGTTGCTTATCATCTGAAGTATGTTGGAAAGGATGAGCTTGTTACAATACACGGACTGGAGGCAGGAACACATGCCAGCCATACCTTCGGTCCTTCTGCCCAACTGAATACCACATACAAAATTTGCAACCAGGTTACATGGACAAGTAAAATAGATTGGAGAAGCAACTATCATTACACCAGAATAGACTGGTATAACCAGATTAACTTTACTGTAACCAAGCTGATTTCTGCAATGTTGATTGTGAATCCTATTTTGGATGACAGTTCTCCCAAATATATGAATGATAATGGCAAATACATCATGCTTAATGAGAACTTGAGTATAGGTATGACCTATAGTTTCTAACTCCTTTATATTATATAATAGGTATGCAAATTAAGTCTGCAGAATTTTTGGTAAGTAGTGCGCGTATTGACCAGTGTCCAAACAGCAATCTGCCTGAATACGCTTTTATTGGGCGCAGTAACGTAGGAAAGTCCAGCCTGATAAATATGCTTACAGGTAAGGGTAAATTGGCTAAGACATCAGCTACGCCTGGAAAGACCATTCTTATCAACCATTTTGTTATTAATGGCGAGTGGTATCTGGTTGACCTCCCTGGCTATGGTTATGCCAAAAGAAGCAAGAAGGATACAGAAAAGTTTGAGCACATGATAACCACCTATATTTTGGATCGTGAGCAGATGACTAACCTGTTCTTGCTGATAGATGTACGCCATGAGCCCCAGCAGATTGATTTGGAGTTTATGGAGTGGTTAGGTGAGAATGGTGTTCCTTTCAGCATTGTCTTTACCAAGGCCGATAAGGTGTCCAAGGCCAAGCTAAATGGGAATGTGATGCATTACCTTACTGAGCTTAAAAAGCAATGGGAGGAACTGCCTCCTTACTTTGTTACCAGTTCAGAGACCAAGGCGGGGCGAGAAGAAATCTTGAATTACATAGAGGAAATAAACAAGACGCTGGCACAATGAAAAACGGTACAATACCGAAAAAAAAAAACGGTATTATATGGCAAAAAACGGTACAAAATAGCTTAGGATTATATAAGAAAATAGAGGGCGGCTTCACAGCTGCCCTCCATCTTTTAGGTATTAGTTTTGTTTAAGGTAAAAAGATTGTTTTCAGGATAACGATTGCAAATTTAGGCGTTTTGATAACACCGTGCAAGAGTTTGCTACATGTTATATAACATATTTCGCCATTTTTTAACATTTTTGGCAAAAAAATAGGGTTTTTCTGTGAAAATCAGCTATGTTTTGAGCTGGCTTTTGTAGAATTTTGCCCATTTTAAGCCCTTCTATTGCAGCCGCATCCATTATTTCTTTTTTATAGATAAAGGCGATACTTCCTACACAGTTAATTTCCATTTCAGGATGCTTGTATGCCTTTACATTCCTAATGAAAAACTGCTGGAAAGCCCATATCAGCATATCATGAATTTCGGGGTTTTCCCTATGCTCTTCCAGAAACGGAACCAGAGATGCCAGGAATCTGTTAGGCATAGGCTCTCTATATACCTTATTAATAATAATAGAGGGCGTGAGGTTGAATTTCTCGAAAAAGCTATCTTGAAGTTTCTGACTGAAGATTTTCTTCAAGATGTTACCCACTAAGGTTTTTCCCAAGAAAGCACCGCTTCCCTCATCGCCTAAGATAAAGCCTAAAGGCGAGGTGTTACATACTATTTCCTTCCCGTCATATAGGCAACTGTTAGAACCTGTTCCCAATATGCATGCTATTCCTGCCTGATTACCGCATAAAGCACGAGCCGCTCCTAGCAAATCGCTCTCAACAGCAATTTCTGCATCAGGACCAAAAACACTTGTAAGTACTTCTGCTACGTTCTTTCTGTACGGATCTATGCATCCTGCACCATAGAAGAAAATCTGGTTTACCTTATATTCTTTTGGGAGTTTAGGTGCTAATAGGTTCTTTATAACATCGAAAATAGCATCTCGGGAGTCTCTGATAGGGTTGATACCTGATGTCTCGACTTCCAGGATGCTATTCTCTGCTGTGGTAAGTATCCAGTCTGTTTTGGTCGAACCGCTATCTGCTATAAGAATGCAGTTTGCCATAGTGCTGGATATTACTGCTGAGCGGGTGCTTCTGCAGGAGTTTCTGCAGGAGTTTCTGCGGGAGTCTCTGCTGAAGGCTGAACCATACCGGGAACATTATTGGGGTTGGTTGCAGCCTGTTCAATAGCGTTCTGCTGGAGAACAGACTCGTTGCTTGAACCATTATGCAGGAAAGCAACACTGATAACGCTCAGTACAATCATTGCGGCTGCAAGGCCCCAAGTTGCCTTCTCAATAAAGTTTGTTGTTTTGGGAGCACCCAGAATTTGATTGTTGTTTGAATAGTCGGCTGCCAAACCACCACCTTTTGATTCCTGAATCAGTACAATAAGACACATCAGGATGGATGCCAAGACAACCAGAATTACGATTGAAGTGTACATGTTTTATTAATTATTTGTTTTTGTTATTTATTATCAATTTCTCCAAAAATCGGATTTGGTCTGCAAAGTAACGATTTTTTTTCGGATATTTCAAGGATAATTGCCGGATAATTTTGATTGCGTTCTCAAATTTACCTTGTTTGATATAAATTCCGGCCAAAGTTTCAGTCAAAATCTCGTTATCTTCCTCTTTTTCCTCTTTTTCTTCCGAAACTTCAGTTGGGGTATTATTTTCTTTCAGAACTATCCTTGTTGGTTCCTGATTCAGGAAGTCTTCCACTACGCCGCCACCATTCATGGGAACATCAGGCTGTTCTTCTTCTTGTGCTTCGTTCTGCAGCAGAAAACCTATGTAATCCTGAGTGGCATCTATGGGATAGCGGCCGTTCTGAATCTGCTCGTTGGGTTGGTGTTCCAGAAAGTCGGAAATGAGAAGGTTTGTCCTTTCCGACTTGTCGGCCTCAGTCTCTTCTGTATTGAATTTCCTGCGTTCTTCCTTTCTTTCGTAGTTGGGTTCTTCTGTTAGGAAGAATACCGCTTGTCTGTCTGGTAACAGGGGAGCACTAATACGGAGCTCCTCGTCAAATTGTGGCGAATGATGCTTGTATAGCGCTTGCAGCAACAGTATGCGGGCAGAGTGGAAATACGGATGTTCGTCTTTCATATTCCTCAGCATGGAAATGGTCTGTTGATCCGTACTGTTCGGCCTTCTGATGAAATCTATCAAATGTCTTGGCATATTGTTGTTCTTTATTTCGTTATTACCAATTAGCTACCGTTGCATTGAATATCTGATCTGTTATGTCTTTTGACATCTGTGTCACCAACTCTTCCTGTACGGCAGTCAGTTGCAGGTTGGCTTCATATTCTGTGGTGGCAGAGAACTGACGTTCGAAGTCCTCATCGTGATTCTTGTTGTTCACGAATCTCACGTTTACCGTCATCTTTAGCTGAACCTGACTACTGTAGCCTTCGGCAGAGATACTTTTGTTGTACTGGTCAAAGGCTGTTATTTCTCCTGATAGCTGCAAGTCGCCGTTTCTCTTCACCTGTTTTAGCTTTGTCTGGCTGGCAAAGATATCTGTCAGCCTATTCTGGAAGATAGACTGCATGGGTGACCATACATAAGCACTTCGGATGGGGAAGTTGTCTATTTCTATGGTCTTAACTTGTGTGTAGTCTATGTTTGAACCATTGAACTTATATTCAATTCTGCAGGCACAGAGTAAGATGCACAGGCATCCTGCCAATATTAGACTCCACCTTTTTTTATTCTTCAATTCCATAGGCTTTCAGTTTCCTGTAGAGTGTTCTTACACTTATACCTAACTCGTCAGCAGCTTCTTTTCTTCTGTAGTGGTTACGTTGGAGCGATTTTATGATGTTGCGTTTCTCCATATCGTTAATGTTCAGCGTATCATCATCCAGCACTTCTTCTGCTGCCTGAAAATCCATTTCTGAAGTAGGGATAGTAGGCTGTTGTATGGGAGTCTGTATGTTGGGAACCGTTGTGGCAGGCAGGTTCGATGGCTCTCCGCCTTTAACCATCTGTTTCAGTTCCTCAACCTCGTTCCTTAGTTGAAGTACAGCATGAGCCAGCATTTTTATCTCCTTCTCGTAATCGTGTTGCGATTCAGAGCTCCGATTGCCTGTAATGGTTATGCCCATCTCGTTATCCGAATTGGGTACAATGCCGAATTTTGCCAGTACATCAGGCGTGATGCTGCGTTCCTCAGAGAGCACGCTCATCTGTTCCACCACATTCCTTAGTTGTCGGATGTTGCCAGGCCACTTGTAGGATTTTACCACCTTTTCCGCTTCAGGCGTCAGCCGGATAGACTCACCTGTCCGGTATTTCTCAGCCATATCCAGCGCAAACTTCTTGAAAATAAGCACCGCATCGCCATCGCGTTCTCTCAGAGGTGGCATGGTTATGTTTACACGGCAGAGTCTATAGTAAAGGTCTTGCCTGAACTTACCTTCTCTGATGGCATTGGGGATATTGATATTGGTGGCTGCTATGATACGGGCTGTAGTTTTACGGATGGAGTTGCTTCCAACTCTTATATATTCGCCGGTCTCCAGCACACGTAGCAGTCGGGCTTGTGTGCTTAGGGGAAGTTCACCTATTTCATCCAGAAAGAGTGTTCCTCCGTCGGCGGCGCCAAAGTAACCTTCGTGTTCGCTAATGGCGTTGGTGAAGGCACCTTTTTCGTGCCCGAAGAGTTCGCTGTCTATGGTGCCCTCGGGGATAGAGCCGCAGTTGATGGCCAGATACTTCTTATTTTTGCATGGACTGAAATCGTGAATGATGCGTGGAATAATCTCCTTACCTACACCATTTTCCCCCTCAATGAGTACAGAAAGGTCTGTTGGAGCAACCTGAATGGCAATCCTCAGGGCCGTGTTCAGCGCCTCATTTTTTCCAACAATGTTGTATTGGATTTTCAGTTTCTGTAAGTCAATATCCAGTTTCTTCATATCAGATGTTCTCTTCTATTCAACCTGATTATTGCTGTTTCTTTCTTCACGTTTATCGTGGAAGAGCTTGGGTAGAGGATTCTGGCGCTGTTGGTCGTATTCCTTACGGTTACGGTAAACATCAGTAGCAATGTACATGGCATGGTTCAGGCTGGTAACCTCAGATTTGAAGGGTGAGGTGACGATAAGCTCTGAACCTGCATAGAACCTTATACCATATTCATAAACAAGTGCTCCGAAGGCTTCTGTAGCCTTTTCTCTGTCGCTGGTGATAATGCCGTCAAAGAACATGTATCTTTCTTCCTCAAAGAACTCCTTAATGGTGTAGGGCCCGTAAACATGCATGTGCATTTCCTCATCGTCTATTGTTTGTCCCTCCTGAGGTGCCTCGTTGCTGAGGATGGCAATACGCGGATGTTGGAAGTCAAAGTCGCGCTCCAGAATCTTTCGGAAAGCCTCTACAGAATCCTTGTCCACCTTTGATACCAGCGCCATGTGAACATCTTCATTAATAAGCATCTCTGTACAGCCGTCTGGGCATGGGGCGTCTTCTTTTTGGGGTGTTATCACCAACGTGTCAATATTTCCTGCCTTAAGGTCAGCTTTTGCTTTTTGCTCGCTTTCCTTGCATTGTAGCAGACAGAGGCGCCCGTCCTGCACTTCTTTGGTACTGTTTATGGTGATGAAGTTGGTTGTCAGGTTCATAATCCTGCGTTGTTGTATGGCCGTTTCCTTGTCACCATATATGATGGGGTGACATAGCTCCAGCGATACAGGCTCTTCAAAGGCAGTCAGTATCAGGTTATATCCTGTTCTGTCTTTGTTTCCTTCCGTGATTCCTATCTTGAGTTTTTCCATAATCTTATTTTTTGCTCTTTTCTTCTTCCTCAACGTCGGTATCTATCAGAGAATACTGTTCCTGAGGCAATTGTAAAGTATAGAGTGAGGCCTCAAGTCGTCTTATGAGGTCTCGTTTCTTCTTCTCGGGTGCATATACAAAGGCTTCTGCAACCACCACACGATTGGTTTCTGTGTCCACTCTGCTATGGCTGACAAAGGGACCTCCCATGCAGTCGTTCTTCATAATCCATAGTCCACGAGCCTCCATAGCGAAATTCTTGTGAACCACTATGGGCTTAACCAGGGTGCACAAGGTGTCAGTCTGCATATACATGCCTTCCTTTTCGCCAGGCAGATTCTTCTCCATGATAGAGTCGCGCTTGTGAAGCATATATTCCTTGTTAAACGTCTCCGGCCCCTCGTATTCGTAGCTGTAAATGCATATATTCTCCAAGCCGGAAGCAGTATTATTGCTGGTCCAAAGGAAATGGTCACCTTTCTTGTAGCTCTTCAACTCATCAGGTGCATAGATGTGGCACGAGAAGATGAGCCATGCCAGATCGTCCGTTGCCTTCGAGTATTTCTTCTCCAACCTCTTAATCAGACGGTTCATTTCTGTACGGGTCAGAAAGTCTACCACCTCTTGCCTGTGTTTCTCGCAGAACTCTTGCAGGCTCTCCAGGCTTGGCGTGTTTATGGTCAGTACAATCTGCTCTGTAGCGTATTTGTCGCGAGCAAAGCGCATTCGGGTCTGACTGTATTGTGTTTTATCAATGTTCACCAGAATGATGTTGCGGAAGAGTTGCATCAGGTGGTCGTAATGTTTGGGGTCGGTATGTGAGATGCGGAACGACCGCTCGCTCTGGGGCAGGCCGGGCACATCGGTGTCCAGAATGTCAAACAATGCCCTTCCAGCTGGAGCTTCCCAAATTTCGTCTTCCAGAACTACCAGTACCTCGTAAGGGCGACCGCTGGCTACGGGTAGTACCATGTTCTTGGTACAACTGGCAAGTGTGCAACATGCCAGCATCATCAGGATGTAAAACTTATATCTTTTCATGCTTCTGTTGTTTTTTTGTTATGTAACAGTCCGCAGGCGGCATAAATGTCTTGTCCCCGGCTGGCGCGAATGGTTGTCGTTACTCCGTGTTGTGTCAGATAGTCACGCAGCCAGACCATTGCCTCTTCTGATGCTCCCTTGAAGGGCGTGTCGGGTATCTGGTGGAATCTTATCAGGTTTACGCGGCATTCTATTGGTGCCAGCAGTTTTATCAGTTCCTTCGCGTGACGTGGCGAATCATTCAGTCCGCCAAAGACGATGTACTCAAAGCTCAGTCGGCGCTGGTGTGTCCAGTCGTACTGTTTCAGTAGAGCCATGAACTCCGTCAGACTGTAGCCGTTCTCAGCGGGCATCATCTCCCGTCGTTCCTCAGGGAAGGGGTTGTGCAGGCTGATGGCCAAGTGGCAGTCGCTTTCCTCCAGAAAACGGAGCAAGCCTTTTCGCATCCCCACAGTGGATACCGTGATACGTTTTGGGCTCCAGGCATAGCCGTAGTCGGCAGTCAATAGCTGAGTAGCACGTAGCACAGCTTCTATGTTGTCCATGGGTTCGCCTTGCCCCATAAACACCACGTTGGTTAAGGTCTCTTTCTCTGGCAGCGAGTAAATCTGGTTCAGAATGTCCGTTGCCGACAGATTGCCTTGAAATCCTTGACGGCCTGTCATACAGAAGTGGCATCCCATCCTACAACCAGCCTGACTGCTTACACATAGGGTGGCTCTCTCGCCGTCTGGGATATAGACCGATTCTACCAATTGTCCGTCCCGAGTGGGAAAGAGGTACTTCTTGGTGCCGTCTGTGCTACACTGGCAGTCGGTATACGCTGCACAGCCAATTGAAAAACGTTCTTTTAGCGCCTCGCGGTTCTTCAGCGAGATGTTAGTCATCTCATCTATCGAGGTTACATGCTGCACATAAATCCATCGTGCCACCTGTTTGGCGGCAAAGGCAGGCAGCCCTGTTTCTGCAACAGCGGCTTTCAGCTCTTCAAGATTCATGCCTAAAAGACTATTCTTCTCCATGTGCTTGCATTACGGAGTGCAAATATACATTATTTTATTAGAAAAATTGTGCTCAAGGGGTTATAAAGTTGTAATTTAAGCATTATTTACACTCTTCATACGTTATATCAAGAAAAAGTTTTATATCTTTGCCACAAAACAACCATAATAGTTAATACGATGAAGCTTAAAAAAATCTTTTCCTTAACATTTGCAGCCTTTGCTGTTAGTGTTTCTGTATGGGCTCAGAGTATAAGCCCAAGTACAAAATATCATTTCCAAGAGGGAACCATAGTTATTGATACACCCCAGCGTCCTGCCGGTCAGCAGAATGTGTTGGGCCTTACTGCTCCCAAGTTGTCTACCGTGCGTGTAGCTTTCGTGGGTCTGGGTATGCGTGGCCCCGGTGCTGTTGAGCGCTTCACCTACATTCCCGGTGTACAGATTGTGGCCCTTTGTGATTATGAAGAGGATCGTGCCGAGAAGTGTCAGAAATATCTGCGTAAGGCAGGCCTTCCGCCAGCAGCTATCTATAGTGGTGAAAAAGGGTATGAGGAAGTTTGCAAGCGCTCCGACGTAGACCTTGTCTATATCGCTACCGATTGGGATCATCACTTCCCCGTTGCCAAGTGTGCTCTGCAGAATGGCAAGCATACGGCCATCGAGGTACCCTGCGCGATGAATCTGGAGCAGTGCTGGGAGCTCATCAATCTTTCAGAGCAGACTCGCAAGCATTGTATGATTCTTGAGAATTGCTGTTACGACTGGTACGAGATGAATGCCCTGAATATGGCGCAACATGGTGTTTTCGGCGAGATCGTAAGTGCCGAGGGTGCCTACATCCATAACCTTGATCCTTTCTGGGATGCTTATTGGAAAAATCCTGACGGTTCAGATCCCGACGGATTAGGTTGGCGTATGAAATACAATATGGAAAATCGTGGCGACCTTTACGCTACTCATGGCCTTGGCCCCGTTGCTCAGGCATTGGATATTCATCGTGGCGACCGCTTCAAGACGCTGGTGGCTATGGATACAAAGAGTGCTCATGGTAAGGAGTATGTGAAGGCAAAGACTGGTAAGGAGCCTGCCAACTTCCGTAATGGCGATCAGACTACCACAATGATGCGTACCGAAAACGGGAAAATGGTAATGATTCAGCACAATGTTATGACTTATCAGCCTTACAATCGTTTGTACAAACTAATTGGTGTAAAGGGTTATGCTACCAAGTACCCCGAAGCACGTTTCGCTTTGGATGGCGGTGCTGTTAAGGAGACAGGAATTCCTCAGGTAGATAAGCTTGATACTCATGCATTTATGAGTGCTGAGCAGCAAAAAGCTTTGGTGGATAAGTATCAGCATCCCATCCTAAAGAAGTATGGCGAGATGGCCAAGCAGGTAGGTGGTCATGGAGGTATGGACTTCATCATGGATGCCCGTATGGTTTACTGTTTACAGAATGGTCTTCCCCTTGATATGGATGTCTATGATTTGGCAGAGTGGTGCTGTCTGGCAGAACTGGGTACCATCAGTATGGATCACAACTGTGCTGCAGTAGAATTCCCTGATTTCACTCGTGGTTACTGGAATACCCAAAAGGGCTTCCGCCATGCTTATGCAGCTCCTGCTGATGAGGCTGCTGCCGAGGCGCTTGCTAAGGCCAGCACAGAGGCTCAGAAGGAACTTGCTGCCAAGAAGAAACTTTGGGAGAAGTACGATAAAGACAAAGAGAAAGCTAAGGCGAAAGCCAAGAAATAAATTTACATCTTATTACCTGTTATTAATAACCCCTCCCCTTGGTGGGAGGGGCTTTTCTATGGAAGAGAAAGCAGATTTACGAGATTATATCCGAGAGCAGAAGGCTCTCTGTACCCAGGAACAGCAGGCTGCTATGTCAGAAGCTGTAGTGGGCAGTATTATTTTTGGCGGTCAGTGGAGTGTAGCCACTACCGTGTTACTTTATTATCCTTTGGCAGATGAGGTAGATGTGCGTCCCCTTATCCTGATGGCTCATCAGGCAGGACATCGTGTGTTGTTGCCCGTTGTAGTAGGCAAGGAGTTGGAACTTCGTATTTACGAGGGCGAAGAGTCTTTACGCACGGGCGCGTATAATATTATGGAACCTGTAGGGCCACTCTTTCCACCAGAAGAGTACAGCCAGATAGAACTTGCCATCGTACCTGGTATGGCCTTCGATGCTGCCGGCCATCGGTTGGGTAGGGGAAAGGGATATTACGACCGCCTTCTGCCCCAGCTAACAGCAGCTTATAAGATAGGCGTATGCTATCCTTTTCAGTTTGTGTCAGATGTACCCTCAGAAGAGCATGATGTACGCATGAACGAGGTTGTTTGTGGCTAATAGCCTTGATTTATATCACTTTTCTTGCACATTATGCTTTTTTATGTGCATTTTATCTTTGAAAATTTGCACACTTCATAATCTTGTGTTACCTTTGCACCCGCAAATTAGTTAAACCAAAGGTAGAAAGAATGAAGAAGTTACTCATTTCAACATTTACAATGTGCCTTTCAGCCTCTGTAATGGCTGGTGGCTTGAACACAAACTCTAATCAGAACGCCTCTTTTGAGCGCCAGATGTCTCAGAATGGTATTATCGACATTGCCGGTATGTATGCCAACCCTGCAGGAACAGCTTTCTTAGCTAACGGTTGGCATTTATCATATACCCACATGAGCGTATGGCAGCAGCGCAATATCACTACTACTTTCCCTCTGTTCGGTTTCAACGCCGCAACTCCTGGTGAGACTACTCATAAGTATAAGGGAAAGGCTAAGGTGCCCTGTGTACCCTCTTTGTCTGTGTCTTATAACCACGATAAGTGGAGTGTGAATGCTCACCTCGCTATTGGCGGTGGTGGCGGTAAGTGCTCATTCCCCAATGGTCTTGGTAGTTTCGAGGCTTTGGTGGGCAGCACTATTGCCCAGAGTATCATCACCAATATTGCTGGTCAGTATGCCCAGCAGGCTATCCCTGCTTATATGGCTCAGGGAATGACACTGGAGCAGGCTCAGGCTGCTGTTGCTGGTCCTGCCGCTCAGTATGGCGTGAACGCTTTCAATACTAATCCAGGTCAGTATCTGAAGTATTACACCCTGGATTCTCAGATGGAGGGTCACTCTTATGTAATAGGTGGTCAGTTTGGTGCTACTTACAAGGTTCTGCCCAACCTCTCAGTCTTTGGCGGTGTACGTGTAGTTTACGGAACCAACGGCTATGACGGTTATATCCGTGACATCAGCTACGAGACTGTTGCCGGTCCTGGTACAGCCCCTGAAATCACTATTGATTGCAGCCAGAAGGCTTGGGGTGTAACTCCTATTATCGGTATCGACTGGAAGGTGAACGACTATCTGAACTTGGCTGCCAAGTACGAGGCTCCCACCAAGATGGTATATAAGAACTCCAGCACACTCAGTCCTTATGCTCAGGCTCAGGAAAACGTTGTTATCAAAAAGTTCCGCGATGGCTACAAGGTTCGCGAGGACATTCCAGGCATCCTTGCTATGGGTGCTATGGTTTCTCCCATCAAGAACCTGCGTCTGATGGCTGGTTGGAACTATTACTTCGATAAGTGTGTTCGCAAGGGTGTTAAGGATATTGATGGTAATGAAGTAATCCCCACCTATTCAGCTGGTGATTCTGAAATCGACAATAACACCTGGGAAATCAATACTGGTGTTGAGTACGACCTCTGCAAGTACCTCACCGTATCAGGCGCTTGGCAGCGTACTGCTTATGGTATCTCAGATGCTGGTATGACCGACCTCAGCTTCAACAATACCAACAACATGATAGCCTTTGGTGTTCGTGTTAAGCCCATGAAGGGTCTGAGTTTCGACCTCGGTTTCATGCACACCATCTATCAGGACCGTACCGTTGTTACTCCTACTGCATTGGGTAACAAGACCGATGTTTACAGCCGTAAGAACGATGTATTAGGTGTTGGTGTAAGCTACGAGTTCTAAACCGAATAGACATTGCCACATTTTATGATAGGGGCTGTGGGTCTGCTGACCTGCAGCCCTATTCCTTTTATATGGGCTAATGCTTTAAATCATTCTGTCAACAATTCCAAGGCTTAAACTTCTTAAACCACTCAAACTGGTTAAGGTTAGGGTTAAGGTTAAGGTACGAAGTCTGGTTAGCGTTAAGGTTATCGTTATCGTACGAAGTCTGGTTGTCGTTAACGTTATCGTCGAAATATAGACATCCGCCATTATTCTTCGGAATGTAAATTAATATTACTTCTTTTTCCTAATACGCCCTTAAGGGCTGATTTTGCTACTATTAAGGGACGCAAAATTTTTCCTTAATAGTAGCACTTGTTTCTATTAATACTTGCATTTAGGAACATTATCGCCGTTGTATAATATTGTAAATAATTTTCCAATCCTCCTTTCTTGTCTCCTTTTTCTGCTCAGTTAGAGAAAACTTACTCTCTAACTTGAAAATTTTTGCCGCCTCGTTAGGCAGTAAAAAATATTATGCTAAATGACATCCTTTGATGTTTTATCCGATTAGCGTTTTGTCAAAAGTTTTTTTCAAAGCCAACGGTCAATAGCCCAATGTTCTTGAACCCCTTGAACTCTTGAACCCCTTGAACTTCTTAAACCTCTTAAACTGGTTAGCAGTTAGGGTTAAGGTTATCGTACGAAGTTTGTTATCGTTAACGTTATCGTTATCGTTTAAAAAGGGTTTTCGTTTTCGTTATCGTTAACGTTCAAAAAGGTTATCGTTCAAAACATATCACCTTCTAACCCAATACGGTTTGAGAGTCGATGGTTATCGCTCTTAATGCGGGTTAGGTGTTGCCAAACACCTAACCCAACACCTCATCTCATGAAAAATCAATATCCTCCAAATCGCACACCAAGAAAAATAAAAAAGTGTCTTTTAGGGTCGAAATATTTGGAGGATAAAGAAAATCGTAGTATATTTGCGAGCTTTTTCGTAGATATTAGTCTGTGAGAAGCACACGAGAAGAAATACTGTATTTATTAACCACCTAAAACGAATCATTATGAGTAAAGAATTACTTGTGAATGGTGAGGCTATGAATGCCCCTCTGGAAGGAATGCTCGAGGTTGAGCAGTTCCTTAGTGAGAATTATCTTTTCCGTCGCAACGTGCTGAACGGGAAGATTGAGTTTACAACCAAGAATGCTGAAGGCGGGCAGCAGGCGGATTTCAGGCCTTTGACCCAAGCTGCGCTGAACAGCATCATCCTCAGAGCCAAGCGCTTGGATCTTGCTGACGGCAAGCCCAAGACTGACATTGTGGATTACATCCGTTCCGAGGAAGTACCTGAATTCAATCCCATCGAGGAGTTCCTTAACGGACTTCCCAAATGGGATGGAGAGAATCATGTGGCCAACCTGTTTGGTCGCTTGCCTGGAGTAAGTACAGAACAACTGGCTTTCCTGAGCATTTGGATGCGATCGACTGTTGCCCATTGGCTTCAGATGGATACGCTTCATGGAAACGAGTGTGTTCCCACCTTGATTGGCAGTCAGGGTTGTGGAAAGACAACCTTCCTCAGACGAATGCTTCCCCAGCATTTGCGCCAATACTACTTGGACCATCTGAACCTGAGCAACAGGTTCGACAAGGAAATGGCTCTGACGAACAACCTGCTGGTGAACCTTGATGAGTTGGATGCTATTAGACCCAGTCAGCACGCAGCCTTGAAGCAGACGCTTTCCAAGAGTAAGGTAAACG
>JAFSRW010000034.1 GCA_017445925.1 Bacteroidaceae bacterium | reverse complement strand
TTGGGACCTTCCTGAGGAAGACGAGGAGGTATGGAAGAAATTCCTCGATGCCAAGGGAACAACCATGCGCGAACTGACGGTAAAGCATAAAAGGCTCGATAACTTCGATTACAGCGGATTCACCGACGAGAGGGATGCACAAAGAACCTCCCAGATATATTACGACTGCGAACAAGCGGTGGAGGAGTACCTTGACCGTGGTGAAGAGCCGCCCACCCTTACCGAATGGCTCATGGGAAAACACCCGATGTTCAAGGGTAGCGGCAACCTCTCCGAGAAAGCTGTGTGGAATGCAACTCCTTACGATGAAAATAAATATTACGCTGGACAAATTATTGATGTTATGGATCTATATGCCAATAACACTAAAACAAGGCCGGAAGATAATAGAAAAAAAATAGAGGATCCCTATACTCTCGATGAAGAAGATCCACCCTTTAATAACTGGGTTCGTATTTGGAGGGACGGACTGGCAATCTACAATCGCCCTGTAATATGGATAGTTAATAACCTGTTTTGTTCTATCACAAATCTGGCGCCTTTACCTAAAGAAGAACGTGTAGAAAGAGCACCGGTAATGAAGAAAATAAGAAGGGCCCCCATAGATGTGCCCGAATTGCTGGAAGACGTAAAATCCATTTATTTGTCAAAGGATAATGTCCTTGTCAGGAACTTAACCACCTCGTCCCGGATAGAAAGCCGAGAGCCATACGTCTTGTACTGCTACACCCGCCAGAATCAGGTAAAGAACAAGTTAAAGGGAATACGCTATACAACATTCCAAGGTTATGACCCAGTGGAAGTTTTCGAGACAGAGGATTATTCCGTGATGCCCCCGATGAACGATTTCCGCCGCACACTCTATTGGAATCCCAATGTATGGACGGACAAGGACGGAAAAGCTCATGTAGAGTTCTGGAACAACTCCACCTGTACCAACATGATTATCTCAGCAGAAGGAGTAACAGACGACGGCAAGTTCGTTATCGGCAGATAATGGCGGTGAGGAAACAAAGCGATGTAATACTTTTATATTAATACCCACATTATAAATCTGTAATAGCTGTAACTCAGTACACCTCACCATCATCCATCTTACATCTATTTGGTTATCGTTGACGTTATCGTTATTAACTAAAGCCTAACGTCTAACGCCTAAAGGCTCTGTTTTTTCGCAAGAAAAACTTCCTTTTTCTTTGTGCGTATTAGAATAATAATTAATTTTGCAGATAAGAAAGATGTGTAATGCTGGACTTTGCAGCAATAGATTTTGAAACGGCCAATAACGAACGCAGTAGTGTTTGTTCTGTAGGAGTAGTTATCGTTAGGAATGGAGAAATAGTAGATTCGTTTTACTCACTCATCCAGCCGGAACCTAACTATTATAACTACTGGTGCAGTCGGGTTCATGGCCTTTGTCATGAAGATACTGATGATGCGCCAGTATTCCCCAAAGTCTGGGCACAGATAGAGCCGCTGATAGAGGGCCTACCCCTTGTGGCTCACAACAGGCCCTTTGATGAAAGTTGCCTGAAAGCTGTCTTCCGTGTTTATCAGATGGATTATCCCGATTATGAGTTTTATGATACCTTGTGTGTCTCGCGCAGGGTATTCCCATACTTGTGCAATCACCAACTTCAAACCGTTGCCGAAGAGTGTGGTTACTGCTTAAAGAATCACCATCATGCCCTTGCTGATGCTGAAGCCTGTGCCTGGATTGCAAGGGAGATATTGTAAATGACGGCCACCAGATTTCTTCAAAAAATAAGGTCTTGACGTGGGAATCAAGACCTTATATTATAATAATGTAGATGTATGATTTATCCTAAGTAGGAGCGGAGGAGGCTGTTGCGACTTCCGGAGCGGAGCTTGCGGATGGCTTTCTCGCGAATCTGACGTACACGCTCGCGGGTCAAGCCAAAGCGTTCGCCAATCTCTTCCAGCGTCATTTCCTGATGGTTAATACCAAAGCTCATCTCCACGATGTCCTTCTCGCGTTCGTTAAGCATACTCAGGGCACGATCAATCTCTGTTGCCAGACTCTCGTTAACAAGAGTCTTGTCTGCCATAGGAGAATCGGGGTTCTGCATTACATCCAAGAGGCTGTTTTCTTCACCTTCAACAAAAGGAGCATCCACGCTGACGTGGCGACCGCTGGCACGCAGAGAGTCGTTAATCTTTTCTGGAAGTTCGTTTACCAGTTCGGCCAACTCGTCAGCACTGGGCTTGCGCTCATGTTCCTGCTCGAACTTGGTCATGGCCTTTGTAATCTTGTTAACGGCGCTAACCTGGTTCAGGGGCAGACGAACAATACGGCTCTGTTCGGCCAATGCCTGAAGGATAGTCTGACGAATCCACCAAACTGCGTATGAGATGAACTTGAAACCACGGGTTTCATCGAACTTCTCTGCTGCCTTGATAAGCCCCACGTTACCCTCGTTGATAAGGTCGGGTAGGGACAGACCCTGATTCTGGTACTGCTTAGCAACGGAAACCACAAAGCGCAAATTGGCACGAACCAATTTGTCGAGGGCATGTCGGTCGCCCTTCTTTATTCTTTGAGTCAGTTCTACCTCCTCGTCGACGGTTAGAAGTCCTTCACGTCCGATTTCCTGTAGATACTTATCCAGCGATGCACTGTCGCGGCTGGTGATACTCTTAGTGATTTTAAGTTGTCTCATTTTGTACCTTCTATGTTATTTTAGCGTGCGAAGATAGAACTTTTTTCTGAAATGTTTTAAAATTTCCTCAAAAAATGTTGTTTATTTAGCTTTTTTGTTATCTGTATTTAGAAAAATCACTATCTTTGCATTAGAAAAATAATGTTTAACAAGTAAAAAAGAGAAAAATTATGGTTGCATTAATCGTAGTAGCAGTTATTGCTGTGATTCTTATTTTCTGGGTTATTGGTATCTATAACAATTTGGTTGCTCTCCGTAACAATCGCGAGAATGCCTTTGCCAATATCGAGGTACAATTGAAACAGCGTTATGACCTTATCCCTAACCTGGTGAACACCGTTAAGGGTTATGCTGAGCATGAGAAGGGTTTGCTGGAGCGTATCACTCAGGCTCGTACTGCAGCTATGGGCGCTAATACGCTGAATGAAAAGATTGAGGCAGAGAATGCGCTGAGCAGTGCTTTGGCAGGCTTGAAGGTAAGCGTAGAGGCTTATCCCGATTTGAAGGCCAACCAGAACTTCATGCAGTTGCAGAGCGAACTTGCTGACATCGAGAACAAGCTGGCTGCTGTTCGCCGTTTCTTCAACAGTGCTACCAAGGAGCTCAACACAGGAGTTCAGAGTTTCCCCGCTGTACTGTTTGCCGGTATGTTCGGATTCCATCAGGAGCCCATGTTCGAGGTTCCTCAGGAGGAGCGTGCAGCTGTACAGAAGGCACCCGAGGTTAAGTTCTAAACAGAAAGAATGTGAAGTACGTAGGTATTCATACACAGCAGGCGACCAATAACTTCAAGAGCCTGCTGTTGCTTCTGCTCTTTCCCTGCATTATGTTGGGGATGGTGTATCTGTTCCTGGTAATCATCAATTACATGGGAGTAACGGATTATGCGTACGAGGATGTTTACGGTAAGGTCAGTAGGGTAGACTGGGACTATGTAAACTACGAGATGATGCATATTCTGCCTTGGGTAATAATCATTGTTGGCATTTGGTTTGTTATTGCCTATTTCTCCAATACTGCAATGATACGCCATGCCACCGGTGCCCGTCCTTTAGAGCGCAGGGAGAATCCTCGCGTATATAATATTGTAGAGAACCTTACCATGTCTTGTGGTATGCCCATGCCCAAGATTAATGTAATAGACGACCCTCAGTTGAATGCTTTTGCCAGCGGAATAGATACTAACAGCTATACCGTTACGGTAACAACGGGCATCTGCGACAGGCTGAACGATGAGGAGTTGGCTGGTGTGATAGGGCACGAATTGACCCACATCCGTAATCGCGACACTCGTCTGCTCATTGTCAGCATCATCTTTGTGGGTATCATGGGCACCATTATGTCCTTGGCCGTACGTATTATGTGGAATACATTTATATATGGAGGAGGCCGTAGGAGAACCAGTAGCGGCAATAAGGGTAATGGTGGTGTGGCTGTTATTGTTGTACTGATGGTAGCTGCCGTCTTGGCTGCTGTAGGGTATGTGTTTACTCTGCTCACCCGTTTTGCCATCAGCCGTAAGCGTGAGTATATGGCCGATGCGGGAGGTGCAGAGCTTACAGGAAATCCTTTGGCTTTGGCTTCTGCCTTGCGCAAGATAAGCGGAGATCCTGGTTTGGGAGAAACAGATCGTGAGGATGTGGCTCAGCTCTTCATCATCCGCCCCAGTGCTTTTAAGAGTAGTTTCACCTCATTTATGAGTAATCTGTTCAGTACTCATCCCAGCACAGAAAGCAGAATTGCATACCTTGAGCAGTTTTAACACAGACTTTTGTCTAAACAGAAAAAATAATCCCGAAATTGGTTTGTCCGTTTCGGGATTTTCTTATATCTTTGTGGCAGCGATGAGATAAAATCGACGTCAAGCGAATGAATCTAGTGTTATAATAAAAAATATTGTTATGAAAAACTGTTACTCATTTTTGCTATTGGCACTGATGTGTTTGTTCAGTACCAATGCCAGGTCACTTAATCAAGTAGGTGACGTTTATCAGATTGGCTCTGAGGAGGATTTGGTGGCTTTTGGCCAACTTGTTGAGCAGGAAATTTATTACTTGCGTGCTGAGTTGACCGCCGATATTTCCTACAGCGGACAGCCTTTGGGCGGTACAAAACTGTTTCGTGGAATCCTGGATGGAAAGGGCCACACTATCACGCTCAATCAGGAACGTGCAGAAAACGAGGCAGGTTTGTTCTATGGTACAGGTCAGCCTTCGGTAATTAAGAATCTTACTGTGGATGGCACTATTACCACCAGTGCTAAGTTTGCTGGAGGTATTGTGGGACAGGCCAATTCTCTGTTCCTGAATTGTGTTTCCAAGGTAAATATCGTAAGCACCGTTTCTGGCGATGGCACTAACGGTGGTCTTGTAGCTCACCTTACCAGCGACAATGCATTCTGCGTGTTCGTAAACTGCGTCAGTGCAGCTACGATTACCAGCGAGACTTGCAAGAACTGTGCAGGTATTCTGGGTTGGGCAGGTTCTGATGCCACATTCATCAACTGTATTACCATTGCTGAGATTAATCTGAAAGAAGAGAATTATGCGGGCTCTAACACTTTCGCCCGAAATCCAGGCAAATATACATTGAAGAATGGTTTTTATATAAATAAGGTAGAGGCTGTTAGCGACGGTGCCACACAGGTGACAGCCGAGCAGATGAAGAATGGCGAAGTGTTGGCAATGTTACCGAACTCTACCGACTGGGTTCAGGGACCTGATTGTCCACTGCCCATTCAGACGGGCGATGCTGCCCTCACGATGGAAATCAGCACACCGGCCCAATTGTTACAGTTTGCCCAGCGTGTATATGCCGGTGAATCTACACTGAACGGCAAATTGATGAACGACATAGATCTTACTGGTATAGAATGGGTGCCCATTGGTGTCAGGGAAGCTCCCTACGTGGGTTCTTTCGATGGTCAGCATCATGCTATCACAGGCTTTAATTATACTTCCGTAGCTGCGGGAGAGGGTTTGTTCGGCTTTGTTGTGGGAGCAACCATCAAGGACTTCAGCATTGCCGGTGAGTTGGTGGACGAGAAGGGAAATTGCGGAACCATTGGTTATGCCTGCAATTCTACTTCTGTGTCGGGTATTCTAAGCAAACTGAATATTCTTTCTGAGAAAACAAAAGGCCATGGAGGTGGTATTGTAGGCTCGCTGCGTGGCGGTGAGGTTTATAAATGTGAGTATGCCGGTACCTATACCATCCGAGAGAATGGTGCAGACAGTAAGGCAGGTATTGTAGGTTATGCCAATTACGGAAGGATTACGGCTTGTGTGATGTCAGGTCAGATTAAAACTTCCGTTAACGGCAACATTGCCGGTATTCTGGGTTACGTGAATCATGGTACCTTCCAAGGTGTATGGAACTGTCTGGTTACAGGCTCTATAGAGGCCTCCGGGCTGGAAGACTTCAAAGGCGTTAATGCTGTTGTGGGGTCTATTAATACAAACACTAATAAAGACAAGTTTGGCGGAAACGTATGGCTGGCCTCTGTTTGTAACTTGGAGAATGCCAAGGGAACGGGAGGTGCAAATTCCGTAGATGACGATGTAACGAAAGTTATCAAGTTGGAAGACGATGCCTTATCAACAGGTGAGGCTTGTTATTATCTGAATGAATGTAATCCTGCCAACCCTGTATGGTATCAGACCTTAGGTAAGGATGAAAAGCCTACACTTGAGGGTGAGGATGTGGTATACCTTGTGGGCCACAAGAAATGCGATGGCACTGATGCAGAGGGTGTCGGCTACAGCAATACCGATACGGGCTTCATACAAGATCCGCACCAGATAGGCGAAGACGGATTCTGTGTAGTTTGCGGTGCCCTGAATCAGGATGAAGATGGTTATTATTTAATCGGAACTGCCAAGGCATTCAGATGGATTGCCGAAAAAGTTAATTCAGGCGAGATGAATAACGTGAAGATGCGTTTGACCGCCGACATTGACATGGCAGGCGAAAACTGGCAGCCTATAGGTGACGATAGCCACCCATTCTCTGGAACGCTGGATGGTGGCAGGCATACAATTAGTAATATGATTGTTGAAGTGGAGGGTGTACCAGGCGGTTTGTTTGGAACTGTGGTGAACTTCTCAGCCAACGACCTTATTATTGATGCCAGTTGTTCTGTAACCAGTACGGTTTACACAGGTGGTCTGATTGGCCATAGTGTCAGTGCAGGAACTCAGGATCTTGTCAATATCGGTGTTCTTTGCGATGTGACCAATAATGGATCAGGCAATGATAGCAGTGCAGCCGGAGGTATTATCGGCAACTCTAATGGTGGTGCCATTACCAATATGACCAGATGTTTCACCACTGGTGCTATCTGTGCCGCTAAGGACGTAGGTCAGCTTTCTGGCTGGACAAACGTAGCTTCTGCCAAGATATCCGGCTGTTGGTCTATAGCCGAGGTTCCTGCCGGTTGTAAGTTCTTCCGTAACGGAAACGCACCTGTTGTCACCAACTGCTACTCAACAGTGGAACCCCTGCCTGGCGGTGTTACGCTTCTTGAATACACGGAAGATATGAAGGAGAGCGGAGAACTTTGTTACAAGTTAAACGGCTTGCAGGAAGAAGATAAGATTATGTGGTATCAGACACTGGGTGAAGATGCAATACCTCTTCCCTGGAACGACCATAAACGTGTATATGGAAACGGAGCTTTGAATTGCGACGGCACACCTCTCGCTGGTACACTTACTTATTCCAATACTCAGGAAAGTGTAATTCCTGATCATGTATTCGATCATGGTTTCTGTATCAATTGTAATCTCTTCGATGCCACATACAAGACACCTGTTGGTGGCGCTTATGAATTGGCAGACGGTGGTGATGTGCTCTGGTTCTCTGCATTGGTGAACAATGGAGCCACAAGTGCCAATGCCCGTCTGACCGATGATATCAATATGTCTGACTATATGGATCGTTTTGAACCTATCGGTAAAGTTAGCGGAAAAGGATATGCTGGAACTTTTGATGGTCAGGGTCATAAGATCAGTGAATTTGTTCTTGATGTCGAAGGCAGTGACAAGGGCTTGATTGGCTTTGCTGCTTCGGGTATGGTATTGCAGAACTTGATTGTGGACGAAACATGTTCTATCAAGGCCACAGAAAACAGTGTCGGCATCGTTGGTAGTAGCGACTTTAATCAGGATGGCCCCATTACCTTCAATAATGTAGGAATGGAAGGAAGCGTGTTCACTTTAGGTAAGAATGCCGGAGGTCTGATTGGTTGCAACCACGGAAGCAAATCGCAATATACATTCAACAACTGTTATGTTACTGGTAGCGTTATCGGTGCTACAGAAAGTGCTGCCCTTTCCGGTTGGGCAGGTTCTTCCAAGACCAGCATCAATAACTGTTGGGTAGCAGCAGAGGTGGAAGGCTATCAGGAAGGTAAGGATGTAGTTCGTTTCTCAGGTACTAACACAATGTCAAACTGTTATAGTGTAAAGGGAGAACAGTGGACAAAGATTGAAGAGGAAGAGATTGGCAGCGGTTCCCTTACGTGGAAGCTGAATGGACAATCGTTCCTTTCCCCCAGTTGGTATCAACTGATTGGTGAGGATAGATTCCCAGGTTGGGATAGTACCCGTGGTCTTGTATATTCATGTGGAGAAGACTGCTATGCTGATGTACATGACGACAACACATACAATATCTTCCGCGACTATGAAGTGAATGTCCTGAAGGAGGAAGTTAAGGATGTGGTTGCATATCAGACGTTGCTGAATAGCTACAATGAGCAAGTGGAGGGATTGACTGAGATTGACAATCTGAATGATTTCCTGAAAGCTTATAAAGGATTGCTGGTTACAAAGGATAGCGTAGAGGCATCTATCAAGGCTTATGCGGCATACGATGCAGCTTGCCAGTATGCCTTGAAATATCTTGAGGAAAACGATTTCTCTTGTCCAGAACGCGATTTCCTGATCTCATACCTGACATCGGAGGAAGCACCCAACGAGACATTCCGAAATGGAGGATACAAATACATAATGGAGACTCACCTTCTGAGCGACGAGGAGATTGCTGCAGAGACAGCTTATGTAAATGAGCTGCTTACAGCTGCCATTGCTGCTGACTATCCTGCCAATACGGAAATCACAAACTTGCTTACTAATCCCACCTTTGCAGCTGACGATAAAGGTTGGGATGCTGAGAGTACAACCAACATGAACTATGCAAGCAACAAGGAACTGATGCCTGCAGTTGAGGGTTGGAACAATACTTTCAAGTTCACACAGACACTTACCGGTTTGAAGAATGGTATCTATCTGTTACAGGCCAATGCAGCTTTCCGTGCAAATGCTACCATTACAAGCACATTGTATGCTGGTACAATCTCGTTGAACGACAATATCAATTTCGCTATGGCAGAGGGAGAAGATGTGGTTTCTGTTGAGGATGCCGAGGATGGTGTTAATTGCTTACTCACAGGTGAGTATAAGGATTATCAATATGTATATGGTGAGATTGAGGGTTGGGTTCCTAAGGGTCCCTACGGATGTTCATATGCATTCAGTGCCGGCCGATATGTCAACTATACTGCTGTGGAGGTAAAGGATGGCACGCTGACTGTAGGTGTGGCCAATCCGGGCACAGGATTAGAAAAGGACTGGATGGGCTTTGGCAATTTCCGTTTATTCTACTTAGGCAGTTCGGATGAAGTGAATGAGGAATATCAGAACAAGCTTGCTACAGCTTTGAATGGTTATGTATCACGTGCTGAGACCATTAACAATTTTGTTCCAAGCTATGACCTTGATTATGCAAAGTTCCCCAATTTCTCTGCTGCTTTGCAAGAGGCATTGTCAGAGGCTGTAGAAGATGCGCAGAATGCCGAGGGTGTTGCTGAGAAGATGGCTCTCATAGGCAGGTTCTCTGATCTGTTCAAGCAAATTTATGAATGTCGTCTTGTATACACAGAAGCCTTCAGTATGCAAGATAACCTTCTTATAGCTGTTACTAAGATGTGGGAGAAAGGTCTTGTCGACGAGGATACTTATGACGCAACATTGGAGCTTTGCGATGCTGTAGCACAGGCTTATGTAGCTAGTTCTATGTCCATCGAGGAGGCTCGTGCATACATAGAGCGTATGTCTAACATCGCATTCTATCCTCCAGTTAAGAACGGAGTCTTCCAGATTTCTACTCCCCAGCACCTTAGCTTATTTGCAATGCTTGTTAATGATGGAGATACGGGCATAAGTGGTACTTTGCTGAACGACCTTGATATGGATGGCATTGATTTCACGCCTATTGGATACAACGAGGCAGATCCCGCATCCAACAAAGATGATCAGATTCTCTATAGTGGTACTTTCGATGGTCAGGGACACCGAATTTACAATTTGATTATCGACGGAACACTCGAAGGAACCGTTAAGGCTATCGGTGTTGGTTTGTTTGGTAATATCACAACCGGCGCATGCATCAGAAACCTGATTCTTGACGAGACTTGTTCCATCACGGGTTATGACCGTGTGGGTCTGATTGGACGCTCTTCCAAGGGTGGTGCTGTATATCTGGACAATCTGGGTAACGAGGGTACCGTAACGGCTACCTATCAGGCAGCTGCAGGTATAATGGGTAATGCCAACAACGGTAGTATTGCATATATCAACAATTGTTACAGTACGGGAGCTATTTCTTCAGGCAGTGGTAAGAACTCTGCTCAGATATGCGGATGGCTGGGCAATGTCGGCGCTAAGGTTAGCAACTGTTGGTCTATTGCCCCAATTACGGGTAACGATAATGCCGACAACCTCTTCTGCCGTCGCGGTGGTGCTACCTTCATTAATAATTATAGCAACAATGGTACTAACGAGAAGACCGGTGCTTACACCATGCCGCAGGATGCATTCGAGAATGGTGAGGTTTGCTTCAAACTGAATGAGCCCCAGGATTACATTATGTGGTTCCAGAATATCGGTTCTGATTTGCATCCTGTCTTTGACCGTTCTCATAGTATTGTTTACAAGAACGATGGCGGCGACTATTTCAACGATCCAGAAGATGGTATTGCAGAGTTGAAGGAAGATAATCAGACGGGTAACGGCCTGCAGGGTACCATCTATAATCTGAATGGTCAGCGTGTGAGTCGTGCTCAGAAGGGTATTTATATTATTGAAGGAAGGAAGATAAGTATCAAGTAGAAACAGATGAAGGGATATAGTTTCCTAAGATGTATACTGCCAGCGCTGCTGGCAGTATACGTGCTTTATATGGATGCTGCGGGCACGGAGAAGATTCGTATCATGACCTACAACATCCCCTATGGCAATATTAATACTGCTACAAATACGTGGGAGCAACGAGCCATTCACTTGGCAGAATACGTAAATCGCATCAGTCCGGACATCATGGGCTGGCAGGAACCCGTGCGCAATGAGCTTATTGATTTACTCCACCGTATGCCTGGCTACGCTATGGTGGGACACGGGCGTGACAATACAGCAGAAAAAGGAGAATATACTCCTATCATCTATAAGACAGAACGCTTCTTCGTGGAAGCTTCAGGCAACTACTGGTTAACCGATACGCCGGAAAAGGTCTCACGTGTGCAAGGTGCCGGTCACAATCGTATTGCTACTTGGGCTGTGCTGGTTGACAAACAGACGGGAGCTCGGTTCCTTTATACCAACACCCATCTTTCGTATGAGAATGAAGAGGTCAAGGAGGCCCAGATAAAGTACATGAAACCGCACATGTTGGAGTTAAGCGAGAAATATTATGGTGCAGGATTTACCACACAAACGTTCCCCCATTTGCTGACGGGCGATATGAATATGAAACGTACAGAAGAGACCAATTACAATTACATCAAAAATTATAAGTTGGTTTTGAACGATATGCGTTTTAAGTGTCGTACGTACAAGAATCTTTGCAGTGGTTCCGATGATAATTGCATCGACTATATTTATGCCACATCCAAGGTTTCGTGTACCACTTTTGAGTGGGGCAATAGCTATACTGACGATGGCTATCGTATGAGCGACCATCATCCTGTATGGGCCGACCTTTATTGGTCTCTTTCTAACGAAGACAATGCCCGTGCTTCCATCATGGAGGCTTACGGTTTGCTTGATAGCCTATATACCTATACGGAAGGACGGGTAAACCTGGCCGCGTCGAGATTCCTTTCATGCGATGGAGCTATGTCATCTTGTCCTGTTACCTATGTTGTTGATAACAAAACGAATACATATTACCAGACCTTGGACAATATGCCACCTAACCAGCCTCACTTTATTCAAGTGGAGTTAAACAGAGAATTATTGAGCTGCCGCTTCCAGTATAGTCCCCGTTATGATGCCACTGAGGGGATACAGGACCGTATGCAGGATGTGATGGTGACTGCCAGCGAGGATGGAATCAGTTGGGATTACATTACGGAGTTTACTGACTTTGGCGGTGATGCCCTCAAGGCTTATACCAGCAGTAACATTTTTCTTCGGAAACCTAATTATAAATACTTGCGTTTCAATGTAATGCGCACTCCCGGTTACACGCTTCGGAATGGTGCTCCTCAGTTTTCTTGCTCCGAATTTCGTCTTTTCCAGAATACACCATCGGCGGAGAGTTTACGCTATGTTCCTGAAATTTCTGCTGAAGCTGATTTGCTGGAGGGACTTATTGATGAGGTTAGGAAAAATATAGCAGCCAGAAACATCACCAAGGCAAAGCTTACGGCATTGCAAGATGCTATTCAAGCACTTCGTGTGGCCCGTGATACGTATCTGACTACTGGTATCAACCCAGCTTCTTCATTTTCATTTACCCCTGCACAAGGCGTGAAAATCTACTCAACGGATGGTCTGGAACGCAGCAATAAGCAGAAGGGGTTAAACATTGTTAGTGATACCGCAGGCAAATTCCATAAGGTATATGTTAAACCCTGATGTTCAGCGATACAGAATGCTCATTTTTCCCGTCACTTTGATACAGAATTGTTGCATTTACCTGTTTCTGTGAAATAAAGTAATGTTGGATTTTTGTTTTATTAAAATTAAATTCCTATATTTGCATGCCAAATAGAAACTAATGAACATTTAATATTAACATTAACAACAACATTATGAGGAAAATTTTACTCTCGATGGCAGCAGTGTTAATGGCACTTGCTGCAAACGCTCAGGGAATTACTTCTGTGGGTGCAAACATCCCCATTCTTAAATCAGCAAGGTGGAGCAGCGAGCCATATAAGGCTATGGTTCTGGTTGCAAATCCTGGTTTTGATTATGGAGAATGGAATGACATGAATCCTAACTACAACATGCTTATCCTGGAGGATGGTCCCGCAATGGATGCCAACGGGCATGCTTGGTATGAGAAGGAGTATGATTTGTCAACACCAACGCCAGATGATTACGGTTGCACCGAGGATGGTTTCTTCCACTGGGAAGAGCAGCAGGCTCCTTTCAGTAGCGACGAAACATGGAACGGCATGAAGTCGTTCCAGTGGACGGGAAACAGCATTATTGCTGACATCTATTTTCGTCGTACCTTCACCACAGACAACATGCTTTCCGGTGATGTTTATTTGGCTTGCGGTCATGATGATGCTCCTGCTGAGTACTACATTAACGGTGTGCTTGTCTGGCAGGCAACAGGTTATGATATTGACCACTATGATTATGTTATTGATGAAGAGACGGGCGATACCCTTTCTGAAACTGCCCGTTACAAGAATGGTTGGAACAACGATGAGGTTTACAAACTGACCGACGAGCAGAAAGACCTTATCCGTGTAGGCGGTGAGGAAAATGTAATTGCTGTTCATGTTCACCAGAACTGGGGTGGTGCCTTTGCCGACTGCGGTCTCTACACTCTTCAGGAAGGTGGTCTTGAGATGGGTTACGTGAAGCCTTGGGATGGTAAGGTAATCTTCAATAGTTACGGAGGTTATGCATACAATACTACCGTTGATCCTCATCCTCTCCACAAGTGGGAGAAACTGTATGAGGCTCAGGAGGGTGATGTTTATGTAGTTCCTATGGCTGGTAGCTCTGAGCAGGATGCATGGGGTTCTCAGATGCACTTCAAGACTCCTATCACATTTACTGACGGTAAGATTTACAACGTCAAGTTCAAGTTGAACGCTACAGGTAATTATCCCGCTGTACGCGTTAAGATTTGCGATAACGACAATGACGAGGTTGAAGCAACTGCATTCGACGGCTATACAGGCATTGAGGTTGGAGCAGAAACCGAATTTGATGAAGAGGTAGAAGGTTTGGAAGCTATCAAGAACATGAAGCTTGTCTTCGACTTTGCCGGTGGTGAAGGAAACGATACCATCAAGATTAGCGAAATGTCTATTAAGGACGAGGATGGCAACGAGCTGTGGATTGGTACACACTACTTCAACTTCTTCTATATGACCAAGAGCAACTACAACGAGGAGACAGACGAGACTACTCTTGAAGAGTTGAAGTGGCCCGATGTTGAAGGACGTGTTGAAACTTTGGCTTGGACATTGCCCGACTTCGACGACGAGCAGTGGGATACTTGGGAAATGCCTTGCGGAAGCGCAGGTTATATGCCTGAGATGAAGACTGTATGGCCTGGTGGCGAGAATACCAACCTGTGGGTTCGTCGTGACTTTGAACTCGACAAGATTAATCCTCGTCTGAGCTACGCACTGAACGTCTGCCACGATGATACTTACGAAACATACGTAAACGGTCACCTGTTGCAGAAGAATACTGGTTGGACCAACGGCAAGAACCCCGTACAGGTTCACATTCCTGCAAAATACTTGAACGTAGGTAAGAACGTTATTGCTACTTACATCCAGCAGAACTGGGGTGGTTTCTTCTATGACTGCGGTATCAACGTAGAAGAGGTGAACTATCAGGAGTGTGCTGATGCACTGAAGGCAGTAATTGCTAAGGCTGAAGGCCCACACGGTCCTTTGACCAGCAAAATGGAAGAGGAATTGGCTGTACTGGTAGCTGAAGCTAAGTACGAGTTGGCAACCAACATGGATGCTGCTGAGATTAAGGAGTATGCAAGAAATATGGAGCCCAAGGTTGATGAGATTCTGGGTTACTCAAAGGATGTTGCCATTATGAACCAGACCATCGCTCTCTGCGAGGCTGTTAATACAGGTTACTGCACAGCAGCCATTGCCGATGCTAAGGAAAATGTAGATACTTGTGCAACTCCTTCTCAGATGAGTTCTATGCTTGAAAATCTTCGTGTAGCTCGTAAGAAGCAGGTTGCTGAGCGACATACCGAGAAGTATGTGGGTGTTTCTACTCCAGAGGAGTACATGGACTATTATATATATAATGTAAAGGAAAAGCGCTTCTTGGGTGCTGCCGAAGCATGGGGCACACATCTTGCTATAGAATATATTTCTAACGCAATGACACTTATCCCCACTGATTCTGAAGGCAATAACGTACCTAAGGGCTTCCGCGTTCAGACTCATCGTCCCAACGGTGCAGAAGGAACTGCTGACTTCATGGGTTACAACGGATTTATCGATTGTCCTGTTAATGATACTTGGGACTTCGTTCCTGTAGAAGGTAAGGAGAACGTATTCAATATCGTTCGTGCAAGCTGGGATGAGCCTATTTTGGACGAAGAAGGCAATGAGACAGGCGAAACTCGCAAGACCAACGTTCGTGAGGACGGTTCTCTCTATTATCTTGGTGTTCGTGACGGTGGTGAGAATGGTATTGGCATCGGCTTCCTCTCTTGGAATGTTGTTGATACAGACATGAAGGATCCTACCAACGAGGGTAACCAGTGGATGCTTATCACTCCTGATGAACTGAACGAACTGATGACAACAGCAACACCATCTAACCCCATTGATGCTTCCCACTTTATCATTAACCCAGGTTATGACCAGCGTCTGTCAATTGACAATTGGTTCAATGGTAGTGTTGGTGGCGGCCAAGGTGTTTGGGGCCGTGGAGGTAACTATGTAGACTTTGTTTGGGAGAACTGGAATACAGAGATGGCAGATGTTTCTCAGACTATCTACGACCTGCCTGCCGGATGGTATGAAGTTGCCGTTCAGGCTTACTATCGCGATGGTCACTATACCACTCATATGCTGAAGTACACATTGGGTCTTCCTATCGAGACACGTGCAAAGGTATATGCATTTATTGGCGAAACTGAATACGAGGATGCTGTAGATGTTCAGGAAGCAGTTATCAGCTCATTCACAGACGGTATCAACGGTGTACCTGGTATGGGTCGTCGTTTCGACACCAGAGAAACCTGGACTACCTTTGATGAAGAGGGTAACGAGATTAAGTACGAGTGTCAGGGAGATGGTACTCTATGGTGTACAGATGCTTGCTGGAGTGCTGCAGAACAATACTTCCAGAGTGGTCTCTGGTGGAACCGCGTAATTGTTGAGGTTCCTGAAGGCGAGGCTCTTACTATTGGTGCTCATAAGGATGGTCAGGAGACTGGCGACTGGATGGTAGTTGACAACTGGCGTCTGAAGTACTTGGGTAAGGAGAATCCTCAGGATGTAATTGATGGCATCAAGGATGTTATCACAACTCCTGCTCAGGGTGTTATGACTATCTACAACCTCTCTGGTCAGAAGTTGTCAAAGGCTCAGAAGGGTGTGAACATTATTAACGGTAAGAAGTATCTGAAATAAAGCCCCTCTCCAACCCCTAACCCCTCCTCCCCCAAATGGGAGGGGGGGAAGGCTATAAGTGTAATAAAAGTGAGCGCTTCCAAGATGGAGGCGCTCACTTTATATGTGGTTATGTACAGGTACAATAAACCCTCCCATTTGGGGGAGGGTATGGGAGAGGGGCTTTTTAGAGAGAAATAGCACCACTTGGGCAAGCATCTGCACAAGTACCACACTCTGTGCACTGCTCAGGGTCAATTGAATACTTTTCGCCTTCAGAGATAGCTCCTACAGGACATTCATCGATACATGTGCCGCAAGCAACACAATCATCACCAATTACGTAAGCCATAATCTAAAATAATTTATAAATGTTAAACGTTATAATTTCCAATTCTCAATCGCGGTAAACTGTAAACAGTAAACGGTAAACCAATTACAAGCGCAAAGGTAATTATTTTTGGTGATTCGTACATCATATATGCGCTGTTTTTTTCACTTTCTCATCAAAAATAGTGATTAATACAATAAAGCCCCCCATTTTTACGTTATTTTCATGATGATATCACGTATTAGAGTTTTGTTTTTTACGCTGCTGACACTTTTTTGTGTTGTCGGCGCTATAGCACAGCCTCGTAAGGTCATGAATCGTCCTTACCTGGATTATCGTAAACTGCATTATGGCTTCCTTTTGGGCTTCCACATGCAGGATATGGAGGTGCGCAATAATGGTTACATTACACCAGAGGGGGAGGAGTGGTATACTGATGTTGATAATTACAACCCAGGCTTTACCGTTGGTGTGCTGGGTGAGTTACGTCTTAACAACCACTTTGCCTTGCGTGTTTCTCCCACTATACATTTTGGCCAGAAACACTTAACGTTTCATGAACAGGTAAGTAAGCGAGATACAACGCAGAACATGAAGAGCTGCTATCTTTCCATCCCCATTGATGTAAAATTTGCAGCGCCCCGATATAACAATTTCCGTCCTTACCTGATAGCAGGTTTGAGTCCGACCATCGACCTTACGGCACGCAAGCACGGAGCATTAAGGTTGAAACCCTTTGACTGTTATATCGAGGTAGGAATGGGTTGCGACATATACCTGCCGTTCTTCAAGTTGAACCCAGAGTTAAAGTTCTGCTTCGGCCTTCTGGACATTATCCAGAAAGATCGCTCAGACCTTATCGACAATACATTGCATAAATATACGCAAAGTATTGATGGCGGTCATTCCAAGATGATTGTTCTCACCCTCTACTTCGAGTAGTGGTCACATAGGCAGAGTTTGAAGCCTAATTACAAGAACTTAGGAGGATGAATTACTTGTCTTCTATCAACATCCTTGCCGTCAGTTCAAAATCATCAATAATTGCTTGTGCCAAAGGATTTCTGTTCTCAACAATTATTGCAGCATAAATTCCCTGACCTTCTATTGTCGCATTTGCAGTCTTGATAGTAAAACGTTCTGGATCTGCAGCTTCTTCAAACCATCGTAGGAATAGCCTGTTACGAGCTGCTTCCCTGCTATCGCTTGTGTCACACATGTATAGCAGGCCATCTAAATTCTCGCGGAAAAACTCATCGATAATTACAAGAGTAGTGTTTTTAACATTAGGGTCGTATGATGCGTGTACTTTATTCTGGTTACTGATAGATAATTGATATGTTTCACATCCACCGATAGGGTCATTCTCTATGAAGCCAATACCATAGATGATACCCTTAGCTGTCTGAAATACATAATCGCCATCATCTGCTTGCTTGACCAGATATGGCGATTTCTTGTTTATGTTGTCTAAAGAAAGATTATTCATAGCCTTTATGCTGTTGCATACAAGTTTGTAACATCAGCATATTTTGCTTCGAACTTCTCTTCCCAGTCTTTCTTGCGTTTTAGCGCATTCTTGAAGCGCTTCAGTGCCTCTTCCTTTGTCAATTTCATAATCATCTCTTTTTTATGTAATGCAAAGGTAGGAAGTTATTCTGTATCTTCCAAACTTTTCAATTAAAAAGAGTTCTAAGCTTCAAGAATTGACAATAGTCACCAAAAACATCTTCCTTCTTACATCTTACATCATCTTATTCAGGAGGAGGAAAATCAACTTAGAAAAATTATTATTTAAGCTATTTCTTGCCTGGAAACAAGTTAGATAATTATCACGAATAAGCTAATACCCTAATCATCTATATCTTCATCCAGTTGGCACGTTAAATCATCCTCAGCAGTCCAACTGCTTCTACCTTTCTTCCCTGCATTATTCAATGCGCGGGCAAAAAGAAAGAATACTATTACAGCAACGATTATCCACATAGGCTCTTAGAGCATGCAAGCCCAACCGAATCTGTGCACAATCTCGCGCAGCAGATTATGGTCACGAACGGGAATGGTCAAGGAAACCGTCTCGTGTTGATCATCCGTCTTATCTGTGTTCGTTGCCTCAAGGTCATATTGAGCCTGAGCTGAAATTAGAATCCTTGCAGGAATACCAATAGCATTTTCAATCTTCAGGGCAAGTTCTGCAGAGAGCGAGCGCTTCCCATTTAGTACCTCGCTCATATGTGATGCCTGAATACCCAGCATCTTAGAGAATTCCTTCTGACTTATTCCACGCTCTTCAAGTTCAGGCTTAATCATCATTCCAGGATGAACAGCCATAAAAGGTCTTAGATTTTCATTTTTTGTTGCCATAGTGCTTATCGTCTAAACTTAATACTGTTATTCTGATTCCGTCCTCAAACTCACGGAAAATTATACGTTCCACCATTCCGTTTATAACTCTTATTGAACTCAAACCATTGGTTCCTGCCAATTGTTCATAATGAAGGAAAGAGATTGAACGAAGATCATTTGTACAATCCGACATTCGCAAGTAGTTATATGCTGTAGCCAAAGCATTCATGAACTTCGCATTACGGGTGTACTTCTTGTATTTGCTATTTCGTCCCGTAGTAATCAGTTCCTCCAAATCCTTGTCGTCAAATGATATTTGCATTACATGTTATTAATTATGATGCAAAGATATAGAATAATTCCCAAAACCTGGGAACAATTCCCGTGTTTTTTCTTATTTTGAGTAAAAATGAAAGGAAAAAGCTATTTTCCTTTATCTATTCAGAATATCGACGTACTTTTGCCTTTGTACAACGAGCCTACCTGCCGCAGCAGCAACAAATACTAGTCGAATGACTGTAGAGCTCACAGTGCCCACGCCAGCAATGACGTGGGCACCTTTTGTTTATTAATCAATCATCAAAAATTCATCCCAATATGCCTGTTCATTCTCTTCAGTCCAGGTATTTCCTCCTCTCTTCCCCGCATTATTCAATGCGCGAGCAAAAAGGAACACCACTATTATTGCAATTATTATCCATAACCAGTAATTTACTCACTTTAAGAAACAAAAAAATATATTATTTGTTGCGCATTTTAGAAACAAGTTATATTTTTGCATTTGAAAACAAGAAAAATGGAACAAATAGTATTTGAACTTTATTTGTTAGAGGAAGCAAGGGAATTCATGAAATCCCTACCCAAGGAGATTCGATGTAAGATTGGATACAATATCCGTAGAGTTCAGAAGGGTGAACGTGACAATGAACTTTTCAAAAAATTGGATGGAACAGAGATTTGGGAATTTCGAACAATATATAACAAAACATGCTATAGATTGTTTTCCTTTTGGGACAAAGATACCAACACGTTGGTTGTTGCCACACATGGTATAATAAAAAAGACGCAAAAGACTCCGCAAAAGGAAATCACAAAAGCTGAAGGACTAAGAAGAAAATATTTTGAGAATAAAAATAAGAAGCAATGAAACACGTAGGAGACATGAAGCTTTACAGCTTTGAAGAATTGTTGGATGAAGATTATGGCAAAGTCGGCACCCCCGAACGAGACAAGTTCGAACGTAGTGTTGACGAGGCTGTCCACGCCTATCGCGTTGGTGAAGCCATCAAGAAAGCCAGAGAGGCTCAGCAACTTACGCAAGCCGAGCTTGGCGAGAAGATGGGAGTCCAAAGGTCTCAGGTCTGCCGTTTAGAGAGCGGCAAGAGTATCACACTTTCCTCTATGATGCGAGCGTTCCGTGCATTGGGAGTACAAGTAGCATTAGAGATGAAAGGAATTGGTAAAGTTGCGCTATAATGTAAATTTAAAGGTTTTAGATAAAGAGAGGTTACCAAGCCTCTCTTTTTTATTAGTCGCTCCCAGGGATATACCAAACACCTAATCCAGATCTTCATCCAATTGGGCCCAGTCATCCTCTTCTCTCCAAGCCTTACCTCCTCTCTTCCCTGCATTATTCAGAGCACGAGCAAAAAGAAAGAATACTATTACTGCAATTATTATCCACATAAGTTCTTAGCCCCACTCCCGAAACTTTATACAATTTCTTATTTATTTCACTTGGAATTATACTTCTCTCCAAGTTCTTCCTCAGCAACCATATTAATTGAGGTAGCTTCTTCTGAATCAGAATAAGAAACCGAACGTTCGTCCAATATTAGTCTAATGTTAAGAGCATCCTCTAACTTTGTAATGGTATCAAGCGACATATTTTCTGTTCCTTTCAGAATCTTTGAAACATACTGCTGAGTACAATTCATGCGTTCAGCAAGAGCCTTTTGGGTAAGACCATCCTGTTTCATCTTTAACAACACCTTAACGGCAATCTTTTGTGAATGCTGTAACCACGACCAATTGTCTCGCCTCCATTCTGCTTCCTCGCGCCATTTTGATGGTGTCTGGCTCTGATGAGCCTCAAGGAATTCACGTGTCTTCTCTTTCATGGTTGCAAAGGTAAGAAGAAACTTTTGAAAATACAACTGATAGTTGTAAAAAAATGTGTATTTCTTTGTTTATTTGAATCTGATTAATGTTCATGAAACGACTGGGAAATTGACTTTGCCACCTTTGCTTCATTCAGATAATCTCCATGAGTTATTCCCTTTATCTCCACGACTCATTGAGATAGGACTATAGGGGGGTAAGGGATTATCTCAATGACTTGTTCCCCCTATTGGAATAACTTGTTCAGATAAGGGGAATCAAGCAAAGGTCACCATTTATCCTACATTTTCTTGTATTATTCAGAGAAGCATTGTATATTTGCAAAAAAATAACAATTATGCCTAAGATATTCGAGTATTTTGGATTCATTTTCTATTTCTTCTCTAACGAGCATGAGCCCATACATGTGCACGTTAAGCACAGTGGACAGAATGTATCTTTGATTTGATAATAGAGGGTGGAGAATTAAAAGATATAGTGCGTTGTGAGAAGAAGGGTGCCAAGCCTCTTGACTACCAGGATGAAAAGGTTGCTGTTGAGTTTATCAACAAATATTGGCAGCGTATTGTTAAGAAGTGGATTGATTTCTTTGTTATGAAGAAAGTCGTTAAGACAACATACATTAAAAAAAGGATGTAATATGGAGCACATTTTTATTGTTTCGGCAGAGGATGCAGGCAATCTATGTGTTAGATTGACTTTCAATGACGGACATCAGAGTGTCGTTGATATCGGCGAGTTCATTCGTCAGCACCCACATCCTCAGTACAACAAGTACCTTAATCCGGCCTTGTTTAGTACTTTTGTTGTAGATGACGGTAATGTCGTATGGGGTGAAGACTGGGACTTGATATTCCCCGTAGAAAATTTGTATGCTGGCAAAGCCGCATAGTCTTTTCCCTGACTGGATATTTGGAAAAATGAAGAGGTCATCTAAATATCAGAGATGGCCTCTTCATATTTTTTTAGCCAATAGCCAGACGTAAAATAGGATTAATTCAGCATGAAGAATAATCAACATCTTCCTTCTTCCTTCTTACATCATCTTATTCAGGAGGAGGAAAAATCAACTTGGGAAAAAATTTTATTTAAGCTACTTTTTGCTCGGAAACAGGTTGGAAAATAATCACAAATAAATATCATCTCCAAAGCGGCTCCATTTCCCATCCTTTTGGGAAGCCAAGAGCATTGAGGTCAATCTCAGGGAAGTCCACAAAAAGCCATCGCAATTTAGCAAGCATATCGTTTTTGGGAGAAATGACATCC
>JAFSRW010000033.1 GCA_017445925.1 Bacteroidaceae bacterium | reverse complement strand
AGGTGGTAGCAATCATGCCCAGATCCTTCTTGCGGATGCGCTTGCCCTGAGCAGCGAAAATCGCGAGTAAGCGAGAGCCATGAAAGCTCGCTTTCGGATGGCCGAGCGTGAGCGATTTATCCAACTGAGCGATAGCGCCGAGAGGCGTGGCCTTGGAAGCCTGACCACCGGTGTTCGAGTAAACCTCAGTATCGAGCACGCAGAAGCCCCCCCGCCAATCGGGGGGCTGGCATCTGCCAGGGGGCATAACCACGTGAATAAGAGTTTATTCTTCAGGATTCCATTGTTGGTATTTAATAATAGCACCAATAATACCTCCTGTTATGCTTTCAATATAGTCAACAACATAGATTCGTACTATACAAGGTCCTTTTTCACTTGTCCATCCTCCAGTCGCTTTACAGACATAACCATAGCCAGGAATTACAGCAACTTCATCCGACCATCCTGCCCCAGTCGCTGGCACTTCCCTAATATCAGATAGTCCCTTTTTCTTTCCTACAGTAATTATTGACGGATTGCCATTTCCTCTTACTAAAACAAAATTATTAGAAGAACTCATGGCAAAATTATACATCCATACATCTCCACCGTATATTTGAATTTCATTTCCAATTCTATCCCTGTCATCATTATAACCATTGGTGAGATTTACTGTAATAGTTCCTTCTGGGTCTGATGCAACTACGGGATTGTTTGTCGTGCCGCCCTCATCATTATCGTCACCACAACTAACGGTACAGAGTACTGTCAATGCTATTGCAAGCATTATCCAATGTTTCTTAATGTTCATAATCTGTTTCGTTTTAATGTGAATAAACTGTTGGAATAGTCCATACCCTTTGAATTGAGACAGATAAAGAAACGTGGACTAATAACTTCGTCTACGCCTTACCGAGGTATTGGGGAAAACCTTTGCTGTCATCTACGAGTAAAAGCCCACGTCATAAACGTGAGCATCAACTTTTACTCTTGACAGCTTACTTCAAATTCCCCAATTATCGGTAGGCAAGAATAGAAAGCTAACGCTTCTTATCTATATGTCTTTTGTCCTTTTTTAGGTCATAAGCAATTCATTTTTATGTTTAACAAGGGCAAAGGTAAGCATTTTCTTTCAAACAGACGTAAAATTTTGATGAATAATTTTTAAATTGTACAAAATAAATGGATACAGTTGTCCTGGTACCCTCCCCGAAACACTCGGTAGTTTCGTGGTCCCTCCCTTCCAAGCGTGAACGAAGGCCTCCACACCACGCTTCTCGTAGGCAGCGGTGCCAACCTCCCAAGAACCGTCAACAGTGCCGTGCTTCACGAAGTCAGAAACCTTCAGCAGGTCGCCGGCCTGAGCGTTGATAGGACGAACGAGCTCCTTGACGAATGCGGGAGCGTTGTCGGCCTTCACCTCATCGTCGGGCAGGTTAGCCCACTCGGGCTTCACGGTCAGCTGCTGGTACTCACCACCACGATCGATAGCGGCATAGTTCTTATCAACAACGTCCTGACCCTTAGCACCGTAAGACTTGAGGGCAGCAGCCTTCATCTTCTCTACAGCCAGCTCTACGGGGATAACGCCGGTGATACGGAAGAATGCACTCTGCAGGATGGTGTTAGTGCGGTTGCCCAGACCAATCT
>JAFSRW010000002.1 GCA_017445925.1 Bacteroidaceae bacterium | reverse complement strand
GTTAAGATCTGTAAGATTTGACATTTGTCTTCCTCTGTCCCGACTCGGGATAGCCTAAGCAAGCTTAGCTCTCCTCTCGCTGCTCCATCGGTTCTTGCCTGCAAGGGCATAGGAGAATAATATAATGTTCAATGCTCAATGTTCAATGAAAATTCTAAAGTCCGTTAAGTACATTATCGTTCACTGCGTGGCCAACAGGTGCAACAAGCCCTTTAGCGTGGAGAAGCTAATTAACTGTGGTATAGAAAAGTATGGGCAGTGTAGCTACCACTACTATGTCCGTTATGACGGGACAATTGTCCCCTTGCTGCCAGAGTCTGTTCAGGGTGTCCATGCCAGGGGCTATAACTGCTGTTCCCTTGCCGTAGTCTATGAAGGAGGTCTGGATGAAAACGGCAATGCTGCCGATACACGTACAGAGCAACAGAGACATGCCCTCTACGAGTTGCTAAAGGCCCTTGTCCATGATTATCCTGAGGCCCACATCCTTGGCCATTGTGAACTCCCAGGCGTCCACAAGCGATGTCCCTGTTACCAAGCCAGCAAGGAGTACATAAGTCTCCAACCCCAGGCCAAGTAACTAACTTAAAGAAGCCTCTGTTAAGCATCACGCAAAACAGAGGCTTCCTTTTTTTTTGTCCTAGACCCTTAAACGTAACTTTAGCTTCGCCGAGATTCTTGTGCTCCAGTAGGTGCTCAGACGCAGGCGGAGTCCTTTCGCTCGGAAGAAAAAACAAACTCCGATTTATTTTGTATTCCACTCACTAAATCGTAATTTTGGCTATCGCCGAAAGTACTCTCGTTCGGAAATAAAAAGAAAAATAAACTTTTCTTTTGTATTTCACTCACTTAATCGTAATTTTGGCTATCGCCGAAAGTACTCTCGTTCGGAAATAAAAAGAAAAATAAACTTTTCTTTTGTATTTCACTCACTTAATCGTACTTTTGCAGTTAGATTTTGAAACTTATAACAAAATTAATTATGAAGAACGTTCAGTTTAAGTACATTGGCGAGGCATTAATCCTTGCCATCGGTCTCTTCCTGGCAGGAGGAGCCATTAAGAGTGGTATAGTAAAATTCAAGGAGATGGACCGCACCGTTACAGCTAAGGGATTGTGCGAGAAGGAGGTGAAGGCCGACAAGGTGACCTGGCCCCTGAAGTTTAAGGAACTGGGTAACGACCCCGCCGAACTTTACGACCGAATTGAGAATAATACGCAGACCGTTGTTAAGTTCCTGAAGGACAATGGCTTGAGCGATGAGGAAATCTCTATTGCACCACCAGCTATGGTAGACCAGCAAGCTAACATGAGCTACAGCAGTGAGACTGTTCGTTACCGTTATAAGGCCAACTGCGTAGTGACTGTTGTAAGCAAGAATGTAGACCTTGTCCGCAAAATTGTTAGCAATCAGGCCAAACTAATGCGTCAGGGTGTAACCATCGTAGGCAACGAGTACGACGAGACGTCATCTGTTACCTACGAGTTTACAGGTCTGAATGAGATTAAGCCAGAGATGATTGCCGAGGCAACCAAGAATGCCCGCAAAACTGCAGAGCAGTTTGCAACTGACTCCAACAGCGAGTTAGGCAAAATTAAAACGGCAGACCAAGGCCAGTTCAGTATCAACGACCGTGATCAGAACACGCCTTGGCTTAAGAATATCCGTGTAGTAACTACCGTGGTTTACTATTTGAAAGACTGATTTGAGGTGACAGTTGATAGTTGACAAGTGACAGTTTAATATTGATCATAGAGTTCCTGCAGGAGGGTGAGTTTCTCGCCCTCCTTTTTTTCTATGTACGTGCCACCGTAATAGAAGCAAGCAAAACCGCCGGAGACGATACCCCACTTGGTACACTCGACTAAGTCCATTGAACATTGAACATTGAACATTGAGGCTTCGCCTTGAGCCTGCTCACGCTTGGCAATACTAAAGCGAGCTTGGTCATTGCTCCCGCTTAATCGCAGCCTTGAACATTGATCATTTACTGTAGTCTGTTGTCCGTTGTCCGTTGTCTGTTGTCCGTTATATATTTGCCTGGCTAAGGAGCCGATGACGCCGCCTGCGAAGTTATCACCACAACCTGTGCTGTCGCCCTTACGTCCTTCCTTCAGTGCTTTGCCAACTGCAGCAGAAACAGGAAGGGTTTGCAGGGGAACCTTACCAAAGAGGGGACTGTCGGCCCAGAGGTAAACATCGCGTGCTCCGTTGGTAACCAGCACGGCTCCTGCTCCCTTCTCCTGGAAGAAAACAATGGCCGAAGGAATGTCTCTGCAACCGCTCAGGCGAAGAGCTTCCTCGTGATCTACAATCAGCAAATCTATAAAGTAGTATGCCTCGTCGCCATCACCCATAGGCCAACGCTGATTGGGGTTCTGCTTCTCGCTGAGGAAATCATAAACGGTATTCACGACGGTGATGCTTCCGCTCTGCTTTGCTTTCTTGAGCATAGCGGTGAGCCCCTGATGAATGCGGGGTACAAGGGCTGTGCCGCCAAAGACGCAGATATTGCTGTTATAGAAACTGTCGTCCAACTCCGCTGGCAGATAGTTCCAAGAGGCACCAATGGTATTAACAAAAGTGCGTTCTCCATGTCCGTTATCGAAATGGGGGTCGGAAAGCACGCTGGTGGAAGCCGTCTCGCTATCCTGCTGTGTACGGTAATGACTCAAGTCGATAGGCGTCTGAAGTAATTTCTGTCTCAACTCCTCACCTACCTCATCGTCTCCACAACAACCATAAAAGCATACTTCGCTCTCCTTATATGCCATCTGTGCAGCATTAATGAGTGCAACTATACACGGGCCGCCAATATTCTCCTTGTCGGCCTTACGTTCCTGGGTAAGTTGGGGCAGGATTTCCGTTGCGAAACTATCGCCAGAGAAACGCTCCAACTCTTCTTCGAAAGTCAGTTTGCCAGGCTCCAGACCGCCGTCACCAGCTTTCTTGCTCAGATACTTACGGAATAAATCCGACGTAAAATCCACCCCGTCATATATGCGGTCCATGAGGCAACAGCCCACACCGCTGATTCGAACTTTAAACATTGAACATTAAACATTAAACATTGAACATTTCTACACTCTCAACTATAAACTTTACAGGAACTTACCATAGTCCGAGCAAAGAAGGTGCAGGGGTGCTTCGTCTTCCTCAATCTCGGGGAAACGACCTACGGGATTATAGAAACGGTTGTCGGTATTGTCATCGTTGCACTGGCTCACCTCGCCCACCATAACCTTGCCCTTTCCGGGTTCGCCATAGAAGCGGTGATAGAGGTACTGCTCCATGCAGATGCTCTGACCGGGATGAAGGATAACCTTTCCGCCTGGCTCCATCACATGCTCAATACCGTCAATACGATAATGAACAGGGGTATCGGCAAACTGCTCGTCCTTATCGGCATTGTAGAGTTCAATTACTAGATTTCCACCACCACGATTGATGATATCTTCCATCTTAGACCAATGGAAATGCATAGGTGTCTCCTGATTTTCCTCCACAATCATAATCTTCTCGGCGTATGGCTTCTTGTCCACACCATATTTGCCGTTGCGAATGGTGAAGAGGAACAGGCCGCAGCGCAGGAAATCGCCCGATCCAAAATCGGTAATGTCCCAACCCAGCATACGCTCTACAATATAATCTACTTTCTGTCGGTTAGCCTTCCAGTCGGCAAGGCTCCACTCTGCCCATTCGGGCAAAACAAACTGACGTGATGCCAGGAAATCCTTGGCTTCGCGCAGAATCTGATTAATCTCACTACGTTTCATGTTTGTATTTAGTTTACGGTTTACGGTTTACGGTTTACGGTTTACCGTTTACTGTTTACGGTTTACCGTTTACGGTTTACTGTTTACGGTTGTTAATTATTTTTGTTATCGTTGACGTTATCGTTGACGTTAATAATTATTCACTCTTCACTTTTTACTACTCGGTTTACTGCTCATTTGCAGCTCTAATACGCCTCCTGACATTAGCTGTTCGTGCGTGAGGAAAGGGGTATTTAGAGGGATGCCATTCAGAAGGGCATTCTGGATAAATTTATTATCCTTAGATATGTCTTTAGCCTTGATAGTGAACGACTTACCATTTGGTAGATGAAGTGTTGCTTTCTCAAAGAACGGACTGCCAATGGCGTAGGTAGTTGTACCTGGGGTAACGGGGAAAAAGCCCATCATGGAGAAGACCACGAAGGCCGACATACCACCACCATCTTCATCACCTGGCATACCGAGGTAGGAGTCGATAAAGTATGTATCGATAAGACTATGGATGTACTTCTGAGTCTTCCAAGGCGCTCCTACGTAGTCATATAAATAAGGTATATGAAAACTGGGCTCGTTGCCCATCTGGAACATACCCATCAGTCCCGTGGCATCAGGCAGCACATTGTAGAAACGGAACTTGGCCGTTCCCACGCCCATGTGGAAGAGTTCGTCCAACTTAGCTTCAGCCTTCTGGGGGCCGCCCATCAGCATGAAGAGTCCTTCCAGATCATGCTTCACATCCCAGTTGAAGATGTAGGCGTTGTTCTCCGTAAAGTAAGCCCGCCCGTCGTGCATGGGGTTGAAAGGTTCCACCCATTCGCCCTTATCATCCTTGGGCCACATCATACACTTATCTGTACGGAACACGTTGCGGTAGAACTTCGAACGCTCCATAAACAGTTTCTCGTCCTCCGTCTTGCCTAACATCTTGGCTATCTGAGCAATGCACCAGTCGGAATAGCTGTTCACGGTTGTCAGCGAAACACTCTGTCGGCGCTCCCAGTTGGTATCAACCTCAGGAACGGTTTCCGGCTCACCGGGTCGTAAGGCAGGATAGTAGCCGTGGGCATTATAGAAAGTATCTAACGGTGTAGCTGGTCCTGTTCGCCAAGGCAGCAAGGTACGCTCCAGAGAGTTCTTGCGGAAGCCCTCATAGGCAGTTGCTATATCAAAACGCAATCCCTTTGCCCAGGCATCCATCATCCATACGGCAGCAAAGTTGCCCGTCATACCAGCCCATTCGCCAGAGGTCAGGGCAAAGCGTGGCATAACGCCACTCTCCTTGTACATTTCTATTACAGAGTTGATTTTCTGCACCTCTATGTCAGGGTTCAGAATAGTATGCAGCGGTTCTAGGGCAATATGCGTGTCCCACAACCAATTGTCTACGAAGAACGGTTCATCCGACGTATGTACCTTGCGGTCCCAAGCGCTAAAGAAGCGTCCGTACTCGTTGATGTCCACCATACGCTCCTGACATCGGTAGAGTGCCGTGTAGAAGGTACGCATGTGCGATTCCGTACCACCGCTCACTTCTATCTGTCCCAGACGTTTCTCCCACGTCTTCTTGGCATCCTGCCGAATGCGGTCGAAGTTGAACTGAGGAATCTCCCGTTCCATATTATCCTTTGCCTGCTCCTTGTCGATGTACGAGATGCCGTAGCGCATCATCACAACCTTCTTCTGTCCATCGGCTGTCAACATCAGGTGCTTGGTGTCCTGACCAGGATAATGAATATCGTGCATATCGCAGTCAAACTCGGCATACAGGTAAGCCGTCATGTTTTCCTTGCATTCTGGTTGCCCAAAACCAGCGGTTCCAGTTACCACCCGATTACCCTCGTGATCGTAGAAGCCAATGGGGGTACGACTGCGGAAACGCATGGGATGCTGCCCCTTACCATCGAATGTCATTCGTATGATGCCGCTCTTCTTGGAGGGAGCAAACTCGAATGTCACACCATCCAACTGAGCACGATAGTAGTAAGGATGTGTCTCCTCGTTGTTGATAATACCAGGTGCTGACCAGACGCCTTCTGGATTATCGGTGCAGAAAGGCATAAAGCCGAATACCCAGTGCCTACGGTGGTTAGGCATCTGCAGGGCAAAGTCGTCAATCCAATCGTCCAGCATACTGCTACGTAGCGGAACAAATCGTAGCATCTCGTTTGGCAGATGCATCGTCTGACGTGTAGTTTCCAACAATACACTCACGCCGCCGATAGTCGGGTCGGCATAATCAGCCACCGATTTCTTGGAATCAGCATATGATAACAATGGCAAGCAGCAACAAAGCCCCAATATAATTTTCCTTAACGTCATAAGCAAAATAGTTTAGAGTTTAGAGTTTAGAGTCTTTATTAAGTTGAAAGTTGAAAGTTGAAAATTGAAAGTTATCGGTTTCGTTTTCATTTTCGTTTTCGTTTTCGTTGACGTTATCGTTGACGTTGACGTTATACCTAAACTCTATTATTACTTTCAAAAAGTAGCATGTGTTCCGTAACCACTTCACGCGACGCATCTATCATCACTTGCTTCAGAGGTATGTATCCCTCATCAGGGTTCTGTGCCAAGCGTTCGTTCATACGTTTCATGATGCCGCGCTGAATGGCTGTAGCAACGTTTATCTTACAGATGCCGTTGTGGATGCAGGCTTTGAAGTCCTCCACGCTGGTACCGCTGCCGCCGTGAAGCACCAAAGGCAGTTGATTGGCCTCATGAATTTCTATGAGTCGTTGTATGTTCAGTTGCGGCGTATGTACATAATGTCCGTGCAGGTTTCCAATGGCAACTGCCAGCGCATCTACACCCGTTTCTTTTACAAAGTTAACCGATTCCTCCACGTCCGTAAAGACATCTGCAGTATCTTTTCCACAGTCGCCCACCTTACCCAGCTCAGCTTCCACGTCCACACCAGCAGCTTTGGCAATACGCGTCACCTCCTTGGTAATGGCCACATTCTGTTCATAAGGTAGTGCTGCTCCGTCAAACATCACGGAAGTAAAGCCCAACCGGATAGCTCGTACACAGGTTTCAAGGCTCTGTCCATGGTCGAGATGAACACACACGGGTACTGAGGCACGATTGGCAGCCTCTAAATATAGCGGAGCCATCAGCTCCATAGGTGCCTCGGGAAACTGTACCTCGGCCAATTGCAATATGATGGGCGAACGCAGTTCCTCTGCAGCCTGTAAGGCTCCCATCACATTTTCCAAACTCAGGCAATTAAATGCCCCTACAGCATAATGCCGCTCATTGGCATCTTTCAAGATTTTACTTAAGGTTGTTATCATATTTAGTTTACTGTTTACGGTTTACGGTTTACTGTATTGTCAACAGACAACAGACTACAGTCTAAAGTCTAATGTTCAATACTCAATGTTTAATGTTCAATGAAATAAAATCCTTCACTCTTAATTTTCAACTTTCAATTTTCAATTCTCAATTCTACCGGGCTCATGGGCAGACCATTTTTCCCGTATACATTCGCTCGGATGGGATTGTTCTTCCACGCGTAGCGGATGCTGACAGGTTGGCTGACCGACGAGCGGATAACGATGCGGTCGCCCCTACCCTCTGCCTCGGCATTCACATACTTGCCATCAGGTCCGGCCACCTCAAACTCATAAAGCGGGCCCTCCTTTAGCAAAGGCTGTGAGAGTGTGCACACTGCTGCCTTGTTCTCTGGAACCGCATTTATTATCTCTGGCGACAATGTCACGCGTTGGTTCCACAACAGACGCTCAAAGCCTAATGCCACACGCTCTGCCACATCCTTCTTGCGCAAGGGATGAATGTCCACCGTCTCGCCAATGTCGATGGTCACCGCCAGTTCTGCATGCGCATCTTCCTTGGCCACTACGCGCTGAGCCTCACGTACCACCGGCCAACCCGTGTTCTGAGGTTGTTCAGAGGGTTCTCTGTAGTTTGCCAGTTGGACAATCACGAATGGCAACTCTGGTCGTTCAAAAGCCTGACGCCAGTTGGCCATCATCAAGCGCAACAATGGGGCATAGTCGGATGCAGAACCACTATCGGCATTCGATTCTCCCTGATACCACACTGCACCAGCTAAGGCATAGGGAGTCAAAGGATGAATCATGCCATTATATAAGGTAAAGGGTTGGTATTGTAGGTCGATACCGTGACTGATATTGTGTGGCATCTCAGCCCCCATCTGCAACTTCCATTGCCGGCCCAGCAACTGCACATCGTCCTTGTCAAAGACCAGTTGGTAAGGCTTTTCCTTGTAGAAATACGGTTTGCCGCTCTTGTTAATAAATCGGATGGTAAGCACATTGTCGCCCTCACGCAGCAGCCCCTCCGGCACCTGATAGCGGCGAGGCGGATACTGATAGCCCGTGCTACCTATGCGCTGACCATTAAGGTAAGTCACGTCACTATCATACAGTGTGCCCAAAAGCAGTTTGGCAGCCCGTCCAGCATGCTCCTTATTTACAATAATGTGTTGGCGCAACCAAAGGGAGCCAATCCATTCGTCCCGTTCGGGCAAAAGGTTGTCTTGATCCACCACAGGCCATGAGGCATCATTGTAATCTGGCTGGGTAAACTTCTCCAACCCTGGATCGTTCTTATCCAACAACTCCTGCCAGCGTTGGTTGGCAAGTGCTGCTGCCTGTTGTTGCGCCTTTACAAATGCATCGTTCTGATATAATTGTGTCTGACGATACAGAGTGGGATAATGCTTAGCTAACGTATCGGCAGCAATCCATGCCTCAATGGGAGTGCCGCCCCATGCACTTTCTATGATGCCCTGGGCAACGCCCTTCTCGCGCTGCAACTGTTTACCTAAAAAATAGCCTATGGCAGAGAATTTCCATGCATTCTCACGATTCAGCGGTTTCCACTCAGTAGGACGTAGGTCGGCACACGGCTCATGCGTATCGGTCTGATAAGGCACATGGAACAGTCGTACCATTTGGTTCTCATCGTCCAACTCGTCAGGATATTGTGGCGATACACGTTCCAATGTCGTCTCCATGTTCGACTGCCCGCTGCACAACCACACATCGCCGATAAAAACATCTTTGATGTTTAATTGAGAATTGACAATTGAGAATTGAGAATTGTTATTTGTTAATTCTGAATTTTGAATTTTGAATTTTGAATTAACCTCCAGCGTGTACGGTCCTCCCGCTTTCATGGCAGGAAGGTTCACGCGCCAATGGCCATTGGCATCGGCTGTAGTGGTGCAGGATTTCTTGTTCAGTGTTACGGTAATTGTTTCCTGTGGGCCGGCCCACCCCCATACAGGGATATTCATCCCACGCTGCAGAACCATCCCATTTTGGAATATCTGCGGCAGTCGAACCTCAGCGTTGCAGAGCGTAAAGTTAATTACCAGAACCCATAAAAGAAGAAATGTCTTTTTCACTTTGCTTGGTTACACGTTTACGAATGCAAAAATACACTTTTTTTCTCAAACCAAGAAACAGCAAGCGCAATTTTTTCATTCGCTTTCTCATAAATCGTGGCCTTTATTTTTGTTTTTCTCTCATTTATTCGTACCTTTGTCAAAACAATGAAGAAGAAACATGGTTTTATGCGGCTGATGGCTGGAGTGCCTTTGCGCATCCTGTACCTGATTAGCGATGTGGCCTACCCTATTATATATTATGTAATAAGGTATAGGCGTCGGTTGGTCAGGGAGAACCTCAGATGCTCCTTCCCAGAAAAGAGCATGGAGGAAATCATACGCATAGAGAAAGCCTTCTACCACCACCTTTGCGACGTATTCGTGGAATCCTTTAAGTGCCTGAATATCTCTGATAAGGAGATGCTCCAACGTGTGGAGGTGGTGAACTGTGAATTGCCTGAACGTATTGCCTCGGAAGGTAAAAACGTATTTATGCTTTTAGGGCATTGCGGCTGCTGGGAATGGGTGCAGGAGGTTTGTATGCGTTACAAGGCACCTAAGAAGAGTTGTGAGATTTACAAGCAAATCAGCAACAAATACTTTGCCTCCCTAATGCACGAGATACGCAGTAGGTGGGATACAGAGCAAATAGAGATGAAGCAGACAGTCCGTACCCTGCTGCAATGGAATGCTGAGGGTGAGCCCTTCCTGTGCGGCTTCCTGCAGGACCAACGGCCTTATACCAAATATAAAGACGAGATCACGTTCCTGAACCAACCCACCAGAATTGTTCCTGGTGCTGAGGAGATAGCTAAGAAAGTGAACGCAGAATTGGTGTATCTGGATATTGAGAAGACGGCTCGCGGACATTACCGACTGACATTCCAGGAGATGGTCCTGCCAGAGGAACTGAAAGAACAACCTTTCCCTCTGTCGGAACTTTACTTCCGGATGTTGGAAAAGACAATTCGTAAACAGCCGGAGATTTGGCTATGGTCGCACAACAGATGGCGTAAATGGGACTTGGTATGAAGAAGGAACAAATGTTCGACATAGATGCTGTTATAACATGGGTGGATGGTAACGACCCAGGACTTGGCGCTAAAAGAGCCCAGTATATGCAAGGGAACGCCTCTCTGCAGGCTGACGATATTGCAGGTACTACACGCTATTCCGACAGAGGCGAGATATACTGGTGTGTTCGCTCCATCAACAAGTTTATGCCTTGGGTGCGTCGCATCTTCATCGTTACTGACGGACAAGACCCTAAGGTGGAGAGTGAAATACCTGTTGAAATCGTTGACCATAAAGTAATCTTCAGAGGATACGAACAATATCTGCCCACGTTCAACTCCCTAAGTATAGAAGCCATGCTATGGAGGATTCCTGATCTTAGCGAGCATTTTGTTTATTTTAATGATGATTTTCTGGTCTGTAAGAGTGTAGATAAGGATATGTTCTTCCCGCAAGAGGGATATATAAAATGTCACGGACACAAAGCCTCGCTTCTGTGGACAAAGACACGATATTTCTTTAAACGCCTCACAGGCCATGCCTGCAGGGTAAATCATGTGCAGCAGATGATGGATGCTGCAGACATTGTAGGAGGCAGCAGTTCCTTCATACGTCTTTCACACACTCCCTATCCCCTACTTAAGAGTACCATGCAAAGGTTCTATGAATCGCATCCTGACCGTTTAGCGCAGAACATTCGCAACCGATTCCGAAGTACGGAGCATTTCCGTAGCGATGAGCTGGTATATATGTTGCTCAAGAAGGAGGGACGACTGCAAGTGGTGCCGGAACGGGATGTCCTTATGGAATACATGCCACACGGAGGAATGGAACGTTTGGAGAGAAAACTGCATCGGGTAACATGCCAAGGCAGCCACGTATGTTTTATTAATTTTGGCTCCTTGGATAAAGCCTCTGATGCCATCTTTTCGCGCATTACGCAATTTGTAGAAGAATTACTGAAACAATAAAAGAATATGGTTAGCGTCATAGTTCCAATATATAATGTAGAACGCTATCTGCGTCGCGCCTTGGATAGCATTCTTTCCCAAACATACAAAGACTGGGAAGCTATTCTTGTAGATGATGGCAGTACAGATGGTAGCAGCCTGATAGTAGAGGAATATGCAAGGCGCGACAATAGGTTCAAGGCTGTACATAAGCCTAATGGGGGGCTTTCGGACGCACGCAATGCCGGCATGGAACAAATAAGCGGAGAGTTTCTTATTTTCCTTGACGCTGATGATTTTCTGCATCCTCAACTAATGGAACTGTGTCTGGAGGCTTCCCAGAGAGACAACTCAGATATGGTTGCCTTTACCTACGACCGGTCTTACCGTACTTTCGGCATAATCAGGCATTTCCTGCATCTGGGAGACCCTACGCCACACTTTAAGTACTACAAACAGCCACCTTACCTGGTAACGGACAACATCTATGACTATGCTACGGAATACTCCAGCCCAAAGGACATAGAAAAGCGCTGGGCGGTAAAGCATTGCCAGGTATGGAGATGTATGTACAAGACATACGCCATACGTGGAATAAAATTCATTAAAGGAATCAATTACGAGGATTTCCCTTGGTGGAGCGAGGTGCTATTGCACATCCGTCGTTGCACCATCCTAAACCTTCCGTTGTACTTCTACTACCCCAACCCTCAGAGCTACATCCTGTCTGCCAACCAGTCACACAAGGTTGAAAGCCTCCGTAAAGGAATAGAAGTCGCCAAACAAGTCTATTCCACAGCACCAGAAGCCAAACTGAGGGCTTGGAAACGCAATTTTCTTCTTCCCTTCGAGAAGAAATTACAGAAGAAACAGAATTCCAAATAACGCAGTATATGAAGAAACTAAGCATCATCACCGTTAATTACAACAACATTGCCGGACTGCGCAAGACATACGAAAGCATACAGCCACAGACATTCCGCAACTTTGAGTGGATTGTGGTTGATGGCGGCAGCACAGATGGTGGAAAGGAGTTTATTCAGGAACATCAGTCAGAGATGTCTTGGTGGTGTTCCGAGCGTGATGGCGGTATTTACAATGGCATGAATAAGGGTATAGCTCATGCCGAAGGTGAATATCTTATGTTCCTGAATTCTGGAGACGAGCTTATAGCCTCAGACACATTAGAGAGAGTTTTTGCTTCAGCACCCAATGCTGATGTTATATATGGCAACTGGATTGAAAAGAAAAAATACGGGTTTAAGAAGAAATGCATTCCTCCCAAAGAGGTTAACTATTATTACTTTGCTTACCGACCCCTCTGCCACCAGACAACATTCATCCGAAGTTCTCTACTGAAACAAAGCCCTTATAACGAGAGCTACCGTATCTGTGCCGACTGGGCAAAATGGGTGGAGCTGAGCAAGGCAGGATGTACGTTCCAATATATTCCTGTAGCTATATGTTTGTACTTTCGCGATGGTGTCAGCTATCATGCCGTAAAACAAAAAAAAGAGGAGCACAAACGCATCCTCTCTGAATTCTATCCTACCGATTTGGCAGATATTCTGTATTACCTGATGATGAAAAAGGATGAAAGACTAAAGGTTATCAGAAGGCTGGTATGGCTCAGTTCGGCCCTGTTACTGATGGTTATTATCCTTTCGTTTTGGCTTTGCCTCTAAAGAATATCCCTGAATCTTTCAGGCATTTTAACTATAATTCTCAGTTCGAACATAGCAGGCTTATTGAGCGCGTAAGGTGGACGGCACCATGTCTGAATGGTGCGAGCTCGACGTGTCCAGCGGTCAAAGTTACGTGCTTTCTTCTCCGTCACAAACCTGATGGTACGACTGCGCTTGTAAATGTGATTCGCCCTTCCCTGTGTTACACGCTCCTTATCTCCCAGCCTTTCCTCAAGAATCTTCTTGTCGGCATACCCAAAGTGCAGGAGATACAAGTCCTTGGCTATATGAAAATTGTGTCCTTTTATACGATGGAACCCACTACCCCATCTGCAAGGTTGTGCAATGATGGATGGCTTAGTATAGCGCGTTCCTATCTGGGCATAGTGGCGCTGGCTAAGGAACGTCTGCTCTTGCGAGAGGATTTCCTCTTCCCCTAACTTCTGACCGAAATCAAGGCCTAAAGGGGAAAGGCTCACATCTATTTCCTGTGACGAGAGGTACTCGCTGAGACCTATGTTCAACATGGGGTCAACCACGATATACTCGTCGGCATCCACGCCTATAACAATGTCATATCCTTTTGTGAAAAGCTCTGCTGCCTTCTCCGAAAGGAACTTTAATCTGCCCTTCTCTGCAGCTACCACCTCCCATCCTATCTTGGGATGAATAAAGGCATTGGTCCCTTGGCAAAAGTCGCCAATGGTCTGGTCCTCGCCATCGTAATATATATAAAGGTTTTCCTTTCCTAATTCCTGTCCGTAGTACTCCACCCACTTGCGTAGGAAGAAGTCGTCGTTACGGACCATTGTAAGTGCTGCAATATGTTTGAGTGTTGACATTTCTGATTTTTCCAATTCTTTTATAACTGTTGCATATCGTAGAGACGCTTGTAGTATCCGTTCTTGGCAATGAGCTCATCGTGCTGACCGCTTTCTACAATCTCCCCTTCATACAGAACGTGAATAATATCGGCATTCTTAATGGTAGACAGACGGTGAGCAATGGCAATGGTGGTACGCGACTTCATCAGTCGTTCCAAGGCCTCCTGCACCAGGCGCTCACTCTCTGTGTCCAAAGCCGAGGTTGCTTCATCCAGAATCAGTATGGGAGGATTCTTCAGTATAGCTCGGGCAATGCTGATGCGCTGACGCTGTCCACCAGAAAGACGGCCACCACGATCTCCTATCATGGTGTCGTAACCATTCTCGGTTTCCATGATAAAATCATGTGCATTGGCTATCTTAGCTGCCTCTACCACCTGCTCCATAGTGGCGTTCTCCACACCAAAGGTAATGTTGTTATAGAAGGTATCGTTAAAGAGGATAGCCTCCTGATTAACATTACCAATAAGAGCGCGTAAGTCTCTAATATGCAGATTTTTAATATTATTTCCATCAATAAGTACTTCACCTTCCTTTACATCGTGGAAACGGGGAATCAAATCAACGAGAGTCGACTTGCCAGAGCCCGATTGTCCCACCAAGGCAACGGTCTTTCCCTTGGGAACCGTTAGGCTGATATGCTTCAGAACATCACGCCCTTCTGCATAGTTGAAGGATACATCGCGCAACTCAATCTCTTTCTCAAACGCTGTCATGGGTTGTGGTGTTTCGGGCTCCCTAATGGGGTTCTCGGCATTCAGGATGAAGTCGATGCGGTCCATCGAGGCCAGCCCCTGAGGAATCTGGTAGGTTGCACGCGAAAACTCCTTCAGTGGATTGATGACGCTGTAGAGGATGACCATGTAGAAGATAAAGGTGGAAGCGTCTATCAGGTTGGAATCGTTCAGGATAAGCGAACCGCCAAACCACAATACAACCACAAGGATGATAGTTCCTAAGAACTCGCTCATGGGATGAGCAGCACTCTGGCGGATAACCATAGCATTCATATCCTTACGGTATGCATCGTTAATCTGTGTGAAGCGCCTCTCCATCTTCTTCTCGGCAATGAACGCCTTGATGATACGCAGGCCACCCAGCGTTTCATCCAACTGTGCTATAATGCTGCCCCACTGACGTTGTACGCTTGCTGACTGGCGTTTCAGCTTCCTGCCTACCACACCCATAAACCAACCTGCAACAGGAGCCACCACCAACACGAAGAGTGTCATCTGCCAACTAACGGCAAATAGGGTGACAAAACAAACCAGAATGGCAATGGGCTGACGGATAAGCATATCCACAGAGTTGGTAATGGATGTCTCCACCGTTTGCACGTCAGACGACATACGGGCAATAATGTCGCCCTTGCGTTCCTCGGAGAAGAAACTGAGAGGCAACTTCAGTACCTTATTATAAACCTCTGTTCGGATGTCCTTTACCACGCCTGTTCGGAGTGGCACCATTATGGCTGAGGAAGCAAAGTAGCCAGCTGTCTTCAAGCCCGTCATCACTATCAGGGCAACGCCCATAATGACTAATGTCAGGAAAGCACCATGCGTATTTATCAGTTCCTGTACCCAGGCGTAAGCGTTATTAACCAACAAGTCCTTGCTGAGTGTATCCCAAGTCCATTCCTTGTATTCATAGACTGTAGTATCTATCTTGAAAAGAATGTTCAGGATGGGAATCAGCAAGACAAAGGAGAACACATTGAGCCATTGCGACACAAAGTTCAACACCACCGACCAGGCCAGATACTTTCTGTACGGCCTCAGGTAGCGTGACATTATGGACAGGAACTGCTTCAGCATTAATTCCTACGGATATAAGCTATGGTATCACCCTTGCCTACCTTACTTCCCTGGCTGGCGCAGATTTCTACCAACTTGCCGCCTAATGCAGCCGGAATCTCTGTAATCTGACCATACTGGTTCTGCAGGTAGCAGAAGCGTTCGCCCTCCTTGTATTCCTTGCCTACCATGGGGTCGATGCTCTTAACGCATTCTGCATCGCCGTTAATCTCCCACATTACGGTTCCGTTCTCAGGAGCTGTGATGGCATCGGCTTCAGCATGCTTGTAGGCAGCCACCTCTTCCAGCGACAGGCCACTCTTCTGCATCTCCTTATCCTTGGCAGCCTGAAGGTCTTTCAGGAAACGCTCCTTGGCTACGCCACTCTTGTAGTCGCGATACTGGCTCTCATGCATGGCAAACTCAAAGAGTTCCTCATCGTCTTCACCACGTTCCCAACCATTCTTCTCCATTTCCTCAATGAAGCGAGGCAGGTCATCGGGATAGTTGCTCTGAGGATCAGCTGTGGTAAACTCAAAGCCCTTCTCCTTAGCCAGTTCGATAATCTCTGGAGCTACCTCACCAGGCAACTTTCCGCTCTTACCTAGGATCATTCCCCAGATAGAGGGGTCCATCATGCTATAGCGAGGCTTACCCATCGATTCGGTAAGCAGGTTCATAAGGGCGATGTTCTTTACGTACTGCGAGAACGGGGTTACCAATGGAGGATAACCTACACGAGGCCATACATAAGCCACCTCGTTGAAGAGGCGAACCAACAGGGCATCCTCGCTGTAAGGCTCCTCGCCCTTGTTCTTACGGTTGTTGTTGATGGCATCCATTACACCCTTCAGGTCGGCCATCATACTTCCCATCATACCGCCAGGCAAGCCACAGCCCAGAAGCAGAGAGGACATCAACTTATTGGATGGATTCATGAAGTAACCCAGGAAGTCGTCGATGAACTCCTGTGTGAGCTTACGAGCCTCCATATAAGCTTCCATATTGATTTCCGGCACATCAAAGCCGTAGTTCTTCAGCATGCTCTGTACCGAAATAATATCTGGGTGAACCTTACCCCAAGAGAGCGGTTCGATAGCTGTATCTATCACATCGGCACCGTTCTTGCAAACCTCCAGAATGCTGGCCATAGACAAACCGGGACCGCTGTGGCCGTGATACTGGATAATGATTTCAGGGTGCTTCTCCTTAATCATCTTCACCAGCTTGCCCAGCATAGCAGGCTGACCGATACCAGCCATATCCTTCAGACAGATTTCTGGCGCTCCTGCCTCAATCAACTGATCAGCGATGCCAGCATAGTACTCAGCCGTATGGATAGGACTGGTGGTGATACACAGGGTTGCCTGTGGCGTCATACCAGCTTCCAAAGCGTACTTGATAGATGGAATGATATTGCGCACATCGTTCAGACCGCAGAAGATACGAGTGATATCTACGCCCTGAGCATGTTTCACCTTGTACATCAGTCGGCGTACATCAGCTGGAACGGGGAACATACGCAAGGCATTCAGGCCACGATCCAACATGTGGGTCTTGATGCCTACTTCATTGAAGGGCTTGGTAAAGGCGCGAACGGCCTTGTTGGGATTCTCGCCATACAGCAGGTTCACCTGTTCAAAGGCTCCACCATTGGTTTCTACACGGGCAAAACAACCCATCTTTATAATAACTGGGGCAATACGCTCCAACTGATCCTTGCGAGGCTGGTATTTTCCGCTCGACTGGAACATATCTCTATATACGAGACTGAACTGAATCTTTCTCTTTTCCATATTACCTTAGAATTATATTATTTCCTATTTGGGGTACAAAATTATGAATAAAAGAGCGAAAAAGCAAATTAATTTTGTTTTGTTCACACATAAACCCTATCTTTGCAGAGCAACTAAATGAAAATTCATGAAGAAAGTATTGTTTTTAGCTTGCCTGCTATGCGTGACAAGCCTGCAGGCAAAAAGGTGGAGAGTTAACGAGGTAAAGGATATTATCAGAAAGGTTAATACCTACTGGCAGACGAACAATAAGGCCGAAGTCAATTCGTTCTGGGACAATGCTGCCTACCATACAGGCAACATGGAGGTGTATAAACTCTTGCAGGACGAGCAGATGCTGGAATATAGCATACGCTGGGCAGAGCATAACCAATGGATGGGGGCAACGGAGTCTGATGCCTCCAAGTGGAAATACAAGAACTATGGTGGTGGACAAGAATATGTGCTCTTTGGCGACTGGCAGATTTGTTTCCAGACCTATATCGACCTCTTCGCTATTGCGCCGGAAGAGAAGAAAATCTATCGTGCCATAGAAGTAATGAACTACGAGGCCGATTCTGAAGCTAACGACTACTGGTGGTGGGCCGATGCACTCTATATGGTAATGCCTGTAATGACCAAGATGTACTGGCTGACTGGCGATGTGAAATATCTGAACAAGCTTTACGAGAATATCCTGTATACTGACAGTATTATGCTCGACAAGGAAACAGGCCTCTATTTCCGTGATGGCAAATACGTTTATCCTAAACATAAGACGGAAAGCGGCAAGAAGGACTTCTGGGCTCGTGGCGACGGATGGGTATTGGCAGGATTGGCAAAGGTGCTGGATGGTATGCCTGAGACCTATGTTCGTCAGCCTTTCTTTGTGGAGAAATATGTGAATCTGGCCAGAGCTGTGAAGGAGTTACAGCAACCCGAGGGGTACTGGACGCGTTCCATGATGGACCCTGCTCAGGCTCCTGGCTACGAAACCAGCGGCACAGCCTTCTTCTGCTACGGACTGCTTTGGGGCGTGAATCACGGCTATCTGCCCAAGAAGGAGTACCTTCCTTGCATCCAGCAGGCCTGGAACTATTTGGCTACCATCGCTTTACAGGAAGACGGCAAGGTGGGTTATGTGCAACCTATCGGCGAAAGGGCCATTCCTGGCCAGACCGTTGACGCCAACTCGCAGGCCAACTTCGGTGTAGGTGCTTTCCTGCTGGCTGCCTGTGAATATGCAAGATACCTGAAACAGAAACAATTACATTGGAAATAATATGAGAAGAATCCCCTTCATACTGCTGCTGGCATTCGTACTGATAATGCCTGGTCAAGCCAAAAAACCTAAGACCACAGAGCTATCCGATCGCGATTACTGGTGCTCGCTGGCCTATAAGATGGCTCAACCCGTATTGGAGAATATGGCTAAGGGCGAACTGCAGAAGAATATGAAGACGGAATTTTCACCCTCGTTCGACAATCGCGACCGTAGTGTGGTCTATATGGAAACCTTTGGCAGACTGATGACAGGTATTGCACCTTGGCTCACACTTCCCGATGATGAAACGCCAGAAGGAATACAACGCAAGCAATTGCGCATTTGGGCATTGGCAGCCTACAAGAATGCGGTAGACCCCGAATCACCCGATTATCTCTGTTGGGGCAAATCGGGTCAGAATCTGGTGGATGCAGCCTTCCTTGCCGAATCGTTCCTCCGTGCCTGGGAAACCCTTTGGTTGCCCCTTGATGATGTTACCAAGCAACGTTATATCAAGGAGTTTCAGGCTTTGCGTAAGATAGACCCACCCTACTCCAACTGGTTGCTCTTTTCTTCTACCATCGAGAGTCTGTTGGCTAAGGCAGGTGCTCAGTTCGACGAATACCGTGTGAATATGGCTTGCCGGAAAGTTGAGGAATGGTATGTGGGCGATGGTTGGTATGCCGACGGGCCTTCGTTTGCCTTCGACTATTACAGCAGCTATGTTTTCCATCCCATGTATCTGGAAACCCTTCAGGCTATGGTGGATGCCAAGCGTAGTTCGCGTATCGAATACCAGAAGTATCACGAACGCGCCTTGAAGCGAGCTCAGAAGTATGCCATCATTCTGGAGCGTTTCATTTCCCCCGACGGAACCTTCCCTGTGTTTGGCCGTTCTATTGTTTACCGTTTGTCAGCTATGCAGCCCTTGGCGCTGATGGCTTGGTATCAGACTTTGCCCAAAGAACTCAACAACGGGCAAGTTCGTGCCGCCCTTACCAAGGTGCTTCACAGAATGTTTGATGCGCAGGAGAACTTCAACGATGCAGGTTACCTTACTATTGGCTTCTGTGGCTCCCAGCCCGATGTGGCCGACTGGTACACCAATAATGGCTCTCTGTATATGACCTCGATGGTTTTCATGCCATTAGGTTTGCCTGCCAATCATCCTTTCTGGACCGATGCTACTCAGCCTTGGACACAGGTAAAAGCTTGGGGCGGACAACCCTTCCCCAAGGATCATAAGTGGTCTGATGATATACAGACTAAAGATAAGTGGTAAGTGTCTCCCCCCTTCTTTACTCTTTTACTGCCTTTGGAGTCCAATTCTTGAAGAAACGGAGCACCTTCTCTTGGTTATAGCCCTTGCCTTCCTCCAGGAAACTGGAATCCTGGATGTGCAGCACTTTGCCGTTTCCGTCGAGAACCACAAACACAGGATAGCCGAACCGACCGGGATTGTTCAGTCGTTTCAGCATCTGCTTGGCCTGAGCCACCTTCTCTGCGCCCTCTGACTTGCGTGGGTTGTAGTTCACATGCTCATAGACAAAGTTCTCTGCAATAACCTTGCTGATGGTAGTATCTTTGGTGATAAAGTCGGCAAAGCGCAGACACCAGGGGCACCAGTTGCCACCCACTTGGCAGATAACATTCTTTCCTTCCTTCTTGGCCTTTGCTATTGCCTGATCAATCTGCTTTAGCGGATTGATACCCTCGTTGTAAACCTTGGGCAGCGCCGTTTGTGCCATTGAACTTTGTATACAAAAGAGGCAGAGCAACAGCCCACAGCCTATTTTACCAATAGAACTATACGTCTTCATAATTATTCTTTTTTCTCCGTTGATTGTGGAAGATTGAAGGTGACAGGAAGAATCCAGAGAGATCTTTTACACTTATTCATATATCTCGCTGGTTTCCACTTAGGCATTTCCTTGACCACACGAATCGCCTCTTCAGAAAGAGATGGATGGGGCGATTTCCTGACTTTTATTGAATCTATGGAACCGTCTTTTTCGACTATAAAACTTACTTTAACCTGCCCTTCAATCTTATTCTTCAGGCAATCCTTAGGGTATTTAATATGCTCTTTTAACCACGCTATACAGGCTTTATCTCCACCAGGGAAAGAAGCATTCTCTTCATATTCAACAAAGACTCTTTCATCATATACACCCTGCTGAAGTTGGGCAAAAGCACCAACTGAAAGTGCTAAAACTGATAGTAAAATAAAAAATCTCTTCATCGTTATATCTTATTATTAGTTGGTTTCTGGTTTATGTTACTCCTTCTTCCCATAATTGTCAACAATGTATTGCCAAACAGCATCCTTGTCATATAAGTCGATTATAACGTCTGGCTCCAACACTTTTTCATTCTCATGCTCAACATCCGGACGTATAAAATAACGTGTAGAAATCGTCCCGTAAGCGTTCGTGTTAGGAAAGCGATATAGCGCTATGTTGCCATAATGCGAAGGCGAATAGGTTGAAATGGTGCCAATGATGGTACCAATGTGGTTGTCGCGAGCATGGACTAAGAGAGTGCCTGCACTACTATATGTCGTTTCTCCCTGAACAAACACTACCTTCCCGTCAAATATCTTCGGTTGCTGATAATCTGCAGGCAACTGACCAGTTGGCAGCTTGTAGAGTTCATCCTTGTGTCCTTCGTCTTCCCATTTCTTTTTCATCTGGGAGATACTTGGATCCATGATTGCTGCAAGGTCTGAAAAGCGCATATAGGCCGTCATCATCTTCATCTCCCGAAAAGGGTAAAGGCGTTGAAGTAATTCAAAACAAAGTCCGTCGTTACCACCAGGATTGTACTGTACATCTACAACCAGCGTTTTCATATCAGCCTTCTCCATCTCAGCAAACATGTCGTCAAGGAATTTTGGGAAGGGATAATTCGAGGCATTGGAACATTTGTTAAACTGAAGGTAACAGATGCCTTGCTCAGGGAAGTACTGAGTGTCATACCATGATGTATGAGGACGCATAATATGTGCCCTGTCAGCACGAGCTTTCATTTCCTGAGGGTTCATCTTCATTAGCGCTTCTGTTTTCCGTTCACTCAAGCGTTTTAATGTCCAAATGTCAGTATGCTTATCATGTAGTGGCCCCAGAACATCAATCAAGGCATCTATAAATTCCTCGTCCGTCTGAAAGTCCTTGCATCTTTCCAGAAGCCCTTTCTTTTTTCCAAACCATTCCTCACGTCTATCAGCCTTCACATAATAGGGATGTGTTTCAGCAACCATATCCATAAACAGTATGGCGTCCTTCTGATACTTATTGCCGGTTTGGTACTCTTCTACCGTTTGGTAAGCAGAATCGTTAAGGAGATGATACATACTCAAGTCCTGAGCCTGTGTTGTGTGCCATCCTGCAAAGAGGACAACTAAAACGATGATGATTGTTTTTTTCATTTTATTAATCTAATCTAATACCTTATTTTGGGTTTCCTGTGCCAAAGATAGTTAATAATTATGGGACGACAAAGAATAATCACTGAAAACCGTCTTTCTTTTTAGTTTTTTAACGATTCCGCAACCTTTTCGTTTAGCAAATCGCATAGTTGCTGGGCTTTCATTTTAACACCATCTATAGGTATGTATTCATGTGGGCCGCTAAAGATTTTACTGGCTATACGTCCTCGAATGGTGGGGCTGAACACTTTCTTTTCAACTTTATAATAGACGGACAGCTGCTTCGTAAATGGACTAAAAACACTAAAAGGAACGCGCTCAAAGCGTTCCACTTCAGCAAAGTTTATTATCCAGTCTTTTTGTGGTATTCTACTTATAAAGAGGCGCTTCTCTGTGATGACCAGATACGGTTTACGAAACTCCCTTCTTGCAGTATCAAGCGTAATCACTCCGCCAAAACCACAAAGCAACAATGAAATCCACCATCCTAACTCGCCAGCTTTACCATGAAAAAGTGCAAAAACACAAACACCACAACACAACAAACAGAGTATGCCTCCTAAAATACGATTCCAATCAGTACGATATATTGTTATTTCTTCCATTACTTTATGAAAACCATTTTCTTTTTTGCTAAGTCACAAAAACAAACAGGGAGCAACGGTCACCCATCTGCTCCCTGTCTGTTAGAATGTATCCTTCACTCGATAAAAATCGTTAGAGGCAAGCACGTAGGGAGCCTATACCAGATAGTTGTAGAGCAACAGGCAAATGATTGCGCCAACAACTGAGATGACAAAGGAGCCAATGAAGTTGTCGCTCTTAATGCCAAACAAACCGGCTACGAACCCGCCGACTACACTACCTACGATACCGATAATAATGTTCCAGTACCATGCATGACTTGAACCCAGCAGCCAGGAAGCACATGCACCTGAAGCCAGACCGTAAAGAATCCATAAAAGAAATCCCATAGCAGTAAATTTTTTGAATTAGAACATATGTTCGATGCAAATATACATCTTTTTTTTATAACCAGGAATTCTCAACACTTTTTTTTCATGTCTTCATGAAAATAATTCACCATCCTCACGTATGCGGCGAGAGCCTGCTCCATTGTGCTATGTTCAGTTTTGAACACTTGCCAATGGGACACTTTCTTGTCCATAGTGTCGAAGATAAACAAACAAAACTCAAAGTACTCATCATACTCAAATGCGTCAATGGCGCATGTGTAGTTACTGCCGTACTTCACTATGTTGCGGAAATAC
>JAFSRW010000032.1 GCA_017445925.1 Bacteroidaceae bacterium | reverse complement strand
AGTTCTTCTTTGTGCCAGACATCATTGAGAAACGCAAACCACTAGCTGATACAGCGCGGCGGGCAGGCTGGACGGGTTGCAATATCGAAATAGGTAGCATTCCTGATAGCGGTAAGATATTCATAATCAAGAATAGCCAACAGGAAGATAAATCGCGTGTAGTTGACCAATACCAACGTACGCTCTCACTTCAAACGTCGAAGTTGGAAAGTCGCGGCTGGCTGATGGATGTATTGAAATGCGTGGAGCGCATACCACAAGATGATTTTTGTTTGGACGAAGTCTATGCTTTTGTTGAAGAACTGCAACTAAAACATCCTGATAACAATCATGTTCATGACAAGATTCGACAGCAGTTGCAGTTCCTTCGAGACAAAGGGTTTATACAATTCTTTGGAGGTGGTCGATACAGGAGAATACGCTGAAATGATCTTTTTTGATCACGAAAGTTAAACATTGATCTAATCCAGTTTTTCTCGATTTTTGATCATACTTTTGCAGCCGGATTTACAAATTCGGTTGCAGATGAAGTATCAAGTCACGATAACAGAGACTCTTTCACGCACAGTCAGCGTTGAGGCACCCTCGGCAGAAATTGCCGAGGAGCAAGTGCGCGGGCAGTATCGTGACGAGGAAATCGTGCTTGGAAGTTCTGACTTCTGCTACTTCGATGTTGATGTAAACCGCGAAGACTCCAAGCCATTCTATCAGTCGCAGACTGGTGACTTCAAGTTGTATTACGGCGATTGCATGGAGTTGCTTCCGCTGCTCAACGACAAAGTAGATATGGTGTTTGCCGACCCGCCATATTTTCTGTCGAACGGAGGTATTAGTGTTCAGAGTGGCAAGATTGTAAGCGTAAATAAAGGTGATTGGGATAAAGGGATGTCTTCAGAGGATATTGATGCATTCAATAGAAAATGGATTGGACAATGTCGCGAGTTGTTGAAAGACAATGGAACCATCTGGGTTAGTGGTACCTATCACAACATCTTCTCTGTAGCCAACGCCCTCGCCTCGCTTGGCTTCAAGATTCTCAACGTCATCACATGGGCCAAGACCAATCCGCCGCCTAATATCTCCTGCCGATATTTTACTTATAGCACAGAGTTCATTATTTGGGCGCGCAAAATGGTAAAGGTGCCACACTATTACAATTACGAACTGATGAAGGCTATCAACGGCGATAAGCAGATGACAGATGTGTGGCGTCTACCTGCTATTGCTCCCTGGGAGAAGACATGTGGCAAGCATCCTACGCAAAAACCTTTGTCGTTGATGAGTCGTATCATACTGGCCTCTACAAAAAAAGGAGACAAAGTGCTTGACCCATTTTGTGGCTCTGGTACTACTGGCATTGCAGCCAACCTCCTTGAACGCGGTTTTGTGGGTATAGAACGCGAACGCGAATATGTAGAAATGAGTCAGCGTCGGCGTTTGGAGATTGACAATCCCCAGACTGCCGAAAGCTACCGCACTCGCATTAAGGATATCGATTTTGTGGAGCGTTGTGAGGTGATGGTATAGCCTTTATTCCTAATTCCTCTTAAACTCATTGGCATTCCTGTTCTAATGAGAAGGATTTTTCGTATCTTTGTACCCGTTATGAGTGAAAAGGTGCCACACTATTACAACTATGAGCTGATGAAGCATATCAACGGCGACACCCAGATGACAGATGTGTGGCGCTTACCAGCTATTGCACCTTGGGAGAAGTCATGTGGCAAGCATCCTACGCAGAAACCGTTAGGATTGTTGAGCCGTATCATTATGGCATCCACAGAACCTGGTGCTTGGGTACTCGACCCTTTTGCTGGTTCTTCTACCACGGGCATTGCTGCCAACCTCTTGGGACGCAGGTTCCTAGGCATAGAACAAGATGAGACGTTTGCTAAAATCAGCAAAGCTCGTCGCGAAGAGATTGAAAACATCAAGACGTTTGCTACATACAAAAGGAAGATTCCAGATATCGTAAAGAAAGAAGAAACACATACGAATTGTTTCATGTGCAATGAACCTATCATTGAACGACTTCCGTTCTTGGAGGATGTATCAGCTGCAACATACGATGATGTCCTGATGTATGCCATTGGGGAGGCTCCGCGCAAGAAGACTGAGCCAACAGGTAAGTTGGCAATTGGTATTAAAGATGGTGCTTTGGATAGTGTCAACATCAGTAATATCGGCTACATCATGTTCCATTATTGGAATAATGAGAAGGCGACGCCCTACAAACTTCTCAGCACTCCAAGGCTTGTCTGTAAACAGAACATACCTAGTGGATATATGCTTCGTATGGGAAACGATGCAGATGAGTTCGTTTTATTGGAGTACGATCCCATGAAGCCAGTTGACATAGAGAACTGCGATATTAAAAAAGTGATGAGAACAGGTAAGGGTAGGTATCTGCCATTTGTTACATCGCTAAATAGTATTTCATAACGCCTAATGTTAAATTTGTTAAGGATCAAGGGACTCTGATCTGTATACGCGTTGAACCATGAAAATCATCTCCCAGATTTTGTGTCCCCATAGTTCAAAGCTTACGTCACATCCCTCGCCCAAAGGCAGACATTGCCTCCAATCAGAAAGCAGGCCCTTAAAGTACTTTGTAGTCCGGCATGCATCCACAGCTATGCTGAGGCACACACCATTCAGGGATAGTAAACACGGGCATATATCCAGGATGCCCATTTTGCTCTCAATAAGGGTTAAAAGTTTGTATTCCGTTGATATAGCTGTCATATTCCTAATACCTTTCAGATTTATATTATTAAAGTGTTTCCCCGTGTGATTTCTTTTCGCGTGGAAATGTGCTGCGAAGGTATAAACATTCCCTGAAATCACACAAATATTCAGCCAATAATTTTCAGATGACAGACCGGAACAGGAAAAATGCAAATGTCTCTGATTATCAACGAGTAACATTAAATTAACATAGTTTTTTAGAATCGTAACTCATTGATTCACAGACAGATTTAAGGAAGCAAAAATTTTTCTTCTAAAATCTTTGAGATTACAAAACGGGTAGGTTTAGTTTTGGGCTCATGGTTAAAGGATAACGGTTACAGAACACAATAGATAACTGTCAACTAATTAAAGTTCGTATTCCGTTGTCAATGTTTCAAGTGGATCAGAGCCGTCCCTTGATTCTGCTGACGGGGCGATTCTTATCTGATTTTATTTTTTTATGATGTTATAGTTTGTTAGTTCGAAGGGATTGTGTAGGGAAATCACGCCAAAGATGGTAGAAGAAGCGACTGAAAAAGGGACAGACTCGAAATCAAGCCTGCCCCTTTGTTTTTTTCTGTTTATATCTTCTTATGATGCTGAAACGGCGATGCCTACTGCGGCAAGTCCACCAATCAGCAGAAGAGCATATATTATCAGTACAATAATGCAAAGAATACCCATGAACTGAAGATAACCCTGCAAGCCGGCAAAGCCTCGGGCTAACTCTGCCTCGTTGTTGGTGAGGCAAGCGGCCTTTGTGCCGTTGGCAAACTGGAATCCCTTGATGATGGGATAAATCATAATAACAGCCATAATCAGGTAAGAAATACCCATTACGCCCTGAATTCCTGCCATACCGGGTATAACGGCGAACTTGCTGCTGAAAGCCAACATAGCCACGGCAACACCTACCATGAAAACAATGCCAATGCAACCTACGATGCAGAGGAACTTTGCCCACTTTGCCGAGCTGAGCAAGTCGGCCTTCATACTCTCGTTGATTACCATTCCGGCACTCTCCTGAATCTTTACTTCTTCTTCCATAATGCTAATAGTTTTAATTAGGTTTGTTAATATTTTCTGGGGCGAATTTACGAAAAATATGAATATAAGGAAGAGTTTTGGGGATTTTTATAGGCTTTTAGGTCTATTATTTTATGAAATTGTTGTAGATTTGTGCTCGAAAATACACCAAAAGGTATTAAAACAACAGAAAAAAATGAAGATTTTTACTTGCATCCTTCTTGCACTGCTGAGTAGTGTTAACGCATTTGCAGAAGACACTATTCGCTTTCATGGTCGTGCCGACCTTATCGACAAACAAGAAATCCCCTCAGATGCCTACGTCAGTACTGGAGTGCTGGACAACGGACTGACGTATTACGTGGCTGAGAGCAAAGAACCTGAGAAGCGTGCTTACTTCCGTCTGTTGGTAAAAGGCGGTTCGCTGGTAGAAGAGGAGAACGAACGTGGCATTGCCCACTATGTGGAGCACATGATGTTCAAGGGCACCAAGCATTTCCCAGGCATAGATGGTGTGTATGGCTTCCTGCGTAGGAACGGTATGCCAGTGGGGTACGATAGCAATGCATTTACAAATCATGACATTGTATTTTATGTGTTTGACGCTGTGCCTACGGACAAACCGGAGTTGCTGGATTCCTGTCTGCTCTTCTTTCAGGATATTGCCAACCAAGATGCTGCCATCAGCGACGAGGCTGTAAAAGGCGAACACAATGTAATTGCCGAGGAATGGCGAATGAGAAATCCCAAAAACTACCTAATCAGCCTACTAAAAGACATCTATAACCATCCCCAATACAACAACCGGATGCCCCTTGGCGATATGGATATCATACAGAACTGTACACCAGAACTGGTCCGCAACTTCTACAAACGCTGGTACCAACCTCAGAACATGGCCGTAGTGGTGGTGGGCGACTTTGATGCCGATCAGATGGAGGAGAAAATAAACCGTCTGTTCGGTAATATCAAAAAAGGAGAGTCTGTGGTTCCTCCCTTACCCACCTTCCAAAACACAGAAGGGCCTCTGTTCCGTTCCTATAAAGAGGATAATTTTTCACTTGAAGCCATAACAGTGGATATCAGAATACCCCAACAGGTTTATCAAGATAAGATGACGGTAGGTGACGTTAAGGCTGAATGGATAAAGGAAAAACTGACAGAAATCCTAAAGAAAAGAGTTAAGAAACTTATGGAAAATTCAGATTTGGTGGGTACCACAAACGTTCTTAATTCGCGCTTAACATCTACTTCTGCCGTTAGTACTCTTGAAGTGGTTCTCCGTGTCAACCCAGGGAGCGGGAAGGTTGCCTATGAAATGCTTTTCAAAGAGATAGAGTCTATCCGCAGGAATGGTTTCACGAAGGATGATTTCGAAAACTTGGACCGCGTGAATGATATCTATAACGCAGACACAACAGCTATTGATTTTTCATGTAAAATGAGTACAAGTACTTTCATCAAGCATCGTACGAGTACAGATAAGCTTAATCTGTTTGTTTCCCGTTTCATGGAAAACAAGGATGTTATTGCAGAACAGTCAGAGGGCTTGGCAAAAGATCACATCTGGTTCTCTATTCCAAGAGAAGAGCTCCAGAAAGCATTTTGCCAACTGACTGAGGGGCAGAACATGATTGTCTCTGGTATTTTCCCCAGCAAAACGGAAGGCCTCTCGGTGGAAGAATTGCAGGAGATATATAATAAGGTAAGAAGTATGCCAGACGAGGAACTGGTACAGAAGGAAAAGGAAGAAGAGACGTTTGAAAAACTCGACATAGATTCCGTAAACATAGACCCCACCCCAGGAACGGTAAAGGAACTGAAAGCACGCAGACACGGTATCCGCGAGGCAGTTCTCTCAAACGGTGTAAAGGTGGTATTCTGGAAACACAAGACTTCGAACAAAAATATCAACATGAAGTGGTTGCGTCCCGGAGGCTACTCCCTCCTTGACAATGAGGACCGTTTTTATGGAAATATGATTGATTTCTGCAAGCGAGAATATAACTTTAAAAATGGTTACAATGTGGGCGGACTGATTCAGGACTATGAGGATTACCTGAATTGTTGGATAGACAGCAGCGGTAATACCAACAATTTCTTCAAGCAGTTATATGCCGAACTGACCCCCACAGGAGAGATAAACACGGCAAAGTTTAAGGAAAGGCTCAAGCAGTTGCAAATGATGGCCCAGAGTAACACAAATCCTGTAAATCAGGCAGCAGCAAGAATAAACACCTTATTCAGTGCTCACCCTGAGCGTAAGCTTCCCATAACCCCGGAATTGGCTGCTACATATAACGTTTCACGCTTTAAGGAGGTAATAAAGGAGTACTATTCGAACTGCAACGGTGCCGTATTGGGCATTCAGGGAGATTTCGAAATAGACAGCATTATGCCCTATGTGCTTAAGTATGTGGCATCGCTGCCCTCAAAGCCTGAACCGGTAAGGTGCAAAGAGTGGCCCTCGGACCACTTCCGTACAACCGACACCACCATCGTAGAAAAGATACAGCATAACAGTCCCCTTTGTCAAACAGGTCTGTCCTACACCTGGGAAAAAGGCTATGAATACTCAGCCAAGACACATGCCCTTAACGACGCGCTATGGGGTGTGATGAATTCTTTACTGTTTGAGAATCTCAGAGTCAGACACAGTGATGTTTATGCCCCATCGTGCGGAGTAATTAGCATCATACATCCGTTTTACCAGATGTTGTGCCGCATTTCCTATTCCTGTAACCCCAAAGACCGCGAACGTGTTGCCAAGGATGTAGATCAGCTGATGCACGAGATGGCTGAAGGTGACCTTATCACGAAGGAACTGATAGATGGTTACATTAAGCAGCGTGAGAAAGGTGTAAAACCATTAGATGACTTTGACAAGTTAAAACTCCTCGTAGAACGTGAGGCTTATGGCATTGCTATTGATACCAACGACTTGTCGTACCTGCGTAAGGTTACACCGAAATCCTTGAAGGCACACCTAAAGCGTATGCTCAAGAATGGTAATTTGCATATTGGCTATCTGACGACGGAGTAGATAACATGAACAGAGGGCATAAGGTACATTTAATCAAACGGCATCCAGGGGGTAAGAACTATCTGGCTATATGTCTGTTTGGCTTTATCTTCTCTGTAAGACCGCTGAAAGCAGAGGAAGTGAATCATGAACTGATTCATGCGGAGCAGCAGAAGGAACTGCTGTATATACCCTTCTTTATATGGTATGTGCTGGAGTGGCTGGTGCTGCTGATTAAGTACAGAGACAGAACGCAGGCTTACCGCCATATCCGCTTTGAGGAGGAGGCATATAATCATCAGGATGACCTCAGCTATCTGAAGGAAAGAAAACGGTATAGGTATAAATAAAAAAGCAGGTTCTGGAAACCTGCTTTTTTATTACGGGAACGTTAACGGGAACGATAACTTTTTTTATTAACGTTAACGCTAACGGGAAGTTTTTTTTGTCGTTCCCGTTCTCGTTCTCTTATCCTAAGAAACTGATGAGGACACCTGCGGCTACGGCTGAGCCGATAACGCCTGAGATGTTGGAACTCATGCAGTAGTTGAGGACGTGATTCTTGGGGTCGTACTTAGTGCTGATACCGTTGCAGACACGACTGGCCATAGGAACGGCACTCAGACCCGTTGCACCAATCAGCGGATTAATCTTCTTCTTGGCAAAGAGGTTCCATATCTTAACCATGCAGATACCGCTGGCAATACTGAGGGCGAAGGCACAGAAACCTCCGGCTACGATACCCAGGGTGGTAACGTTGATGAAGGCATCTACCGTCATGGTAGCACCCACGCAAAGACCCAGGAAGATGGTGGCAGCGTTCATGATACCATTGCTGGCAGCATCGAAGAGTCGGTTGGTATCGTTACCAATCTCCTTTATCAGGTTACCAAACATAAGCATACCTACCAAGCTGACTGCTGTGGGTACAAAGATAGCTACGATGGTGGTAACGGCAATGGGGAAGATAATCTTCAGTACGCGCATATTCTTAATCTCAAGGGCATCGGGGTAGAGCTTGTCCATCTCCTTCATGTTGATGCGCAACTCTTTCTCCGAGCAGAGCAGCTTCACCACCAAGGGGATGATAACGGGTACCAGAGCCATGTAGCTATAGGCTGCAATGGCGATGGGGCCCAGCAAGTGGGGAGCCAACTTGATGGTGGTAAAGATGGCGGTAGGACCGTCGGCACCACCAATGATACCCAGTGAACCAGCCTCCTGAGGAGTGAAACCTACCAGCAGAGCAACCAACAGTACAGCGAAGATACCCATCTGGGCAGCTGCACCGAAGATGGCGAGCTTGAGGTTACGGAGCATTGGGCCGAAGTCGGTAAGCGCACCTACACCCATGAAGATGATAGGTGGCAGCAAACCACTCTTGATGAGGGCGTAGTAGAGGTAGTTCATCAGACCCAGGTCGTGAGCTATCTCATGAAGGGGCATCTCATAGATATTACGCATGGTGGTTACACCATTCACGGTTACGGGTACAAGACCTTCGCTGTTGGCTTGCAGCACACCCATACCGCCACCAGGGAAGTTGGCGATGAGAACACCGAAGGCTATGGGCACAAGCAGCAGAGGCTCGTATTTCTTCACGATGCCCAGATAGAGCAAGGTGAAGGCAAGCAGGTACATTACGATGAACAGGGGATTCTCTGCAATGGCAGAAAGGGCTGTCATCTGGTATAGCTTGTCGAGTATATCATATAGTATATTCATAATTATATCTTCATAAAGACCCTCTCCCAACCTCCCCCTCTAAGGGGAGGAGTTTTTTAGAGAGGGGAATTCTTGTTAATATTGTTCTCCCCATAGAGGGGGAGTTAGAGGGGGGGCTCTTATGCAATCTTAAAGATGGGGTCATCCTCTTCTACAGAATCTCCGCTGTTTACAAGGATGGCTGTGATGGTGCCTGCCTTGTCGGCACGGATGGCGTTGAAGGTCTTCATAGCCTCGATGTAACCCAGTACATCGCCTTCCTGAATGCTGTCGCCCACCTTCTTGGGAGTTTCGGAGTTGTCCTTCACCAGATAGAACTTACCTTCCAGGGGAGCCAAAAGGTCTGTTCCCTCGGACCCTCTCCCAACCTCCCCCTTTAAGGGGAGGAGATTATTGTTCTCCCCATTTACGGGGGAGTTAGAGGGGATCCCATAGGCGATTTTAACTTCGTAATTCACGCCTCCTACCGTTACTGTGATGCAGGAAGGCAGTTCCCCTCCCTTGGAGGGGTTGGGGGGGGCTGTCTGATTCTTCTTAGCCTTGCGCTCTGCCAAATCCTTCTCGAAGTCGGCCTTTGCCTTACCGCTCTTATAAGCACGGTACTGCTCGGGGTGCATAGCCAGCTCGAAGAGTTCCTCGTTGTCCTCGCCAAGTTCCCAGCCGTTCTCTTGCATTTCCTTCTTGAAATCCTCCAACTTATCGGGATAATAGCTCTGAGGATCGTTGGTTTCGAACTCACGACCTTCGGCCTTAGCCATATCAACCAGTTCCTGAGCAACGGGACCAGGCAGCTGACCGCTCTTGCCGAGAATCATATCCCAGATATTGTCGGCTATCATGCTCCAGCGCTCCTTGCCTTTCTCCATCTGAATAACGTTCATCAGCGCCAAGTTCTTGACATACTGAGAGAAGGGCGTTACCAAACAGGGATAACCCACCTTGGGCCATACGTAGGCAACCTCATCGAAGAGTTTTACCAAGAGTTGGTCGGTGGTCAGTTCGGGCTGGTTGTTCTTAACCTTCCACTTGTTCAGGCTCTTCAGGTTATCCTCGAGGTCGGTCATCAGAGAACCCATCATACCACCAGGCAAACCGGGTTTAACGAGAAGGGAATTGTTGATGTGGTTGAGCTTGGGGATATAGTAACCCAGGAAGTCGTCGTACATCTCCTTAATGAGTGTACGAGCCTCCATGTAAGCCTCCATATTGATTTCCTTCACCTTGAAGCCGGCATCCTTCAGCATCTCCTGCACGGCAATGATGTCGGCGTGTCCGGTTCCCCAGGCGAGGGGAGACATAGCGGTATCGATATAATCGCAACCAGCCTTGGCAACCTCTAAGATGCTGGCCATACAGAAGCCTGGACCAGCGTGAGAGTGGTACTGGATAACGACATCCTTCTTGAGTGCCTTGATACCAGCGACAATCTTGCCTAAGGAAACGGGACGTCCAATACCGGCCATATCCTTCAGACAGATTTCATCGGCTCCAGCCTCAATGAAAGTCTTAGCCAAGTTTACATAGTACTCTACCGTATGGATGGGGCTGTGAGTGATGCAGAGTGATGCCTGAGCAATCATGCCAGCCTCCTTGGCGTACTGGATAGAGGGAATTACGTTACGCGTATCGTTCAGACCGCAGAAGATACGGGTGATATCTGTACCCTGAGCCTTCTTAACCACATAGAAGAGCTTGCGAACGTCCTTGGGAACGGGACTCATACGCAGGCCATTGAGGGCACGGTCCAACATGTGGGTCTGAATGCCTGCCTCGTGGAAAGGCTTTGTCCACTCGCGGACACTCTTATTGGGATTCTCTCCGTAAAGAAGATTTACTTGTTCAAAACCTCCACCATTGGTTTCAACACGGTCGAAACACCCCATTCTGATAATGGCGGGAGCAATCTTTACCAACTGATCTACACGGGGCTGATACTTACCGGCACTCTGCCACATATCACGGAAGACCAGACTAAACTTTACTTCTTTTTCCATATTTGTTATCTTGTTTTTACCTTATTTACACGGTTATGAAAGTTTCTCCTCTATTATATTCTTTTGGCCGAAGAGATGTGTCCCTTACCACCAGTAATCTGGCTGACTACCTGCTGAAGAATAGCCATAGTGCTGCTGTCGACAGCTGCGGCAGGTGCTGCACCCTTCCTGGGAGCAACCACTTCTTCAGGTGCAATCTTATTGACAGCCTTAATGAGGAGCTTGCCGCCCCAGATAACAATTAGCAAGATAAGGAAAACTGTGCTCATACCAACAATCATGAGCTCAAAGCCAACACCTAAATTATCCATAATTTATACCTTAAAATGAAATTTGCCGCAAAATTACTCAAAAAATCTTCAATTTGAGCAATTTTACGGCAAAAAGTTGACAAAAGGGCGATAAAATTATTCTTCGTCAAGAAGTTCTTCCTCTTGTGAGCCTGGCAAGTACTTCCTGAGCACGCGTGCCACACCCACTTTCCAGGAGTTGATGCTGTCTTTTTCAAGCTGTAACGAGGTAACCAGACGTATCACATGGTCAATAGGCATACGATAGCGCAGCACGCCGCTGATAAGCTTGGCATAGTCCCAATATTCGGGGCTGAACTTTTCGCTAAGGCCCTCGATGGTGGTCTTGTAGCCTCGTTTGTTGATGAACTGGAAGTCGTACCGCTTCTGTCCGTCCCTATCTACGTGCTTGATGATTCGTCCGCTGGTAACACTCTTGGGAAGGGCAATTCCTTCGTCATCATCCATTAAGCCAGTAAAGATTTCGTATGGGAGACCATCAAGCAGGCCAACGAAGGCAACCCACTTTTCTTTCTTGTTCTGGAACCTGACCACATCGCACTCCAGAATCTCAGGTCTTGTCTCCACAACGGAAAGCATGGGCGAACTGTCTGGCTTGATGAAGTCCTGCTGGAGCAGGGTGTCAAGGAAACCTTGCGACATCAGTTCGTTGTCTTTCTTGGTGTAACGAATGTCGGTAAACACCTGAGCCAGCGTCTCCTTGCCATTAATCTCCACAAAGTGTTTGTTCTCCTCCAAGGCCTCTTTGGGGGCGTAGAAGTCGTTAATGGACTGCTCGGTGTAAGGCTGGTAGGTTTCTTCATGAACAAAGGACTGCATGGGAAGCCTGTCTGTGAGAGCTGGCTTTTCGTCAGGCCAACCTACGGTCAGGGTAGCCACAGGGAACACCAGTTTGGGAAGTTCGAGAACCTCTATTATCTGCTGAGGCATATAAATGGTGGTGCCTAAGAAGCATACGCCAAGGCCTTCCTCTTCAGCCAGATTACAGAAGGTCTGCGTGTACAGAAGGGCATCCGTAGCTGCATTCATAAAGCTGAGCAGATTGTTGTAGCCAGGAACGGCATTGCGGAACTCGCACCAGTCTGTGGTCCGACGGAAATCGGCACATACGGTAAGTACCACGGGAGCCTCAGTAACCATGGGTTGGTTAAAGTGTGCAGGAGCCAGTTTCTTCTTCATTTCTGCACTCTTGGTTACCACTACGCTGTAGAGTTGCAGGTTGCCCATGGTCTGTGTTCTGGCAGCCTCTTCTAATAACCGATTCAGCAGCTCATCTGGAATGGGCTGCTGAGTGTATTTGCGGATTGTTCTTCTTTCCTTGATGTTCATCTGGTACCTTTCAATATGTTTGTCAGCTCATCAATCTGCTTTTTTAATGCTTGGTCAGCCTTCAAACGGTTCTTAATTGTCTTTATGCTATGCAGGACAGTTGCGTGGTTCTTGTTTCCTATGAGTAGGCCTATCTTGCTTGTAGAAAGCTGGGTATACATCTGAGCCAGATAGATACTTAACTGACGTGCCAGTACAATCTCGGCTTTTCTGCTCTTGCCGTAGATGTCCTCCTGCTTTACATTGTATTTAAGAGAGACTTCCTCGACAATCTTATCCAGACTGACTTCCTTTTCAACGGTCTTGGGAGCATGCTGTATGATGCTCTGGGCAAAATCCAGATCTACATCCTTGTTATAGACTACGGAATAAGCCAACAGGCTATGAATAACGCCCTCCAACTCACGAACGCTGTTAGAAACATTCTGTGAGATGTAGTCAATTACATTCTCGGGTATCTGCAAGCCGTCGTGCTTTATCTTGCTGCGCAGGATGTCCTTACGTAGCTGCATCTCAGGTTTCTCCAGTTCAGCCAGCAATCCGCTCTTGAAACGGGTGATCAGACGGTCTTCCATTCCCTGCAGGGAAACGGGGGGACGGTCGCTGGTAAGGATAATCTGACGTCCGTTCTGGCGCAGGTGATTAAAGATATGGAAGAAGGCGTACTGTGTTCTCTCCAGTCCCATCATCTCCTGAATATCATCAATAATCAGCACATCAATGCTCTGATAGAAGTGCATGAAGTCATTGAAGGTGTTGTGACGGATAGAATCGGTAAACTGAACCTGGAAGAGGTGGGCACTCAGGTAGAGCACACGCTTCTCAGGGTGAAGTTCCTTCAGCCTTGTACCAATGGCATTCACCAGGTGAGTTTTTCCCACACCGCTGGGACCATATATAAATAATGGATTAAAGGTCTGCTGATTGGGCTTTTCTGCAATAGCCTGTCCGATGCTGCGTGGCAGTTTGTTGCTGATGCCTTCAATGAAGTTGCTGAACGTCTGGTTGGGATTCAGCTGCGAATCCAAGTCTTGAGCCGGACCAACTGCCTGAGTAAGGGTGGGGGACTGATTAGCCTGACGTTTGCTGGGCTCTGTTTTAGCAACAGACGGAACTTTGTCGCTTTCTATCTTTACAGAGCCTTTTTTTACCACCTCAGCCTCATATACCAAGCGTACATCCTCGCCGAACACCCTATAAATAGTATAATGTATAATTCTGCGATAATGGTCCTCGAGGTACTCATAGAAAAACTGACTGGGAGTTGATATAGTCAACTCTTTGGCCTCAACATCGTACGACTTGAATTTAATAGGTGTAAACCAAGTCTGATATTGTTGCTCATTCACATTGTTCCGGATGATCTCCAGACACTGTGCCCACAATATGCGTGGCGAAGTAGTCATTTTTTCTATTTTAGGTAAAAAATAATGTTTTAATGTTTGTTGTTTAGCGATGCAAAGGTACACCTTTTTCAGTTTATGGCAAAATTCTTGATTTTAGTTAAAAAGGGCGGTCTGTGTGGTTAACTTTCTGTATTACAGTAACGAAAGAGTATGAAGAATCAGATTCTTTAAATACACGCCTTGCAAATTTGTAACTATTTGAGTTTCAGTAAAAAACGCAAAATAAGCCCTGATTTTACCTTTTTAATACAAAACCCTCATAACTATCAATAATAAAAGCGCTTATTCAGTTTTGTGTGAAATAGGATGCAAAGGACGCGTTATTTGAATTAAATTAAAATACGCATTAATTTTTCTTTCCGAACACAGAGAAGTGAACATACCTTTTGGGGTGTGCTTTCAGGTCTGTTACAAGGCTGTCTGCACTCTGTACAGTATGGTTCAGATTGTTGTATAGGCTTGGGTCTTTCATGAGCAAACCCAGTGAGCCTTGCGGACTCTGTATCTGGTTCATCATCTGATGTACGCTGCTGATGGTAGTGTTCACGCTGTCAAGTGTTGCCTGAAGGTTCAAATCGTTCAGACGGTTGGTTAGGGTAATGGCGTTTTCGCCTACCTGATTGAACGTGTTGGTGAGCTGAGGCACATTGTTCTGAAGAAGATTGTTCAGCTCCTGGGTACTTTTGTTCAGGTTTTCTGTTATCAGTTCTGCGTTTTGGATAATCAGGGGCAGATTGGGGTCGGAAGTCAGTTTGTTCAGCGTAGATATGAGTGTGTCCACTTTTGCTACCACAGCTTCAACTTGTGGCATCATACTGGCTGCTTTTGCCATCATGCCCTGTGAGTCGGAGCCTTCGATGGTATCGCCTGGGTGGTATGCGTCTGTCAGGTTTGTGGCAAGAAGCATATTCAGGGTACAACCGCCCAGCACAGCCTCGTCCAGTTTGGCGCTGCTACCTTTGGGGATGCGCAAATTCTTGTTGGCACTTATTTCCACCAGAACAGAGCCTGGGTGGTCATAGTCATAGATGATATCGCTTACAACACCCACGTTGTATCCGTCGGCATATACGTTGCTGCTTTTGCTTAACCCTTTGGCGTTGGCAAACTTAATGTAATATGTGCTGGTTGAGGAAAACAGGTTTTTCCCCTTCAGAAAGTTAATACCAAGGAAAAGTACTACGAGTGCTATTATTCCCGTGATTCCAATTTTAACTTCTTTCTTCATCTTTGCCTATTTTTTGTATGCGACGAATGCGTTGTAAAGGCTTTTTGCCAATGCTGCTATGCCGTCTTTTGAATTCATGTATTTCTCTTCGGTACGATTGTTGATGTAGCCTAACTCCACCAATACAGCAGGCATACTGGTACGAGCAAGCACCAAGAGTCCTGCCTGATGTACGCCTCTGTCTGTCCTTTTTGCCGTTGTTCTGAACTGTTTCTGTATTTCTTTGGCGAACGCTACGCTCGAAGCCATATTCTGGTCTTGCATCAGCTCGAAGATGATGTAGCTCTCGCTGCTCTTGGGGTCGAAACCTTCGTATTTCTGTTCAAAGTTACTCTCCAGCGTGATAACGGTATTTTCTCGCTTGGCTACTTCCAGGTTCTCTGCAGCACGGTGCATACCTAAGGTGTAGGTTTCTGTGCCAATAGCATTTGTCCCCTTGGTTCCTGCCGCAGTACTGTTGGCGTGAATGCTGATGAAAAGGTCGGCCTTTGCCTTGTTGGCAATGTTGGCTCGTTCATCCAATTCTACGAAGACATCGGTTTTCCGCGTATAAACCACTTTTGTTCCCGGGCAGTTCTTTTCTATCAGTCGGCCCAATTCCAATGCAACGGAGAGGTTTATATTCTTTTCTTTGCTAATGAATCCCAGTGCTCCTGCGTCTTTTCCGCCATGTCCGGCATCTATACAAATGGTGTATGCTTGGGCGCAGATGCTCAGGCATACACCTATGAATAAAGTAATGATTTTCTTCACTTTGGCTCAATTTTGGCGCAAAGATACGGATTTTTCTTAACATACCAAAGCGTTTGGTGAAAAACAAAGTTTTTCTATAGTTTCCACCTTGCTCCTGCCATTATCCAAATGCCTGGCTGGGGCACGTTGCCAAGGTCGTAATAGCTATTGTCGGTTATGTTGGTTCCTTGTACAAAAATGTTGTAGTGTGGAGCTGTCCATTGCAGTTTTATGTCCAGGTTGGCGTATGTGCTGTAACCAACCAATTTTCCTTCGCTGATGTAGTTGCCCATTCTGTCCTGTAACCTGACGCTCCACGTGGCAGAAAGCCGATTCCAGATTTTATGGTTCAACGAGGCTACAAACTTGTTCCTCAGGTACTCCATGGCGTAGTTACTCTTGTAGATTTCCGTGTCGTCGTTCCTTTTCTGATGGATATACGTGTAGCCTAAGGTAAGGTTCTTTACCCAGGCATCCTTGCCTGTTATCTGGTCAAAGTTGAAGCGTCCTTCCATCTGAACACCCATGTTGTCCAACTGAAAAGCGGCGCTGTGGTAGGTGTCCTCTGGGGTGTACATCACCCAGTCAATCATATTGTTGCCCCTATGGTAAAAGGCGCGAACCGTTGCTTCGTACCCGTTCTTGTGGAACTGACTGCCTATCTGTACCGAATGGTTGTTCTCCGGCTTCAAACCTTTATTACCCTCCAAGGTGACGCTTTTGTAATAGAGGTCGGTAAAGGTGGGGAGGCGAAAGCCTTTGTTGTACGAGAAGAAAACCTTCCAGTTGGTGTTGGGCCGATAAGCAACGTCTACACCCGGGTAGAAACGGAATTTGTGGTCCACACATGTGGTCATGCTGGCAAGTAAGCCTGCCGAGAGGGTCCAATGCCTAAGCAGAATGTTGTGTTCCAAGTTGAAGGAAACCGTTGTGCGGTCATCCTGCTTGGTATAGAAGATGTTGTCCTCACCTCTTACAGCCACATATTGTTCAGGATTCAGTTCCCTTCCTAAGTTGGTGCTCAGGATGCCTTCGTGGCGTAGTTCAGCGCACAGGGCCGTCTTGCCGCCAACCCAACTAAAGTGTCCTCCTGCTTTCAGTCCGTACACGTCTGTCTGGTGGAAATTCTCGCCAAAGCGTTCGTTGCGGATTAGTTGGAAGTTGTCGTAGCTGCGGTTCCAATACACTTGTGGGGTAAAGTGAAACTTGCCCTTTGTCTCGGCGTTTACTGATAGCAGGTAGCGCTCGTTCCGCTCAAACTGATTGGGATAGGCGGCACTGTAGAAGGTGTTGGCTCCGTAGGCTTTCTTGGAGAACCCAAACTGCCAATCCAGACTCAGCTGGTTGTTGGCGTAGTCGCCCTGATAATAGAGCTGACCTTTCCGCCAATCGCTGTTGGTGGTACCTCCGTCGCTTCTTCCTCCTCCTCCGCTGATTCGGTTGTTGATACCTTTGACAGTAAAACCGAAACGGGCATCAGCCTCTATGGTGCCGAAGCTGCCGCCTTGTAGGCCTACTTCTGCTGTCTTTCCTTCCTCGTGGCGCGTAACGATGTTGATAGCGCCGCCAAAGCTTTGGCCGCCGTACACACGGCTGGCTGCGCCTTCCAGCACCTCAATGCGCTCAATGTCACAGATGCTAACGGGGAAGTCTGCCGAAAGATGTCCTGTCTGAGGGTTGTTGATGTTGACGCCGTTGAGCAATAAGGTAATCTGTTCAAAGATGCCTCCATCGATACTTATGTCCGTCTGAATACCAAAGCTACCGCGTTGCCGGACATCTACACCGGTAGTTAACTTGAACAGGTCGTTGATACTTTGTACCCCCGCCTGTTCAATGTCTTGGCGAGTGAGCACACTTACGATTCGTGCTGACTGCAATAGTGTCAGCGGTGCCAAAGTGCCGCTGACGGTCACCTCGCTCATCTCTTGCTCGTCTTCTACCTCCTCTGTTTCGGGGTTCAGCATTTTGGTGGTGCTTCTCATTGCCTCGGCCTGGGCTGCAACACCCAGGGTGGCAATGCTAAGCACACCTATGCGCACTTGTTTTTTCAGACTGGCAAAAGCGCAGTACCCCTTGTTGGCGAATTGCTTCCAAGTGATGGCGCGTGGCGTTCTTGGGTTGGTTTTTTTCATGAGTCTTATGAGCCTTATAAGTCTTATGGGGCTTATGGGGCTAATGGGGGGTTATATTAGCGTCATGCCGGCTTCGCGGCATTCTTTGCGCATGGTGTCGGGCCAGATGCTGGCCTGTGTTTCGCCGATGTGGGCCTTGTGGAGGAGAATCATGCACAAACGACTTTGGCCGATACCGCCTCCAATGCTGAGGGGTAGGGTGCCACCGAGCAGACGCTGGTGGAAGTACAACTGCTTGCGCTCCTCCTTGCCTTGCAGCCTCAACTGGCGCTCTAGGGCTTCCTTGTCCACGCGAATACCCATGCTGCTCAGTTCTATACTACGATCCAGAATGGGATACCATATCAGCAGGTCGCCATTCAGACCTAAGAAACCTTCCTCGTTGGGTGTGCTCCAGTCATCGTAGTCAGGGGCGCGGTGGTCGTGTTCCTTGCCGTCACTCAGTTTGCCGCCGATGCCCATAATAAACACGGCTCCGTATTTCTTACAGATAAGGTCTTCACGCTCCTTAGCCGTCTTGCCTGGGTACATTTTAACCAGTTCCTCGCTGTGGATGAAGAAAACGTCCTCGGGCAGGAAATGCTTCAGTTGCGGATAAGTTTCGCAGATATAGAATTCGGTGCGCAGGATAGCGCTGTATATTTTGTTTACAATCTTCTTCAGGAAGGCAATGTTGCGGTCTTCTGGCTTGATAACGCGCTCCCAGTCCCATTGGTCAACGTACAGGCTGTGGATATTGTCCATTTCCTCATCAGCACGGATAGCGTTCATGTCGGTAACGATGCCGAATCCGGGCTCCACCTCGTACTCAGCCAGCGTTACTCTCTTCCATTTGGCTAACGAGTGAACCACCTCGGCGATAGCTTCGTTCATATCCTTGATAGGGAAGTTTACGGGGCGCTCCACGCCGTTCAGATCGTCGTTCAGACCCAAGCCTCTCTGCACGAACAAAGGTGCGGTTACGCGGCGCAGTCTCAACTCTGTGCTCAGACTGTTCAGGAAGAAGTCCTTTATCTTTTTAATGGCCAGTTCAGTCTGCTTCAAATCCAGCAGCGCTTTGTAGTCCGAAGGCTTAATCAATTTGCTCATTTTTCTTGTGTATTTTATGTTTTTGTGTCAAAATTGCGTGCAAAGGTACGAATAAGCGAGCAATTTTCCAAATTTATTTCCATTTTTCTTGCACTACAAATACACTCCAAAATTTACAAATGACAATTTACATTTACAAAAGCCACCCCCTCCGGAAAGGGGATTTTCATATTATAATGTATTATAGATATTAATATCTATATATAGATTATATTGAGGGTGTGTCAAAATAGGCACATCCTCTTTTTTTTACACAAAGCCCCGACTTTCTCAAGCCAGGGTTTTGTTATGTCGTAAAGTTTTTGTACCTTTACAACATCAAAATCAAAGTTATGCAAAGGTACCACTTTCGCCCT
>JAFSRW010000031.1 GCA_017445925.1 Bacteroidaceae bacterium | reverse complement strand
TTTCTTAGCTTTCCTGAATTCGGCTCCTGTCTATTTCACTCAGAATGGCCTTGCCACCAATACAGGCAGAGGTGGCACCATCAACCTGAAGGACGATTGTTATGACGACTTTGCCCGCTTTATGGCAACTTCACTCAAGGGATTGGAGGAGCACGAAGGCATCCACTTTGATTATCTATGCCCAGTAAACGAACCTGACGGGCACTGGAACTGGCTTGGCCCCAAGCAGGAAGGTTCCCCTGCTACACACCGCGAAATAGCCCGACTGGCACGCGAGACTAGCAAGGCACTCACTGAGCAAGGACTCAATACCCAGATTCTTATGGATGAGTCCAGCGATATACGGTGTCTCTTGGGCGTTCACGAAACCGACTGGCAGCGTGGTCACGCTATCAGTACCTTCTTCTCACCAGACAGCACTCTGACCTATGTTGGCAATCTGCCCAATGTTCCCCATCTGATAGCGGCTCACAGCTACTGGACCAATACACCCGTTCCATATATGAAAAAGGTACGCGAGCAACTCCGAGAGGAATGTAAGAAATATGGCATAAAGTTTTGGCAGACGGAAATCTGCATCATGAGTAACGATAACGAGATTGGTGGCGGAGGAGGATACGACTTCACCATGAAGACCGCTCTATATGTAGCTCGCATCATTCATCACGACCTTACATACGCCGATGCCGAAAGCTGGTCGTGGTGGCGTGCCTGTGGTGGCGATTACAAGGACGGACTCATCCGTGTTTATGAACGTCAGCAGAACGCTCGCGACTCCAAGTTGCTCTGGGCGTTGGGTAACTACAGCCGTTTCATCCGTCCAGGAGCTGTCAGATACCAGGTCACCAGCCCTAAGCAGGAAGACCCTTACGGCCTGATGGTTTCTGCCTATCAGAACCAAGACGGCAAGTGGGTTTGTGTGGCCATCAACTATTCTAACGAGCCACAGGACTTCAAACTTAGCTTCTCTGATAAGAAGAAACACACTTGGCAAATATATCGTACCAGCGATACAGAAGGTGAAAATCTGAAACCTGTAGGCATTTACAAAGGAAAAATGCAACTTTCTGCCCTTAGCATTTCCACCTTTGTAGAAAAATAATTACCTTTACCCCCAGATAATCTTAAACTAAGGATAAAATGAAGAAAATTCTCTCCATTCTCACGCTGTTCGCATTGATTTCTGCAACAGTTATGGCTGATAACAAGCCTGGTACTTTTACCATAGGTGACAAGACTTTCTTGCTCAATGGCCAACCCTTTGTAGTAAAGGCTGCCGAGGTGCATTATCCGCGTATTCCCCGCCCCTATTGGGAGCACCGTATACAGATGTGCAAGGCCTTAGGCATGAACGCTGTGTGCATCTATATTTTCTGGAATATCCACGAGCAGCAGGAGGGACAGTTCAATTTTACCGACAACAACGATGTGGCTGAGTTCTGCCGTATCGCCCAGAAGAACGGTATGTACGTCATCGTACGTCCTGGTCCATACGTTTGCGCTGAGTGGGAAATGGGCGGTCTGCCTTGGTGGCTGCTGAAGAAGAAAGATATCAAACTTCGCGAACGCGACCCCTATTTCATGGAACGCGTAAAGATATTCGAGGAGAAGGTGGGCGAGCAACTGAAGCCCCTTACTATCCAGAACGGCGGTCCCATCATCATGATGCAGGTAGAGAACGAGTACGGCAGTTATGGCGAAGACAAGCCATACGTTTCAGAAATCCGTGATTGTCTGCGTAGCATCTATGGCAAAGAACTGGAGTTGTTCCAGTGCGACTGGTCGAGCAATTTTGAGAAGAACGGCCTTGATGACCTCACCTGGACTATGAACTTTGGTACGGGTGCCAATATCGACAACCAATTCCGCCGCTTGGGCGAACTGCGTCCCGATGCACCCAAAATGTGTTCCGAGTTCTGGAGTGGTTGGTTCGATAAATGGGGAGCCCGCCATGAGACACGTCCTGCCAAGGATATGGTGGACGGTATGGACGAAATGTTGTCGAAGGGCATCAGCTTTTCGCTTTACATGACGCACGGAGGAACCTCCTTTGGACATTGGGCAGGAGCCAACTCTCCCGGCTTTGCTCCCGACGTCACCTCTTACGACTATGACGCTCCCATCAACGAATGGGGGCTCGCTACCCCCAAGTTCTGGGAACTGCGCACCATGATGCAGAAGTACTCAGACAAGAAGCTCCCCAACGTACCCAAGGCTCCGATGCCCATCATCACTGTGCCGAAGTTTGAACTGACGGAGTTCTCTTCGATCTTTAACGGCTTTGATGGGATGAAACCCTCTATCCAAAAAGAAGGTGGGCTGAAAACCTTTGAGGAGATGGACTTAGGATGGGGAGCCATGTGTTACTTTACGACCATGCCCAACATCAGCGAACCAAGCATTCTGACTGCAGACTGCCACGACTTTGCCCAGATCTTCATTAACGGCAAGTACATCGGCAAGATTGACCGCGTGAAGAATGAAAAGACCCTAAAATTACCGCCTGTCAAGAAAGGCGACGAGCTTGAGATTCTTGTCGAGGCCATGGGGCGCATCAACTTTGGTCGGGCCATCAAGGACTTCAAAGGAATCGTGAGCGACGTAACCATTACGGCTACTATTGACCATATTGAAACCACCTGGAAGCCACAAGGCTGGGTAAAAGTAGCTCTACCAGACAGCTACGAGAAAGCAGCTGATGCATTTATTCATAACTTCTATGTTGCAAACCAAATAATTGGCTGTCATTTTAATATTGTTTAATCGTTTTATCTCTAATTTTGTTATTTTTTACAGGATTACTGTCAAAGAATCCCCTTCCAGACACGAACCAACCATATCTGGAAATTGCA
>JAFSRW010000030.1 GCA_017445925.1 Bacteroidaceae bacterium | reverse complement strand
GGGTACTATGCGCTTCGCAGTACGTGCCAAGGCCGTAGAGAGTGTGAACGACGTGAAGACTGGCCTTATCAAGAGTCGCCGCATTGTGTTCACCCCCAGCGTTGACTTGAAGGATGAGTTGGCCAACACCGCCATCCAGATCACCTGTATCGACCGCAACGGCGCCATCGTAAAGCGCGTCACCAGCGATGATAGCGGAACTGTCGAGGATGAAGACGCGAACAACAGCCTCACCCCCGACCCCTCTCCCGAGGGCGAGGGGGGAGATAACAACACCAACGATAACGTTAACCCTAACCCTAACCAGGGTGGTGGTGATGACAATGGCGGTGACGAGCCAGGAGCGGATGAAGACTAATGAAGAGCGGGGCGAAAGCCCCCTCTCTTCAAGTGAAGAGTTAAGAGTGAAAAGTGAAGAATTTTATTTCATTGAACATTGAGCATTGAACATTATTCACGAAACAGTAAACTACTATGAACAAGACAATTAAGACTATTCTGCAAATCATCGGTTATGTTATTGCAGCCATACTGGGTGGTGCAGGAGCAAGTTGCTTACTTTAGACTATGGACAGGAAAAAGAATGTACAGTACACATGTGCTGTGATGCTGATTAGCACAAGCATAGTGATGGTAGCCTATCAGGTGTTTACCATAGCAGATGTGGCAAACGGACTTCTTTTCTACGTAGGACAAGCATTCCTACTGGCAGGCTCCATCTTTGGACTCGACTATTACATTGATAAGGTAACGAAACGTTAACCCTAACCTAAAAGACTGCTATCTTACATTTAATAAGGTGGCAGTTTTTCTTATAATTATACCATTCTGGCTATAAAGATGCGATTTTGCTGACATATATAAAAATTTACCCTACTTTATGCTTGTGTGTTAAATAAATTAACTATTTTTGAGAACGAATTAACGATTAGCATGAAAACAATATGAACCTAATAACATAATTATATTATGGAACTAACAACAATTATTCTTTTGATTGCAGCAGTTTTTCCTGCCGTATTCTTCATTTTATATATCGATATGATAGATAGCAAGAAGCCGGAGCCCTGGCAAATGCTGTTATTGGCAGCTTTGGTGGGTGCAGCAATGGCTTTTGCAGTTATAAAATCAGGATTGCCGTATCTTCCTGAGAAGTTTCAGATATCAGAACAACATTCTATACTGGAATGCTTGACAATCGGATTCCTGGGAGTAGCGATTCCTGCGGAGATAGCCAAATGGGGCTCTTTGATTATCTTTTCGGCCATGAATAAACATTACGATGAATTCTTAGATGGTATAGTCTATTCTGTATGCTTAGCCATGGGATTCGCATGGATCTGGAGCGTATGGTTTATGACTGAAGCTGTTGATACCTCATCCTTTGAGATAGTGGAGAAATGTATCTACATTATCGTTATCCTGGTTCCCATCCATCTGGCATCAAGTACAATTATGGGGTATTTCTTTGCCTTGGCCAAATGTGGAAACAAATTCAGGAACTGTGTTTTAGCGTTGCTATTGCCAACATTGATAACAGGTGTACTGTGCACACTGTTCTTCATACTTGGCGACAATTGGGAATTCTACATCATTGCAGGTGTCCTACTCCCTATTTTATCTTTAATATCTTATTCCCAAATCTTCGGTCTGAAGAAGATGGATGAGGAGGGATAAAGTTTCAAGATTCAAGTTTTTGATAGCCCCAGGCGTCTAGGATGTCCCCCCAGGCATCATTTACCATGCTGATGGTGCGGGAATCGTACTGGTACTGGTTCTTGTGAAACCCTTTCTTGCCGTTTATGTACTTCTCTATATTAGGACGTGCTGCCTCCCAACCTGGGAGATTCAACTGGCGGTAAATGCGCTCGGTGATGCTGAGGGCATCCTCCTCAAACTCCTCAAACTTAGCCTCAAACAGATTGCCCACGGGGATATACTGTTTCTGCTCCTGATAAGCATTGTACAACTCCTTATATCCATAAAGGATATTCTGCTCCATCTCTTCCGTAGATATACTATTTAACTCCAACGGTGCAATGGTCTGAGTGAAGAAGGAACGGGTGCTCTCGAACACCGTATAGGGGTCGCGGATGAGATAGATGAACTTGGCATTGGGGAACATCTCCACCAGCGTCTTTACCTTGCCTGTATGTGGCGGATTCTTGCTGAGGTACTGGGCATCGGATACACCGCGACGACTGTTCCACATGCTTATCTTTACCAGTTTAAGGAACTTGTCCTTGAAGTCGGCAATCTCCTGAGGCGTGGCCTGCTTCATGGTCAGAAAGCGGTCGCAATACTCGCGCATACTCTGCGGATAGAACCAGAAATTGTAATATGATACGGGACACATGTTCAGCAGAGCGAACTCTTCCTCCTGTGGCAAATCGGGGCTGAGTTCCATATTATCGGTAGGCCTGGTCTTAGGCATCAGGGCACCAAAGAGAGGCTTCAGCAGCCATTGCATTGTCATCATGTGGTGCGGTAATACCGTCTGGTACGTGGTGGTATAGCCGAAGCGCTGGTCCTGCGCAAAGATATTGTGCACGAAGGTGGTTCCGCTGCGCCAATGGCCCAGAATAAAGAGCGGGTCGTGCTGCAGGGGTGTGTTGGCCAGCAGGCGCTGGTACTTGTTTTCCTGCAAGGGAGCAAAAAGGCTGAGCAGACGGCAGATGCATTTGGTTACAAGCAACTTGGTGTCCTTATCCTGTGCAACATATCTACCCTGAGTTACAGCCCGGAACGTATCCCAGTCGGCTCCAATCAAAGTATTTGCTGGTAATTTGGAAAATTCCATAATTCTGGCCCCTCTCCCTAACCCTCCCCCAAATGGGAGGGAACTGCAAGCAGAGGCAATGGCAGTTGAATTATATATTTCCCACCTCCCATTTTGGGGAGGAGGGGTTAGGGGTTGGAGAGGGGCGTCTTATTACAATCTCAAGCCCTTGCCTTGCAAGGTCCTTCATCGCCTTCTCTATTGCCTCATAGTGCTCCTCCCCTATCCCTAGCTTCTTAAGGTCGAGCGTGGGAACGTCGGCTTTGTTGATGTCGTCCATCTCTAAGGGACGGATTATCATACCCACCGCTGAGGTGTTGTTGGTGATGGGGTCTATGAGAATGAAGGCGCCAGTAGCCTTATTCTGCTTGTAGGCATCGAAGAAGATGGTTTTAGCCGTAGTAATGCGGACGCAACCTATCTCGTTCAGTTTGAAGTCTGTGCCAGGCAACTGCTCCATGGTGTTTACATCCACACGATAACAAACCTCATCTATGGTAGCACGGGTGGTATTGGTGTTGTGCTTCAGGAAGAATTGCTTGCCACGGTCCATAGGCTCCTCGTCCATCCATACAAGCATTGTCTGGAAGTAACGGCCGATGTTTGGCAGATTATCAGGGCGCACGATCATCTCTCCTCTACTGATATCTATCTCGTCCTCCAGAGTTATACAAATAGACTGAGGGCAGAATGCGTAGGAGAGCTCGCCTTCATATGTAACAATGTTCTTTACGCGGCTCTTCTTCATGCTGGGTAGGGCCACAACCTCATCGCCCTTACGGATTACGCCGCTGGCAACCTTTCCGCAGAAGCCACGGAAGTCCAAGTTGGGACGCAGGACGTACTGAACGGGGAAGCGGAAGTCCTGCATATTTCGGTCGCGGTCGATGGGCACGGTCTCCAGGAACTGAAGCAATGATGTGCCCTGGAACCAAGGCGTGCGAGGACTCTTCTCCACCACATTGTCGCCCTCCAGAGCCGAGAGGGGGAAGCACGTTACATCCTCGATGCCCAACTGACTGGTCAGCGCCAGGTATTCATTCTTTATCTTTGTGAAAACTTCCTCGGAGAAGTTCACCAAATCCATCTTGTTTACGGCCAGCACAATGTGCTTGATTCCCAACAGGGAAACCAGGAATGTATGGCGGCGCGTCTGCGTGATAACTCCCGTACGGGCATCTACCAAGATGATAGCCAGATTAGCCGTGCTGCCACCAGTAATCATGTTGCGGGTATATTGCTCGTGGCCCGGGGTATCGGCAATGATAAACTTGCGCTGGTTGGTGGAGAAATAGCGGTAAGCCACATCGATGGTAATACCCTCCTCGCGCTCAGCCTTCAGGCCATCCAGCAGCAAAGCATAGTCTATCTGCCCAGCTCCGGCATTGCCCACACGACGGGAGTCGCGCTCCAGAGCCTGCAACTGGTCCTCGTAAAGCTTCTTGCTATCAAAAAGAAGTCGGCCTATCAGCGTAGATTTTCCATCATCCACAGAGCCTGCCGTCAAGAGACGGAGCAAATCCTTCTTCTCATCGGCATCAAGATAAGCCTTTATATCTAACTTTTTGTCTTCCATTATCAATTGTCAATTTTCAATTGTCAATTTTCAATTAAAAATATCCCTCCCTCTTTTTCTGCTCCATGCTGGCTTCCTGGTCGAAGTCTATTACACGAGTGGTTCTCTCGCTCTTGGTGGTGGTCATCATCTCCTCTACAATCTCCTCGATGGTGGTAGCATTCGACTCTACAGCACCCGTCAGAGGCCAGCAGCCAAGTGTGCGGAAACGAACCATGCGGTTGTGAATCTTGGGCACCAGTTCCTTGGGCAGACGGTCATCATCGGCCATTATTAGGTTACCGTCAATCTCCACGCAAGGACGTTCCTTGGCAAAATACAGGGGCACAATGGGAATGTTCTCCAGACGGATATACTGCCAGATATCCAACTCTGTCCAATTGCTCAAGGGGAATACACGAATGCTCTCGCCCTTATGAACCCTGCTGTTATAGATATCCCAGAGCTCAGGGCGCTGGTTCTTAGGGTCCCACTGGTTAAACTGGTCGCGGAAGCTGAAGATGCGCTCCTTGGCCCGACTCTTTTCCTCATCCCTGCGGGCTCCACCAAAGGCAGCATCGAACTTATATTTGTTCAGCGCATCCAGGAGGGCCTTGGTCTTCATAAGGTCGGTATGCACCTTGCTTCCATGGGTAAAGGGTCCCACGCCGGCATTGAAAGCCTCCATATTGCTTTCCACAATCAGGTTCCATCCGTGCTCCTTGGCATAACGGTCTCGGAACTCAATCATCTCGCGAAACTTCCATTTAGAATCAATGTGCATCAGGGGGAAAGGCACCTTGCCTGGCGCGAAAGCCTTCTCAGCCAGACGAACCATAACGCTGGAGTCCTTACCTATACTATACAGCATAACAGGATTCTCGAACTCGGCAGCCACCTCACGAATGATGTGAATGCTTTCGGCCTCTAGTTCCTGCAGATGCGACAGATTTAATTCATAATTCATAATTCATAATTACGCTAACCTTTAACCAATATTAGTTTCAGGATTCAAGATTCAGGTGTCTCTAATCGCTAACCGCTAACCCATAACCTCTAACCCATTTTTCATTATCAACTCCACCACCCTTTTTACAGATTCCTCTAACGAGAGGCGGCTGGTATCAATCTCAAGGGCTGGATTCTCTGGTACTTCGAAGGGAGCGCTGATGCCGGTAAAGTCTTTCACCTCGCCCCTTCTGGCTCTGGCATAAAGACCTTTCACATCGCGACGCTCACATTCCTCAAGAGGCGTAGAGACGAAAACCTCCCTGAAATCATCCTCGCCAATGATGTTGCGAGCCAAACGGCGCACATCGTTGGTAGGACTGACAAAGCATGCCAGTGTTACGATGCCCGTCTGAACAAAGAGTTTTCCAATCTCAGCAATCCGTCGGATGTTCTCCATCCTATCCTCAGCAGAGAAGCCTAAGTTGCTGTTGATGCCGGAACGGATATTGTCGCCGTCAAGAATCCTACAAAGGATGCCTCGCTTATGCAACTCACGCTCCACACCCATAGCAATGGTGCTCTTGCCGCTTCCGCTCAAACCTGTAAACCAGACCATCAGACCATGCTGGTGGAGGAGATTCTCCTTGTCGGCACGCGTCATCATCTGGTCATATATGGGATAAATGTTTTCAGCCATAAAATCTTATAGGTAGAAAAGCGGTATCAGGAATACGCTCAACAGAAATACTATGATGTTAAGTGGTAGTCCTACCTTTACAAAATCATTGAACTTGTAACCGCCAACACCCTGTACAATCAGATTGGTCTGATATCCAATAGGGGTGCTGAAGGATGAACTGGCAGCAAAGCACACACATACCACAAAGGGCATTGGATTCATGCCTAACCTTTCAGAAACGGCAAGCGCCAAAGGGAAGGCCAACGCAGCAGCTGCATTGTTGGTAATCAGTTCCGTAAAGATATTGGTAATCAGGAACAAAGCTGCCAGAATAACATAAATGCCATACGAACTGCCTCCCACGGCATCAGTCAGCGAGATGATGTATCCGGCAACAAAGTCGGCAAAGCCCGACTTAGTCATAGCCGCACTGATAGCAAAAGCACAGGCAATGGTTATGAGCACATCCCACGAGAAGAACTTAGTGTACTTACGGGGATTAAACATTCCAGTCCACGCCATGATAATAGTGGTAATGCAGGCAAAGAAGAACATATCCAGTTTCAGGAACTTGAAATGCTCTGTAACAATAGGCAGCTCACCAACTGTGGCTCCGATAATCATCATTAGCAACAGCCCAAAAGCAAACCAGCGTTTCTTGGTACCCATAGGCGGCTCATAATCGCCAACACGGTTAATCATCCAGAAAACACGGCTATCGCCCCATGCTTTCATGAAACCTTCCTCAGCATCTATAATCAGTGTGTCCTCGTGGGTAAGGGGTGAGTGCATATAATCACCCTCCACAATACTACCGTTTCGGCGTATAGCACGAACATGAGCTCCGTAATGAAGGAAGAAGTCGAAGTCGTGAAGCGTCTTGCCAAGACCAGGGAAACGATTGCTGAGCAAGATCTCATACCGAATCATTCCTGGTACAATATTTTCCTCCTCAGCATCTTCCTCAGACAGTCGGCTATCAGGCAACAGATATTTAGAGAAAAATATCAGATAGATAAGACCAGCCAGAGCTATGAAGACGCCTACCTTGGTTAACTCAAACATGTGCATACCGTCCACCCCGTTTTGCAACAGGATACCTTTGACCTTACCTGCCGACTCCTCGAAGGTTGTCATCTCGTCCTTATACTCCTGCAAGAGCATTCCGTGAAGTACCAAATTAGTGGTGGTACCAATCAGCGTACAGATACCACCAAGCACGGTAGCATAACTCAGAGGAATAAGGAATTTGGTGGATGGCAACTTCATCTTACGCGCCCAGTTCTTAATCATGGGAGCAAAGATAACCACAACGGGGGTATTGTTGAAGAAGGCTGAGATGAACGAGACAATAGGATAAAAACGCAGGTTCACCTTTGTTACCGATACGTTCTTGGTTGGCAGCATTTTATACACAAAACGTTCCAGCAGACCGCTCTTACGCACGCCCTCACTTACCAGATACAGCAGAGCCACTGTTATCATTCCCTTGTTTGAAAAGCCCTTTAAGGCCTCTTCGGGATTGATGATACCTGCACAAAGCAGCATTACGACAGCCGTAAACAAAATTAGGCCGGGGCGTAACATCTCCTTCATCAGCGCCATCAGCATCAGCACGATGACACAGGCCATAAAAATCAGTTCGAACGTCATATTGTGTGCAAAATTATGAAAAAAAGAGAATCCGACCAAATTAATACATGAAAAATGGTATTTCCCGAACTAATCAGGGAAATACCATTTTCATCTGCTTAGAAATTACTCCTGATATGCATAGAAAAATCCATTAATACTCGTTCCAACTCTTGATAGCCAAATCATCCTGGCTGAGTGTGCAGAATGCCTCGATGAAAGCACTTGCCAGACGGGAGTTGGTAATCAGAGGAATATTGTGGTCGATGGCGCCACGACGAATCTTATAACCGTTTGTCAACTCACGCTCGGTATGGTTTTTGGGAATGTTGACAACCAAGTCGAACTTATGGTCGGCAATCATCTTCATTACATTCTCGCGTCCGTTGTCGTCGTTCTCGTCGGGCCAATTTACAGCAATGGCCTTAGCACCGTTCTCGTTCAGGAACTTAGCGGTACCCTCGCTGGCATAGATGGTATAGCCAGCCTTAGTGAGCATACGAGCACCATCCAGCAGGCGTACCTTCTCCTTGGTCTCACCGCTCGAAATCATGATACCCTTATCCTTGCTGGGAATCTTATAACCAGTGGCGATGAGTGAGTTCAACAGAGCCTCCTCGAAGGTGTCACCCAAACAACCAACCTCACCAGTACTACTCATATCAACACCCAGGATGGGGTCGGTATTCTGTAGACGGTTGAAGCTGAACTGACTGGCCTTCACACCGATGCGGTCGATATCGAAGGCACTCTTGTCGGGCTGTGTATAAGGAGCATCCAACATGATGCGGGTAGCTGTATCAATGAAGTTGCGCTTCAGCACCTTGCTGACGAAGGGGAACGAACGACTGGCACGCAGGTTACACTCGATAACCTTCACGTCGCGTCCCTTAGCCAGATACTGGATATTGAAGGGACCGCTGATATTCAGTTCCTTGGCAATAGCACGGGAAATCTTCTTAATCTGACGGGCTGTAGCAAAGCTTATCTGCTGAGCGGGAAAGGTCATGGTGGCATCACCAGAGTGTACACCGGCAAACTCTACGTGCTCTGAAATAGCATACTCTACCACCTCGCCACACTTGGCTACGGCATCGAACTCTATCTCGTTGGTCTCCTGCATGAACTGGCTGATAACAACAGGATATTCCTTGCTGACCTCGCTGGCAAGTTCCAGAAAGCGACTCAATTCCTCATCGTTATGGCAAACATTCATTGCAGCACCTGAGAGTACGTATGAAGGACGAACCAGAACGGGATAGCCTACCTCGTCAATAAACTTCTTCACGTCGTCCATTGATGTCAGGGCGCTCCACTTTGGCTGGTCGATACCCAGTTGGTCAAGCATAGCAGAGAACTTGTTACGGTTCTCAGCACGGTCGATGCTGACAGGACTTGTACCCAGGATGGGCACACTCTGACGGTAGAGCTTCATAGCCAGGTTGTTAGGAATCTGACCACCCACACTTACAATCACACCATTGGGATTCTCCAGGTCGATAACATCCAGTACACGCTCGAACGACAACTCATCGAAGTACAGACGGTCGCACATATCGTAGTCGGTACTTACGGTCTCGGGGTTGTAGTTAATCATGATGGATTTGTAACCTAGCTTGCGAGCTGTCTGGATGGCATTTACTGAGCACCAGTCGAACTCAACGCTTGACCCAATGCGGTAAGCACCTGAGCCTAAGACGATTACCGACTTCTCATTCTTGTAATAGTTTACATCATAGCCCTCTGTTGCATAGGTCATGTACAGGTAGTTGGTGAGGTCGGGATGCTCGCTGGCAACCGTAGGAATACGCTTAACAGCAGGCAGGATTCCCTCCTTGATACGGTGCTGACGTACAGCCAGGTTCTCGCGCTCCATGTTGCCACTTGCAGGCTTCAGAACGAAGCGGGCAATCTGGAAGTCAGAGAAGCCCAGCATCTTAGCCTTCTTCAGTACATCCTTGGGGAGTTCCTCCAGTGAGTTGTAACCCTCCAACACTTCCTTGAAGTCAACAATATTCTTCATGCGCTCAATGAACCAAGGGTCAATCTTGGTGAGCTCATAGATACGCTCTACGGTGTAACCTTCTTCCAGCGCCTGCGCAATAGCAAAGATACGCAGATCGGTAGGATTAGCCAGTTCTTCGTCGAGGTCGGTAAACTTCACATGGTCGTTACCCACAAATCCGTGCATGCCCTGACCTATCATACGCAAGCCCTTCTGAATCATCTCCTCGAAGCTACGACCGATACTCATAATCTCGCCTACTGACTTCATGCTGGAGCCAATCTTACGACTTACACCTGCGAACTTGGTAAGGTCCCAACGAGGAATCTTACAGATCATATAGTCAAGAGAAGGTGCAACGTAGGCAGAGTTTGTGGTACCCATCTCGCCTATCTGGTCAAGAGTATAACCTAATGCTATCTTAGCTGCCACGAAGGCCAGAGGATAACCGGTAGCCTTAGAGGCAAGGGCAGACGAACGACTCAGACGGGCATTAATCTCGATGATACGGTAGTCGTTGGTCTCGGCGTTGAAGGCAAACTGGATGTTGCACTCGCCCACGATGTTCAGGTGCTTTACACACTTGATGGTGATATCCTGCAACATCTTCACCTGCTCGTCGGTTAGAGAGCAAGTAGGAGCCACTACAATAGACTCACCTGTATGGATTCCCAGGGGATCGAAGTTCTCCATTGAGGCAACAGTGAAGCAATGGCCATTGGCATCGCGAATACACTCAAACTCAATTTCCTTCCAGCCTTTCAGACACTCTTCGACCAGAACCTGAGGTGCAAAGGTGAAGGCGCTCTCGGCAATCTCACGGAAAGTCTTCTCATCCGGACAAACACCGCTACCCAGACCGCCCAGTGCATAGGCAGAACGAATCATGATGGGATATCCGATCTTACGTGCTGCAGCTACAGCACTTTCCATTGTCTCGCAAGCCTCAGATACGGGAACCTTCAGGTCAACCTTATTCAGTTCCTTAACAAAGAGGTCGCGGTCTTCTGTATTCATGATAGCCTCAACCGAAGTACCCAGCACCTGTACGCCATACTCCTTCAGCACGCCACTCTGGTAAAGGGCTGTACCTACGTTCAGACCAGTCTGACCACCCCATGCCAGCATAATACCATCGGGACGCTCCTTCTTAATAATCTCTGTAATAAAATGGGGGGTAATCGGCAGGAAATAGACCTTATCGGCAATACCCTCACTTGTCTGTATGGTAGCTACATTGGGATTTACCAGCACAGAGTAGATGCCTTCCTCTCTCAGTGCTTTCAGTGCCTGGCTACCAGAGTAGTCAAACTCACCGGCCTGACCAATTTTCAATGCGCCAGAACCCAGTACAAGTACTTTCTTCAGTTTCAGTTTCATAATCTTTTTCTATATCTTTAAAATATGTAATTTTCTATAAAAAAAAGACCACCTTACCGATTGTGACATCGGAGGTGGTCTTTTTATTCTTACCTTTTATGTGATGTTCTTGGTTGTAGCATAAACGCTCTTCTCATTTTTATCGGGTGCAAAATTACAACATAATTTCTGACCCGCAAAATAATATGTGATTTTTTTTCTTCACAACCCTTATTTTTTATTCATCAACACTCTCATCCAGTAACCGCCAATTACGGAACGGGCTTTAAAGCCTGTCATACGGCCCGTCTTGGTGTCGTGCCAGTCGGAGATGGGAACACGGCTTTCCGTCTCGTTGATGTACTTGTACAGGGGATCGACAAACTTCTGGAAGTCCTTGTCGGTTTGTGCCATGGCAGCTGTCCACATAATCCAGTCGCTCTTAGTGTAGTCCTTACGGCAGTCAAGAGGCAGGCCAAACTCATTCTGCTTGGTCAGGTAGTACTTGATTTCTGTCTGCATGGCGTTATTGGGAATAATACCTGTGTTCCAGAGCTTATCCCATACCATATTATATTTCTGGCTCCAAGTATCCTTGCCTGCTCCGTATGCCAGTTCGTAATGGTCGCCTACCTTGGTTTCCTTTTCCCAGGCAGCAGCCATTTCCTTGGCTTTGGCATTGTACTTCTGATAAACATCGTCCAAGCCCTTCATCTTAGCTATTTCAGCATAACCGGCCACACCCATGATGGCCTTGATGGCCAAGTTACAATTGCCTGCCCAATGACCAGCGAAGTCGTCAGTACAAAGTTGGTTGGCTGGATGCAAACCGTTCTCCACCAGATAATCGGCCCAAGTGGTGATAATGCGCCAATACTTATCTATATATAATGTATTACCTTCCTGTTTGCAAATCTGAGCAGCCAGTGTTATCATATTACCTGCTTCCTCAAGGGGCATATCGCCGCCATACACCTGCTTATTGGCCTTGGGGTACTGACCCAAATCGTGGGCTGCAAAGGGCTTAGTCCAACGCCCTGTATAACTATACTCAAAGATGGAGGTCATCATACCCTTCTGCAACTCTGGATTATAACAGAGGTACAGGGGAGCCTCAGGATAGGTAAGGTCAACAGTATTCACACAACCGTTAGAGTTGTTCTCCTTCGAGAAGAAGAGCACATTGCCATCTGAGTCCTTAAATAGCTTGTGGGCAGCATTCACATGACGATATGAGCCTGAAAGAATCTCGGCATACTTTACTCCACCGGCAGCAAAAGCATCATCGTAGATGGTCTTATCCATCTGACGGCAACGTTGCATGATGCTGGCGTAATTGCTAGCCATGCGGTCGAACATATCAAAGATGCTCACATTACCCTCGTGTGCCCAATAGCCCTTATAACGCTTGTAGAAGTATTCAATGTCCCAAATCTCATCATAACCAATCATAGCAAAGCTACTACCCTGTGTGGTGGAACCAAAGTCGTGTACGTATGCCAGCGTGGGCAGAGAAACCTGCTTTTGGCAAACCACTTCGCGTTCACCACGAGGCAAACGACCGTCAGACAGGAACTGCGTCTTCACATCGTTATCAGAGGCCAAAGAAAGCCTTCCATTCACTCCTGATAGGTAAACATAACCCCAATCTATGCAGATGCCGTCGCCCGTCTTAGCCAAGATAGGCTGCTCAATAGTTCCTGCCTTCAGATATTGCTTCCCATTCTCGAAAATCCTGTTCGAAACGGTAGGCTGATGCACCTTGTTCACCGCCATCTGAGGTGTGGTAGAAACATAGAACTGCACATTATGCTTCTGTCCATCTACTGAACGTACCTGATAAGAGATGTAGTTGATGGGAGCTGAAAGTAAATCATAATCATCAATAATATGTGGTGCAGTAAACACTACATCTAAATCCACTGGACCGCAAGAGAAAGTATAATAGGTGTTGCAAGCCAGCACATCCACACTCTTTTGCTGAGCCGTCTTGATACTTTCGTTACCTTTGGCTATGTTACGGAACACTCCGAAGTCAACAAGGGCGCCGCCCGTCTTATTATAACAATGTATAGCAAACACGTTCTTGCCCTGCTTCAGCAAGTCGCGCTTCTCACCGTCCAGACGAACCACAACGCCATCTACATAATCCATAATACCTGTGGCGGCTTTCTTGCCATTGATGAAGATTTCGCAGGCATCGTCGTGCGAGAAAATAAGGTACAGGTCGCCCTGGAGCTGGTCGGCAGTAAGGTCTACTGTGCGACGCACCCAAATATGGTCGTCTTCCTTGGTCCAGGGAGTACGGATGTTATCATAATTATCAGAGCCGAAAGCACCCTTGCCTGTTTTCCACGCAGAAGCATTAAAGTCTGGGTTCTCCCATCCGTCGGCTGGTTTCTCAGAGGTGTACTGAGCTTCCCACTCTGCCTCGTTCGACATAGGAATCACACTCTCCATAAGCGTCCGTTGGGCTGCACCCATCCAACGATAGGTTGTCCCATCCACACGCAAAAGACCCTCTATGGGCTTCTCTTCGTTGGTCCAATGGCGAGTAGAACCATCAGTAAGATTATCGTACGGACTCCAAACGGAGAAATAAGGATCACTTACAATCAGCGGTACGCTGGGCAGACGAAGACTGGTCTGCTTGTAGGGTTTGAACATCTCTGCATTCTGGGCCCACCCCATCATGCATGCTGCCGCAAGGGCAATGGACAAGATTGTTTTTTTCATTTGTTTTTTATTGGGTTAATTTGTTAATTTGTTGTATCTCTTCTGTGGAAAAAGCAGCAGACTCTGTTGCCTGCAGGTTCTTCTTCAACTGCTCAGGCGAGCTGGCACCCACTATCACGCTTGTCACGCCTTTCTGTTGCAGAATCCACGCTAATGCCATAGTGGCCAAATTCTCGCCTCGATGTGCAGCTATATCATTCAGAGCTCTCAGTTGGGTCAATCGTTCTGGGGTCAGGTCGTCAGCCTTCAGGAAACGCGGATCGCGGGCAATTCGGCTATCTTCGGGAATACCATTCAGGTAACGATCGGTAAGCAATCCTTGTGCCAAAGGCGAAAAGGATATAAACCCTACCCCATCATCCTGACACTGCTTTAGAATGCCATCTTTCAAGAGAGCTTGATCCAGAAGGTTCAATCGTCCTTGATAAATCAAACAAGGCACATCACGTTGGCAAAGGTAATGAAAACCAAAACGTGCAGCTTCCAAAGGCCAACGACTCAGGCCTATATATAAAGCCTTTCCCTGACGTACCACATCAACTAGCGTCTGTAACGTTTCCTCAAGGGGTGTTTCGGGGTCATACCGATGACAGTAGAACAGATCTACGTACTCCAGATTCATTCGTCTGAGGCTCTGATTCAGACTGGCTATCATGTGTTTCCTTGATGCCCACGAGCCATAAGGACCATCCCACATATCGTATGCAGCCTTGGTAGAGATGAACAGCTCGTCTCTGTGGGTACAGAAGTCACCGCGCATCATACTGCCCATAAATGATTCGGCGGCACCTGGCTCAGGTCCATAGTTATTGGCAAGGTCAAAGTGCACTATTCCGGATTCGAAAGCTGTCAAGGCTATTGCCCTCGATGTTTCGAATGGTGTAAGACAACCAAAATTATGCCACATGCCCAAACTTATCTCGGGCAGTAGCACTCCACTCTTTCCACATCTGCGATATTCCATTATATTATATAAGAGGCATTTGCCCCACAAAGATATGACTTTTTAGGATAAGGAAATAAAAAGATGAGAAAAAACTTATCCTATTTTAGTAAAATGGGGCAAAATATTATCAAGATACTATATCCATCAACTTGACAAGAAGTTGGGGGAAGGCAAAATTTTGAAGTTCTGATTTTTTTACCCAAATGCCTGGCAAGGAAGAGTCTTTCTGTGGGAGTTGTAACCTATAGAAATTGACTACCAGATGCTGGTGTGTCAGTTGGTGAACAAATCCCTGACGGAGCAGACGCCACTCGCCCTTGGGGAAATGATGCAGGAAAGAAGTGAGTGGAAGTTCCTCCTCCGACTCAATCAAAGGGAACTCATAAAGACCTTTCCAGATGTCATCCTTGATCCTTCTTGTTATAAGAACATCTTCTTTATCTGTACAAACGTAAACGTATGAAAACCAACGTGTTTTCTGTAATAATTTCTTTTCCTTTACAGGAAGTTGTTGCACACGGTTCTGCGCATAAGCCACACAAGCATCTGAGAGGGGACAGAGGGAGCAATCAGCGCCAGATGGCTTGCAGACTACGGCACCGAAATCCATAATAGCCTGATTATAAAAGGAAGGGCGTTTCTTATCCAACAACTCATCTGCCAACGCTTTGAATTCTTTTTTCCCGTCAGTAGAATCAATGGGTGTTTCTACTCCGAAGTATCTTGACAGAACGCGGAAAACGTTTCCATCCACAACAGCATAGGGCTGTCCGTATGCAAAGCTGGCTATAGCAGCTGCCGTATAAGGGCCGACTCCAGGCAGGGAGAGGAGGCTCTTATAATCCGAAGGGAATGAGCCATGGGCAGCAATCTGCTGTGCTGCCTTATGCAGATTCCTTGCCCTGCTGTAGTAACCAAGGCCTTGCCAAAGCAGAAGAACTTGCTCCTCAGAAGCATCGGCTAAAGCCTGAACGGTAGGGAAAGCCGAGACAAAACGCTCATAGTAAGATCTGCCCTGCTCTACCCTGGTCTGCTGTAGGATAATCTCAGAGAGCCATATATAATATGGATTGGTGGTCTCACGCCAAGGCAACGCCCTCTTATTCTGCCCGTACCAATGCTCTATTATTGCTGCGAAATCGGCCATTTCGTGTAGTTTTGTCCCTTTTTTGCCCACAAAATTACGCAAAAACAGGGGGAGAAACAAGCATATCTGTTGTTTTTATGATAAAAAAACAAGGAAATACTTTCGGCTTTAAGATAAAAATTGTACTTTTGCACACCAAAAAGGAAGAAATAATAGTACTAACCCATAAATAACAAACAATTATGCCAAACGGAAAGAAGCATAAGAGACACAAAATGTCTACTCACAAGCGTAAGAAGAGACTGAGAAAGAACAGACATAAGAGCAAGTAAAAGTACTTCTCAGAAGACATGGCTCGGTGACAGACTTCAACATGTCACCGAGTCTTTTTTAAGATTTGGATTTAACAAAACAAGAAAGACAAGAATGACGAGCGAACTTTTCATTGACGTTCAGCCAAAAAAGATTGCCATTGCTCTTACTGAAGACAAGAAACTGGTGGAATACCAGGAAGAAGAGCAGTCTGCCTCCTTTGCGGTAGGCAATATCTATTTGGCTAAAGTCCGCAAATTAATGCCTGGTCTGAACGCCTGTTTTGTTAACGTAGGACATGAACGGGATGCTTTTCTTCACTATCTGGACCTAGGGGCTCAGTTTAACTCGTATGCAAAATATCTGAAGCAGGTTCTGAACGACAAGAAGAACCTATACCCCTTTGAGAAAGCTACATTCCAAAATGAGCTGGAGAAAACCGGCAGTGTACAGAATGTACTCCAACAAGGACAGGAAATACTGGTACAGATAGTTAAGGAGCCCATCAGCACTAAAGGGCCACGCCTGACTTGTGAAATATCCTTCCCCGGACGCTACCTGGTTCTAATACCTTTTGACGACAAAATCTCCATCTCCACCAAGATAAAGAGTGCAGAGGAGCGGTCGAGACTTAAACAGATTATCCAGAGCATAAAGCCACACAACTGTGGCGTGATAGTACGAACAGTAGCAGAAGGAAAACGCGTTGCTGAAATTGACACCGAACTGAAGGTGTTGGTAAAACGCTGGGAAGACAGCTTAAGACAAGCGCAGAAGGCCAAGACACAGCCCACACTGGTTTACGAGGAGACAAGCCGTACCGTAGGTATGCTGAGAGACCTCTTTAACCCGAGTTACGAAAACATCTACGTGAATAATGAGGATGTTTTCCAGGAGGTTAAAGACTACGTTACGATGATAGCTCCCGACAGGCTGAGTGTGGTTAAACTGTACAAGGGTAAACTGCCCATCTTTGACAACTTCGACATAACGAGGCAGATAAAGTCGGGTTTCGGACGTACCGTTTCGTACAAGCACGGAGCTTACCTGATTATAGAGCACACCGAGGCGCTACACGTAGTGGACGTAAACAGCGGCAACCGTACAAAGAATAAGAACGGACAGGAAGCCAATGCACTGGAAGTAAACCTGGGTGCAGCCGACGAGTTGGCACGCCAACTGAGACTGAGGGATATGGGCGGCATCATAGTAGTTGATTTCATTGATATGAAATTGGCAGAAGACCGCCAGGCACTTTACGAACACATGTGTGAGAACATGAAGCGCGACCGTGCCCGCCACAACATTCTGCCCCTCTCGAAGTTCGGCCTCATGCAGATTACCCGCCAACGTGTAAGACCCGTAATGGATGTGCAGGTAGAGGAATCTTGTCCCACCTGCCATGGAACGGGAAAGATTAAGAGCAGCTTCCTCTTTGAAAGCGTACTGGAAGGAAAAATAAAGCTGCTGAACAAGAAGTTGGGCATGAAGCGTTTCAACGTCTACGTTCACCCCTACGTATATGCATTCCTTTGCCGAGGGATTATCTCCCTGAAACGTAAATGGCAATGGAAATACGGCCTTGGTGTAAAGGTAATACCAAGCCAAAAACTGGCGTTCTTGGAATATCAGTTCATGGATTCAGACGGACAGGAAATTGACATGAAGGAAGAGGTGGAAATACGTTAAATTCCACACTACACTAAAACGAAGAAGGCTGTATGGCACCAAGCACATACAGCCTTCCTTGTATATTATCGGAAAACTTATTCCCGAGGAAGAACCTGAAGGTTCAACTCATCCAATTGAGCCTGTTCCAGGAAGCCGGGAGCATCCAGCATAACATCACGTCCGCTATTATTCTTGGGGAAGGCAATGCAGTCGCGGATGCTGTCAAGTCCAGCAAACAGACTAACAAAACGGTCCAATCCGTAAGCCAAACCTCCGTGTGGAGGTGCTCCGAACTTGAAGGCATTCATCAGGAATCCGAACTTCTGCTGAGCCTGCTCGGGTGTGAAGCCTAGAATCTCGAATATCTTCTGCTGGGTCTTAGCGTCATGAATACGGATGCTACCGCCACCAACTTCCACTCCGTTTATTACCATATCATAAGCATTGGCGCGAACACTGGCAGGATCGGTATCAAGCAGAGGAATATCCTCGGGCTTAGGAGAAGTGAACGGATGATGCATAGCCATCAGGCGCTGCTCCTCATCACTCCACTCATACATGGGGAAGTCGATAACCCAGAGGCATGAATACTTATTCTTATCTCTGAGGCCCATACGTGAACCCATCTCAAGGCGTAGTTCTGAAAGTTGCTTGCGTACCTTCATGGCATCATCGCCGCAGAGGATTAGAATCAAATCGCCAGGCTTGGCATTCATCTTCTGTTTCAGGACTTCGAGTGTCTCGGAGCCATAGAACTTATCTACAGAACTCTTTACATTGCCATCCTCCTCCACACGGGCATAAACCAGACCCTTGGCACCAATCTGAGGACGCTTCACAAAGTCGGTCAACTGGTCTATCTGCTTACGGGTGTAAACAGCCTGACCCTCTGCACAGATGGCACCAATGTACTTGGCATCGTCAAACACGCCGAAGCCTGCAGGGAAGATGCTCTCGACAATCTCACGCGAAGCATTATCGGGCTGGCAGTTCTTCAGCTCCACGAACTTCATGCCGAAGCGGGTATCGGGCTTATCGCTACCGTAGTACTTCATGGCATCAGCCCAAGTCATACGGGGAAGAGCGGGTATATCTATTCCCTTTATGGTCTTAAAGAGGTGACGACTCATACCCTCGAACATCTGCAGAATATCCTCCTGTTCAACGAAAGACATTTCACAGTCAATCTGAGTAAATTCTGGCTGACGGTCGGCACGCAGATCCTCGTCGCGGAAACACTTTACAATCTGGAAGTAACGATCCATACCTGCCACCATTAAGAGCTGCTTAAGGGTCTGAGGACTCTGAGGAAGAGCATAGAACTGACCAGGATTCATACGACTGGGTACAACAAAGTCGCGAGCACCCTCTGGGGTACTGTTCACAAGAACCGGGGTCTCTATCTCCAGGAAGCCCTGCTCGTCCAGGTAACGGCGAACCTCGAAGGCAAACTTATGACGAAGCTCCAAGTTCTGACGTACAACAGGACGACGGAGGTCGAGGTAACGATACTTCATACGAAGGTCATCGCCACCATCAGAGTTCTCCTCAATAGTAAAGGGAGGTGTTGCACTCTCATTAAGGATGTTCAGTTCCTCAACGAGAATCTCAATCTCACCCGTAGGGATGTTCTTATTCTTGGAATAACGCTCTGCCACAACACCTGTTGCCTGCAGAACGAACTCACGTCCCAGTTTACCGGCTTTCAGTCGCAACTCCTCTGGTGCATCTTCTGTAAATGCCAGCTGGGTAATACCATAACGGTCTCTTAGGTCGACGAAAGTAAGGGCACCCAGATTGTGCACACTCTGCACCCATCCGGCTAACGTTACCTTCTGGCCCACATTGGTGAGACGCAACTCACCGCAAGTTTTTGTTCTATACATTATTATAAATATTTATTTTGTCTTTCCGTTACGAAAAAAGGATGAACCCTAAAGAGTCCATCCTTCCTTGCTGTACGCCCTCAGGGGCTCGAACCCTGGACCCATTGATTAAGAGTCAATTGCTCTACCAACTGAGCTAAGGACGCATCAAAAACACAACATTCTTATCTCTTAGTACGCCCTCAGGGGCTCGAACCCTGGACCCATTGATTAAGAGTCAATTGCTCTACCAACTGAGCTAAGGACGCGTATGTTTTGTTTTTGCGAGTGCAAAGGTACGGACTTTTGCCGAATTGAGCAAATGTTTTATTACTTTTTTTTCTGTTACGGCTTCAACTCGTACAAATCCGAAGGGGACTTCCTTTTAAGGATATCCAATTCAAAGTCAACACCAGGTATTATACCGAAACTCCGGAGTAAACCTTCTACAGTTTTACGTGCCAGTTCAGGGTGATTGTTCTCTTCGCTAAGATGGCACAACCACACATGTTTCAGTATCGGAGTGGCATGTTCAGCTATCAGTTTTGCCGATTCCTTGTTGCACAGATGACCTTTATCTCCTCTGATCCTACCCTTCAGGTAAGCCGGATAGGTACCCATCATCAGCATATCCTCATCGTGGTTAGCCTCAAGCACAAGGTAATTGGCCTTTGAAACCTGCTCTTCCATAATGCTTGTAACGTGTCCGGCATCGGTAATCAGGCAGAATACCACTCCATCGGCCTGAACGCGGTATCCCACACAGTCGCTGCTGTCATGAGGCACATCAAAGGGGGTTATAAGCAAATCGCCCAACTGGAGAGATACATCCTTCTGAACAATTCTTATATGCTTCTCCGTGAGTTTGCTTGTCATGCAGTAATTCGAGTTGATTCCAGCATGAACCTTCTCCGTTGAATATACCAGTTTATCATACTCATTGGCAAGATTACCTACTGCTTTTATATGGTCGGCATGATCATGTGTTACAAAAACAGCATCTATCTCTCCAATATCTATACCATAGGTTTTCAGCGTCTTTTTCAGAACCCTGATACCTATTCCAGCATCAATCAGAATGCTTGTATTTCCTGTAGCCAAATAGTAACAATTTCCACTGCTACCCGACCCCAAAGAGAGAAATTTTAGCATAAATTATTAATTTTACTTGCAAATTTACGCCAATTATTGAATAATTACAAATTTTTCTATAGTTTTGTGTCAAATAAATTGAATGTAGAATGAGATTATCACATCTAATCACACTTATTGCCTGCACCTTTTGTGCAATTCTACTGAGTGGTTGCTCAGAAAACAGCCATAAAGCTACAGATGCAGGCAAGGCTTTCCTGACAAGTTTGTTTACCTGCGATTTTGAGACTTGCGATGCATTATGTACCGATAACGGAAAGAAAGAACTGCGCTGGTTTGCCTCGAATCTGACAGAAGAGGATTTGGCCATCATCTCACATGACGTAGAGATTGATGCTGAAGATTGTGAAGTCACAGAACACTCGGCATACGTTACCTATCATGCAAAGAATGTAATTGTTTGTGATTCTCTGGAGACAAAAGGCTATCTTGGCGAATGTTCACTGACGGTCAAGCTAGAAAAAGTAAAAGGCACATGGAAGGTAGACCAGTTAGAATGGTAACCCAACGGCAAAGTGAAACGTGAAGTCACGTTTGAAGTTGGGATGAATAATCGGATAATGCCGTCTGCTATCCTCATAGGCAGGATGAATAGCTTTCATACCACCATCAAATCGTAAGATAAAATAGTTGAAATTCAAGCGAATACCCAAGCCGTAAGCAACAGCAATCTGACGCCAGAAGGTATCAAATTTGAACTGTCCACCAGGCTGATCGGGATAATCACGTAGCGTCCAGATATTACCGGCATCGATAAATACAGCGCCATCAAACTTCCAGAACAAATGGGTTCGGTATTCTATGTTCATGTCAAGCTTCACGTCGCCTGTCTGGTTAATAAAATCTATCTTTCCGTCATTCCCCACGAAAGTACCTGGTCCCAACTCGCGAACGCTCCATCCCCTCACACTATTGGCACCACCGCTGAAATAGCGTTTCTCGTAAGGAAGAATCGTTGAGTTTCCGTACGGATAAGCAACGCCAAGCCCAAAGTGTATAGCCAGAGAATTGGCATTATTAATCATGAAACTCTTGGAGAAGTCAAAATCGCCCTTCACATATTGGGCGTAAGCATTACTGAACAAGGTGTACTGCCCGTCGTCGTTCTTTGACGCCCCACTCATATTAGAGATTCCGTACAGCAGGTTGCCTGCGGTTTCTATGCTGGCACGTATAATGTACGCATTAGTGCCGTAGTTCTTGGAGTTGGGATTTAACGACTGCGAGCTGTAGGAGAAACTATAACCCCATTTTACGATGAAAAGGTTCTCATAGTTATACCTGAGAATAGCATTCCTGCTTTCAGGATTATCCAGGTAGGTTTCCCTGAAGGTATCACTAATCCAGGGCATAAATACATAGTTTATGTCCAGAAGGTCTATTCTGTGCTGCATCCTGCGAGCAGCTCTGGTCCATTTGTATCGCCAGGAAGCGGTTAGAACACGACGGTGAAACTCTGGTCGGTCCTGCGAATCGAACATAAAACTCAGTTCACTGGTGGCAAGGGCCCTTTTGCGAAATGACTGCCGGAGGAAAGGAAAGATAAAATCGGGGAACCCAATTCCAGCCTCGAAACTATACTCTATAAAGTTTTGGTCGCTATAGCCACGAAGTCCTTTAATTGCCTCAAAGGCGCCACGTGCCTTAAGGTTCAACAGTTCAGAGCCACGGAAGAAATTCCTATTCTGATAAGACAATCCTACGGCAACACCCAAATCACCTGCCGAGTTAGTTCCTTCCAATTCTATATTAAAAGAGTTTCTTTTGCTGGGCAGAACAGATATCTGAGCATCCAACTTGGTACTGTCTTCTGCATTCTCCGAAAGACTGATCCTACTACTCTGCACAGCACCCAATCTGTTCAGTCGGGAATAGGAGCCTTGCATATCCTGTTCACGATACAGGTTCCCTTCTGTCAGCTCACTTGCAGAAGCAATAACCTTTGGCCGAACAAAAGGCTTGTTATGAGAAACAGGTATGTTATAAGAGACGTTACCTATAGTATAACGCTGATGTGGTTTCCTAACTTCAGCCCGTCCCGTGGAATACTCCTGCAGAATCATCTTCAGATTCACCTGATGATTTCCTAAAGTAGTATCAGCCTCAAAACGGACGAAATCCTTATTGAACTTGTAATACCCCCTGTTTTGCAAAAACGTATTCAGGCGATTTCGTTCTGCTTCCAGGACATTCAGGTCAAAAGGCATATTATCCTGAAGCAAAGAAACATAGCCATCCTGCTTCAACACCTGTGCAATGGCCGTATCCTGAATATCCTTATGTAATTCTGTTACTTTATATCGCTGATGTGGCAGAACATAATATCTGACACCTATCCGATTCTTATTCGGTACCTCCAGCAACTTAACCTCAGCATTCAGATAACCCATATTCTGGGTTGCATTCTGTATGTTAAGCTGCGTCTTATGGGACAATAACGAATCATACAAAACAGGTGGCTCTCCCAATCTTCTGATAAAACGGTTAAAACGTTTTGTGCTATCACTGCCTGAAAGAGAGTATATATAAAGAGGTACCTTCACCAGCGAGAACCACTTGTTGTTAGGATGCTGGCCAACATATCCCATAAGAGGGGCAGTCTTGAATTCTTTGTCGTCAGAACGGACAGATACATGATTCAGCATGTATTCATCTTCAGGGATAAAACGATTAACGCTACATCCCGTAAAGAAAACACATACGAGCAGGCTGATACATGCAATTATTTTCCGCCAAAAGCAATTCATACGACAAAGGTAGTTATATTTTGGCAAAATTCATTAACTTTGCAACGAAAATTACTTCTATTTATGATAACTAAGGCAAGAATTAAAATAATAAAGTCGTTAGAGCAGCGAAAACAGAGAAACCTTCACCATCTTTTTGTTGCTGAAGGGCCAAAACTGGTAGGCGAATTATTGGCTACCATGCAACCCTCCTACATTGCCGCTTTGCCAGAATGGTGGAAGAAAAACAAGAACATTATAGGACATAACTGCGAGGCTGATATCATAAACCCTGAGGATTTGCAGAAAGCCAGCCTTTTACGTACACCACAACAGGTAATAGCCCTCTTCCCTATTCCGCAGCACCAGTTTAATCCACAAATTGCCCAAAGTGAACTATGCCTTGCCTTAGATGGTGTTCAGGACCCAGGAAACATGGGTACCATTCTGAGAATTGCCGACTGGTTTGGCATTCACCATGTTGTATGTTCCGAGGACACCGTAGATGTTTATAACCCCAAAGCAGTACAGGCTACAATGGGGGCGCTGGCTCGAGTTAAGGTTCATTATACCAACCTCCCCGAAATGCTTTCCCAATGTAATACTCCTATATACGGAACCCTCTTAGACGGGCAGAATATATATGAGCAAGAACTCGGCAAGCAAGGCTTTATCGTTATGGGGAACGAAGGAAAAGGCCTGTCGCAAGCAATCAGAAATCTACTTACGCAGAAACTTTATATCCCCAACTATCCTATAGGAACCCAGACTACAGAAAGCCTGAATGTAGCTATTGCCACCAGCATCGTCTGCTCTGAATTCAGACGGAGGCAGCAATAAAATAGTAGAAATGATTATTTAATCACAAAGATAAGTTGCTACCTTATTTATTTATATAAGATAACAGCTTTCAGTTTTGCGGTTAGCGGTTAGCGAAGCCAAAGGCTGATGGTCAACAACGGCATTAGATTTGAGCAAGTGGTGCATCCAACTGTACAGATATAAAAATACAGAAATATGGTTCATGAAAAATTTTCTCCTCTCAAACGATTGCACATAAAAAAGAAAATATATATCTTTGCACAACGGAAAGCAAACAAAAAGGTAAACCTCAATAAAAACAATGGAAGAGAAGAAAAAATTCAAGGTATTCTCAGGCACTAACAGCCGCTATCTGGCAGAGAAAATCTGCACTAACTTATGTTGTGAACTTGGCAATCTGTCCATCACAAAATTCTCAGACGGCGAGTTCGAAGTGTGCTTCGAAGAAAGTATTCGTGGTGTTGATGTTTTTTTGGTTCAGAGCACATTCCCCAATGCTGACAATCTAATGGAATTGCTACTTATGATTGACGCAGCCAAACGTGCATCTGCCCGTACCATAAACGCTGTTGTGCCCTACTTTGGATGGGCTCGTCAGGATCGCAAGAGCAAACCACGTGTTAGCATCGCTGCCAAACTGGTTGCCGATATGCTCTCAGTGGCAGGTATCAACCGTCTGATTACGATGGACCTGCACGCCGATCAGGAGCAAGGTTTCTTTAACGTACCCGTTGACCACCTTTATGCCAGCAGCGTACTGCTCCCCTATATCCAGAGCTTGAAACTTGAGAATCTGGTTATTGCTACTCCTGACGTTGGCGGTACCAAGCGTGCGAGCACTTACAGCAAGTACCTAAACTGCCCCATGGTACTCTGCAACAAGACACGCAAGAAGGCCAACGAGATAGCTCACATGGAGATTATCGGTGATGTGGAAGGCGCCAATGTAGTACTGGTTGACGATATGGTAGATACTGCAGGAACCATCACAAAGGCTGCCGACCTGATGAAGCAGAACGGAGCCAAGAGTGTACGCGCTATAGCAAGCCACTGTGTAATGAGCGGTCCTGCCAGCGAACGCGTAGAAGCCTCTTCCATCGAGGAAATGGTCTTTACCGACAGTATTCCTTACTCAGGCGGATGTAGCAAGGTGAAGCAACTTTCCATTGCCGCGCTACTTGCCACAACCATTCGCTGCGTAGAGGACAACGAAAGTATCAGCAAGCAATATCTCACATAAAATAAATTACGTGAAAGGTTACAGCCCTAAGAAAAGAAGCATGAAAATGAACATTTTATGCTTCTTTTCATTACTGATAATGTTCTGCGCTCCTGCCATATACCGATTAGCATTTTATGGCACGGAATCCTGCAGCAATATAATATTGGTGGCTGTAGCTAGCATCCCTTTGGCTCTTTTCTTAACGTCTATCCGTAAATGGTGGATTTTTCTATTGGTGAGCATACCTCTCATGTACTTTTCTGGTAATGAGACGTTTGTGGTGGTTGTTTACCGCCACTACATGAAGGCAGTAAATGTGCTTTCCATGTTAATTACCAACACCACTGAGAGCGGGAGTTTCATTTCCAACAATACGCTGGCCGTATGTTGCGACGTTCCCATTCTTGTCTTATGGGGTATTGCAGTCTGGGCTAAATACAAAGCCCCACAGCCAAGTTATAAAAGTTTTGCGTTTTCCAGCGTGATTCTGGCCGCACTATTATTTTATGCCAAAGATACCAAAATAATGGGACTTCCACCATACAACTTGCCTGTGCAATATTACAATGCCTATGCCATAAATAAGAAGATTCAACAAGCTGTAGCACAACCTAAAGCAAACATCGCCTGCCAACAGACAAACGCCAAGGAACGTGAATCATACGTCTTGTTCATAGGTGAAAGTGTGGTGTACGATCATCTTTCATTGGCAGGTTATAATAGGAACACCACCCCCCTATTGGATGCCAGAGAAAACCTTACGCTGTTCACAGACTACAAGACCAACGCGACCCTTACCATGCTGGCAGCACCCATGATGATGACAGATGCAACAGTTGAGGATTTCTACCGAAGCTATTCGGGTCCAAACTGCCTTCAGGTTTTCAAACAATGCGGATTTAAGACATTTGTCCTGGTATGCATTAATCATCTTGACCAAGACCAAGCTCTTACAGCAGCGGCAGACTCGGTGTTCTGCGTGGATAAAGACATTGAGATTCCAGCCATCATGGATTCACTGACAAATGTTTATCCCAAAACTTTCTTTGTGGTACAAGGGCTGGGCAACCATTGTTATTTCTATAACTTTGAAGAACAAGACAACCAGTTCAGACCCAATCCCTACTATGACCCTGATGTACAGTCAGACAGTCTATACTACAATGCCTACGACTGCACGCTACGCTATACCGACCGTGTAGTAGATGGCGTAATCAATGCCATCAACAAGGATAGCATTTATTCCGTTATGCTGTTTGCTTCAGACCACGGAGAGAATGTAAATCCAGGTGATGAACGACGCTCTGTTTCGATGAAACCCCAAGAGAGCGAATATCACGTCCCCCTTATCATTTGGAGAAGTCAGAAATGGATAGAGGAGAATCCGGAGAAAGAAAGATGCATTCTGGCCAATAAGGATAAGAAAACCTATATCGACAATATCTTCTACACTTTGTGTGACGTGGCTTCCATCCAACTTCCTGATTCATTGAACAAGCCTGAATGGACTATCACCTCACCCTCCTTCTCCGCCACTCAGAAGCGTACACTGCTGACGCCAGATGGAAAAACCATTATCAGTATAGATTAATCAGAGATTTTCCACTCCTCGCGCCAACGGACAACGGGTTTCCCATCTTCAAACTCAATGGGAAGCCAGATGTAACGTGCATCAATGGGATGACGAGGACGCCAGATGTCGGCCATAAAAATATTACGACCATCATCTAATGTCAGAACAAAAGTACTCTGTCCGCCAAAGGTAATTTCAGCCTTAGGACCACGACAGGGATTGGGATGTTGCGTCCAAGGTCCCCAAATGCTGGGAGCAGAGAACATCCGTGCCTCATTCGGGTCCCAACCAGTACATCCTGAGGTTATCATCCAGTATGTGCCGTCATGCTTGAAGATAGCAGGTGCCTCATTATGGCCTGCTGGTGACAAACGGGTATAACGACCTGTATGATGCAGATAGTCGGCAGTCAACTCAGCGATGTGCAAGGTCAGGTTATCCTCAGAAGAGAAAATATGGTAAGCCTTGCCGTCATCATCAACGTAGAGTGTCATATCGCGAGACATCTGCCCCGTTCCGAAGTCTCGTTTCAAAAAAAGTCCCTGAGTCACAGCCTTACGCCAGGCAGGTGTCCACCCTTCCTTAAAGTTAGCGGCATTAAGTGTATCTATAACAGCCAATTCCTGCTTTTCAAACTCCATAGGCCATGTTCCGGCATTGGCGCGCTGAGAATACAGGAATTTGTAAGGACCTTCAGGGCGGTCGGCTAGAGCCACCCCATAACGGGCTGCATTGTAACCCTTTCCTTTCAACTCCAGATGGAACCACATACAAAACTTCTTTGTAACTTTATTATATATTACCTTTGGACGTTCCAACACACAGCCCCGCTCAATATCATCACCAGGTTCATCCGTTACACTAAGGGCTACACCACAGTTGCGCCAATGCAGCAAATCCTTTGAAGAATAACATGTAACACCCACTAAGGCACTACTGGTGTGCTCTGCCTTATGCTCACCAAACCAATAGTAGGTGTCTCCATACTTCAGTACACCACCGCCATGAGCGTTGATGTGCTGTCCGTTTTCATCAGGCCAGATTTCACCTGGACGAATTGAAAGTACATCTTGTAGCTGTTGTCCGCACACTGTAGCAGACGTAACCATAAGGGCTATTAAAGCCAATGAAAATCTGATTAAATTCTTCATCGCAGTAAAATTTTGTATGGTATTCTAACAACAAGCAATCCCTCTACTCTCACCCAGCAATTCCCTTTCACATTAAAATTGAAGGTTCATCTCTCGACGGACCTTCAACTTGTTTGATATTAGCCTTTTAAGGTAAAAAGATTGTTTGTCAGAATAACTTTAAATTATTTTTCTATTGCAAAGATAAAGCTTTTATGTATTCCCTGCAAACATTCCTCACATGTTAAATAACACATTCAGCACTTTTGGTAACTATTTTCTTTACCACACATTATTATATTAAGGAAGAGTATGACTTTGGCTTCGCAGAAGCCACTTTTGCTCGACAACAAAAATAAAATCACGTTTTATTTTGTAGTGTCCTCGCTTAATCGTACCTTTGCATAAATATACAAACGGATAACCTTTGAAGGAAAAAGGATTATGGCAGAAATCAACATAACAGAACAGGAAGAAAAGAAAAGCCTGAACTTTATTGAACAGAGAGTAAAAGCAGATTTAGCAGAAGGCAAAAATGGTGGAAGATTGCAGACACGTTTCCCACCTGAACCTAACGGCTACCTGCATATAGGTCACGCTAAGGCTATTGCCATGGACTTTGGCGTAGCACAAAAGTTTGGCGGTGTATGTAACCTAAGAATGGATGACACGAATCCCCAGAAAGAGGATACGGAATACGTTGAGGCCATTGAGCGCGACATCAAATGGTTGGGGTTCCAGTGGGGAAAGGTTTGCTATGCCAGCGACTATTTCCAGGACCTTTGGGACTTTGCCGAGTGGTGCATCCAGCAGGGACGTGCTTATGTAGATGAGCAGACCAGCGAAGAGATTGCTGCCCAGAAGGGTACACCCACAGAGCCTGGAACCAACTCACCTTATCGTGACCGTCCTGCAGAAGAGAGCCTGAAACTCTTCAGGGAGATGAACTCCGGCAATGTGGAACCCGGCAAGATGATTCTGCGTGCCAAAATAGATATGGCAAGCCCCAATATGCATTTCCGCGATCCAATCATGTATCGCGTACTGAATATGGAGCACTGGCGTACTGGCAACAAATGGAACGCCTACCCTATGTATGATTTCACACATGGACAGAGCGACTACTTGGAAGGCGTTACCCACAGCATCTGTACTTTAGAGTTTGTGCCTCACCATGAGTTATATGACCTCTTCGTGACTTGGATAAAGGAATGGAAGGGTGACAAGGATGATATAGAGGATAACCGCCCCCGTCAGTTCGAGTTCAACAAACTGAACCTGAATTACACTCTGATGTCTAAACGCAACCTGCTGATTCTAACAAAAGAAGGCGTAGTAAATGGTTGGGACGACCCACGCATGCCTACCATCTGCGGTATTCGCCGCAGGGGGTACAGTCCTCAGGCCATCTTGAACTTTATCGACAAAATTGGCTACACCACCTTTGATGCGCTGAACGACATCAAACTGATGGAGGCTGCCTGCCGTGAAGATCTGAACACCAGAGCCATCCGTGTAAGTGCCGTAGTAAATCCGCTGAAACTGATTATCGACAACTATCCGGAAGGCTTGGTGGAGGAAATGAAAGCCATCAACAATCCTGAGTTACGCGATGTCGAGGGCAATACCATCACTGAGGGCAATACACATATCATACATTTCTCACGCGATCTTTACATTGAGCAGGAAGACTTTATGGAAGACGGCGGCAAGAAGTTTATGCGTTTAGGCCCTGGTAAGGAAGTCCGACTGAAGAATGGCTACATTATTGCCTGCTCTGACGAACAGGATGAACAGGGCAACTTTAAGTGCATAGAGAAGGATGAAAATGGGAACATCATCTGTGTTCACGCTACTTACGACCCCGACAGTAAGAGCGGCATGCCTGGTGCCGACCGCAAGATTAAGGGTAAAACGTTACATTGGGTTAGCTGCCAGCATAGTATTCCTTGCGAGGTTAGGAACTACGAATGTCTTTGGACCTGCGAAAATCCCCGTGATGCCATCAAGCAGTACGAAAAGGAGAATGGTGTACGCGGCATAGATGCCATGCGTCCTTTCCTGAATCCAGATTCGCTGACAATCAACAAACACGCGCTGATAGAGGAGTTTGCCAAAGAACTGCCTGCACTTTCTTACCTGCAGTTCCAACGTATCGGTTACTACAACGTAGACCCTGACAGCACGCCTGAACATTTGATTTTCAACAAGACTGTTGGTCTTAAAGACACTTGGCAGAAAGGTGGTAAATAAGCACGACTATGCGAGAAGAAGACGAGGAAATTTATTTCAACGATCCTGAGTTTCTGGAATATCTTCAGAAGTATGAGCAGGCTCACGAAAATGGTGAGCCCATCTATATGGATGCAGAAGAACTCACAGATATTGCGGAGTTCTATATGACTCAGAACAGAGAGGAAGAAGCCAATGAGGCAGTCTCCCTGGCTCATAGTCTGCATCCCGACAGTGTAGATCCGCTAATATTTCTAGCTAGACAGCAGATGTTCCATGACAATCTGGACGAAGCAATAAAAATAGCCAATTCTATCCCTGACCAGAGCGATAGAGAGACCACATTCCTTTGGACTGAACTTCTCATCCGCTCAGACAAGCCAAATGAAGCGCTTCAACTTATTTTATCCAAACAAGAAGAACAGGATGAGGAAGAAATGTTTCTGTATGATGCCGCCTATATCTTCATGGACTATCAATATAATGAGTTAGCCCAACAACTGATAAACATATTGGAAGAAAAGCATCCGAAGAACGCCAAACTTAGGAAACTGAAGATAGAGAATCTGGTTGCACTGGAGGATTATGACGAGGCCATTAAATTGCTACAAAGCTTTATTGATGAACATCCCTATAACACTTCTGCCTGGAGATCAATGGCTGAGGCTCATGTGGGAAAGGGCAATTTTCTGGAAGCACTTGACAACATTGAGTATTGCTTAGCCATCAACCCCACAAATGCTCAGGCTCTGGTACTGAAAGCACATTGCCTCTTCCACTTGAATCACTTGGATCAGGCGCATGAAATATACCTTCTGTTGCAAAAGTCCGACCCGCAAAATGGCAGATTCTATTATCTGGATGCTGTTACGCTGGCCAACATGGATAAATTTGCAAAAGCAAAGGACTGCATAGCCAAAGCACTCAGCTATACACCGGAAGATGACGAAGACCGCATACAAATACTCATCCATCAAGCTTATATCGAGAGCAAATGCCACAACATTAATGAGGCATTACATGCATTGGAAGTGGCCATGAAACTCTCCTATGGATTAGAAGACATAGAGTTTTATCTTCTCATGGGAGAAATTCTGCTGGAAAACGGCATGGAACAAGAGGCGGCAGAAAAGTTTGAGATTGCTTATAAAGAAAGTAAGAATAAGCAGCAGACACTGCTTACCATGGGGATTGCCTATGCCGAAACCATGCATTATGATACGGCATTATCATTATTGCAATCCTTTGTACAGGAATATCAAGGGAGGGAAGGTGTTTTGGCAATACCCTATCTGGCCTATTGCTACAAAAAGATACATGATCAGGACAATTACCTGAGGTACCTCCGCAAGGCAGTTTCTGCCGACCGAGAGATTACAGAGTTCCTCTTTGCCAAAGACTATCCCAGCATACAACCCGAGGAATATTATCTGTATGCCTTCAAGAATGCATACGGCCGTTTCCCGGAATCCTGGGAATAACAACAAAAAAGGGGATTGCAACAGCTTCCCCTTTTATTTTTTACTCGCTGAATTCTCTGATACGTTGTTCTTCGCTTAACTTACAGATTAGCAAAGAATCATCCTTTTCTGCAACGATAAAGCCTTCCAGTCCCTGTATCACAACACGCTTTTCCTGTGTAGTGTGAATCATACAATTGCTGGTTTCATACACTTGAATATTAGGGCCAATACACGAATTACCGTAAATATCACGCTCGGTATTCATGAGCAACGAGCCCCAGGTTCCTAAATCGCTCCAGCCAAAATCAGCAGGGAAGACAAATATTTCCTCTGCCTTCTCTAGAATGGCATAATCCACAGAGATGTTCTCGCACTCAGGGAATTTCTCGTTTATAGCCTCCTGCTCCTTATCGGTACCGTAAATAGGAAGCAAGTCCTCAAAGATATCAGATATAGCTGGCTGATAAACACGGAAAGCATTAACGATTGTGCTAATGTTCCAAATAAAAATGCCCGAGTTCCAGAAGAAATTGTTCTTGGAAATGTACTTAGTTGCCGTTTCTATATCAGGCTTCTCACGGAAAGAATCAACGCGATACATTTCCTTGTTTCTTGCAGAGGAGAAAGCCAAATCAGCCTGAATATATCCGTAACCGGTCTCCGGACGGGTGGGTTTCATACCCAACGTAACTATGGCGTCTGTTTCCGAGACGAACTTAAGAGTTGACTTAACTACACGCTGAAACTCGTTAACATCCATAACAACATGGTCACTGGGCGTAACCACAATGTTGGCATGAGGGTCTATTGACTTAATACGCCAGCTAACATAGGCAATACACGGAGCTGTTCCACGTCGGCAAGGTTCAGAAAGAATGTTACCTGCAGGAACATCAGGTAATTGCTTGCGCACCTCATCGGCATATTTTACAGAAGTAACCACCCAAACTTTATCAGGAGAAACCACGCCACGGAATCTGTCCAGCGTTAACTGAATCAACGTCTTTCCGCATCCCATAACATCCACAAACTGCTTGGGAGTCTCTGTAGTACTCATAGGCCAAAACCGACTTCCTACGCCTCCGGCCATAATAACCAAGTGATTACTGTTTTCCATATTCACAATCTACTTTAATGAACTGCAAAGATAAAAAATAAAAATATGCCTACGCTTGAAAAGGCATATTTTTTTTATCTATTTTTGGATATTCAATTAAAAATGCTAAAAACTATCACATTATAAACCAATTTTGAGTACCACGCCGCTTAATGCAGGAACGCTAACATAAAGAGGTTTCACTGTGCAGAAAACAATCTTTTGCTTTTTACCTGTAAGCATATCAGTAGCAAAGCATGATTCTTTCTCCTTTATGTTCCACAACTCAAACATGTGCTTGGGCAGGCTTATCTGCATTTGCTGTTCTGCCTCAGAAAAGTTGGCAACTACCAGCACTACACTCCTTTTTCCTTTACGGGTAAACACGTACTGCTGATGCAGGGAAGGATTCTGGTACATCAAATCAAAGAATCTGCCTTCCGATAAGGCGGGTTCCTGCTCCCTGAGTTTCAGGACATCGGCATAGAACCGACGCAACGACAGTTCTTCCTCCGAAAGAAGACTGCCATCAAAGCTGCCTTTGTTGCGCCAACGGCGAATGGTGTCAACCGTCCAATAATCAAATATGGTAGTACGACCATCAAAACCGCTGAAACCTTCCTCATCCATTCCTCTTTCGCCAAACTCCTGACCAAAGTAAATCATAAACGGACTCCCGTAAATAAGTGCACTTACCAACAATAACGGCCTACCTTTTCGGGCATCGCCTACAAAAAAATCGCTGGCTATACGCTGCTCATCGTGATTTTCCAGGAAGTTGAGCATGTGAGGACGGATATCATGTATATGCTGCCAACAGGATGAAATACTTTGAGCACTGGCATTACCTTGTGCAACAGCCTTTAAAGTATCATACAATCCTACCTTATCATACAAATAGTCAAAGTATCCACGATACAGATAAGACCGGTATTCTGCAGGATTGTAAACTTCTGCAATGAAGATAATGCCTGGGAATGCTTCTTTCACCTGAGGGATTGCCCATCCCCAGAACTCTACAGGCACCATCTCGGCCATATCACAACGGAAGCCGTCTATGCCCTTTGAAGCCCAAAAAAGCAAAATGTTGAGCATTTTATTCCATGTGTCAGGAATTGGAGAAAAATGCCCCACTCTACCTGCACAAACATCAACACCATAATTCAGCTTAACTGTTTCATACCAGTCATTACGCCCTGGCCACGCTGAAAAAACATCGTTACCTGTTGCCTTGGCAGGAGTCTCTTTGTAAGTACCCTTTGGCTTTATATAATTCAAGTGAAGCGTTTCACCTGGCAGATAATAGAAGTTGTTCTGGTTTGAGAATGCCACCTTCTTGTTATCTCCTGCACCCAAATCCTTCGTTCCCTTGGGACAAGCATCCGAATGATACTCACGAGCCACATGATTGGGGACAAAATCTATAATTACCTTCAGTCCCGCCTTATGAGTGCGAGTTACCAGATGCTGGAACTCCGTCATACGGTCAGTGACCTTATCTGCCAAGTCAGGGTCAACGTCGTAATAATCCTTGATAGCGTAGGCGCTGCCTGCCTTTCCTTTTACCACATCAGGATTATCCTTCCTTATCCCGTATGCCGAATAATCTGTCTGGGAAGCATGCTCAATGACACCCGTGTACCAGATATGTGTAGCACCAAGGCTCCGGATTTCCTCCAGAGCCTTGAGTGTGAAATCTGACATCTTTCCGCAACCATTCTGCTTTTTTGTTCCGTTAGGAACCAGATGGGTCTTATCGTTGCCGAAGAGACGTGTAAGAACCTGATATATTATCATTCAATTCCCTTGATGGTAACTTCGGCTTTACCCTTGGCAATCTTGCTGATCATACCCTGCAAAGCACGACCTGGACCACACTCCATGAAGTCGGTAGCACCAGCTGCAATCATATTCTGAACTTCCTGATTCCAACGAACACTGGCTGTAAGCTGGGCAATCAGATTCTGTTTAATCTCAGCAGCGTCTGTGTGAGCCTTTCCGTCTACGTTCTGGTAAACGGGGCACTTAGGAGTCTGGAACTCTGTCTGCTCGATAGCGGCCTGAAGTTCATCTTTTGCGGGCTGCATAAGGGGGCTGTGGAAGGCACCGCCTACAGCCAGAACCAAAGCACGGCGTGCGCCAGCCTCTGTAAGCTTCTCGCAAGCTGCGTTTACAGCCTCGATGTTTCCGCTGATAACCAACTGACCGGGGCAGTTATAGTTGGCAGGAACAACCACACCGTTACCCTGTTCGCTAACCTCGGCACAAATCTTCTCTACTACCTCGTCGTCCAAGCCGATGATGGCAGCCATGGTGCTGGGAGCGGCCTCACAAGCTTTCTGCATTGCCAAGGCACGAGCGTGAACCAGCTTCAGGGCATCCTCGAACTTCAGAGCGCCAGCTGCTGCCAATGCGCTGAACTCGCCCAAACTGTGACCACCTACCATGTCGGGGTTGAACTCCTCGCCCATGCAGATGGCATTGATAACACTATGGAGGAATACGGCAGGCTGAGTTACCTTGGTCTGCTTCAATTCCTCTGCAGTACCCTCAAACATAATATCGGTAATGCGGAAGCCCAGAATCTCATTAGCCTTCTCAAATAATTCTTTTGCTATCTCGTTTGTTTCGTACAGGTTTTTACCCATACCGCTGTACTGTGCTCCCTGGCCGGGAAATACAAATGCTTTCATATCTTTTATCTACCTTATATTTTATATAATTTTCAGTTTCGGGGTGCAAAATTACGATTAAGTGAGCGATTTTCCAAATTTTTTTGAGAAAATCCGAACGTGAGTAATTTAGAGACTGCGTAGCAGGCTCAAAGGTACTGTTTCTTGTATAATTATGCAAATTAATCACTCAGAGAGTATGGTTTACCTGTCTTTACACCCCTGCTCTTATTAGGTGTTGATGCCATCTGGAACTCCAGCGTACCGCCAGCCAAAAGGTCGGAGTGCGTGATATAAAGCTTGTCGTAAGGCTTGCCGTTCAGTTTCACCTGCTTCACGTAACGGTTCTTGTCGCTTACGCCAGGGGCTTTAATCTCCAGAGTTTTGCCGTTGGGCAGCGATACTTTGCAGTATGGAATGTAGGGAGCACCCAAGACGTACTGGTCGGTGCCGGGACAAACAGGATAGAAGCCCATGGCGCTAAAGATGTACCATGCCGACATTTGGCCGCAATCGTCGTTGCCGTGCAGACCGTCGATATTGTTCACATACATGCGATTCATGATTTCGCGCAACCAGTACTGGCTCTTCCAGGGCTGAGAGGTCCAGGCATATAGGTAAGGAACATGGTGGCTGGGCTCGTTGCCGTGAACATAGCCGCCCAGCAGACATTCCTCCTCAATATCCTCGTTATCCTCGTAATACTTCTTATCCAGAGGATGAGCAAAGAGGTCGTCCAGCGCAGCCACAAACTTTTTATCACCGCCAAAGCATTCTATCATGCCCTTCACGTCGTGGGGAACATGGAACGAGTAGTTGGCGCTGTTGCCTTCGATGAATCCTTCGCCGTAGGTCTGCAGGGGCGAGAAATCCTTCTTCCAACTGCCATCCTTATATTTGGGACAAGCCAGACCGATGGTGGGATTAAATACGTTACGATAGTACAACGCACGCTTCTTATAGGTCTCGGCCATCTCAGTATCACCTGCATCCAGAGCGGCCTGATAGATGGTCCAATCGTCATACGCATACTCCAGGGTGTTGCTGGCGCTGGTTCCGCAATGGTCGTAGGGAACGTAACCGTATTTCATATAGTCGGTCAGGCCTTCCATCCATTTCGATGTCGAAGTGGACTTCATAGCCTCCAGCATAGCCTTCTTGTCTTTGATACCGAGTTTCTTGGCTACATCCGAGAGCACAGATACAGCATGATAGCCACTCATGCACCAACCCTCGTTGGCCATCAGATACCAGATGGGCAACAGGTGCAGGGCGCTCTGCTGCTGAATGGCAATCATGCTCTGCGCCATGTCGGCACCCTGCTGAGGCTTCAGCAGGTTCAGAAAGGGATGCTCTGCACGATAGGTATCCCATAGCGAGAATACCGTGTAGTTGGTAAAGCCGTTGGCCTTGTGGATTTCCATATCGTTGCCGCGATACTGGCCGTCCACATCCATGTAAACCGATGGGTTAATCATGGTGTGGTACATGCTGGTGTAGAAAAGCGTCTTCTGATCTTCGGTTCCCTGGATATCCACGGTGCGGAGTTCCTTCTCCCATTTGCTGGCGGTCTCCTGACGAATCTGGTCGAAAGTCTTGCTCTTTGTCTCGGCCTCCAGGTTGGCCAAAGCGCCGCTCATGCTTACGGAACTGAGCGCCACCTTAATGGTAAGTTTCCGGCTAAAAGGCAACTGGAACTTAAAATAGCTCACGATTTCCTTGCCAGCCATGTCGGGAAAGTTGTGCTGAATGTCCATCTTGCGCCAAAAGCCGTTGTACAGCATGCGCTGCTTGTTGTTGTAGCCCCACTCCTTGATGGGTTCCGACAGTTTGATGGCGAAATATGTATAATTCTGCCTGGCCCATCCGCAAGTGATACGATAACCCGTCAGCGTGGTCTCGTCCTCCACACGCAGATAGGTCCACAGCGTCTTTCCCTCGTAATTATAGATGCCGCTGCCAAGGTCCAGTACAAACTGACCCTCTGCCTCGGGGAAAGTATACTGATGAATGCCCACACGCTGCGTGGCGGTAAACTGAGCCAGAATATTGTAGTCGTCCAACTTCACCTCGTAATAGCCCGCCGTGCACTTTTCTGTGTCGTGAGAGAAACGCGAGCGGTAGCCGCCGTCAGGGTTCTCAGCTGTTCCAGGGTTGGTGCGGATACGTCCTGTTGTGGGCATAATCAGGATATCGCCCAGATCCGAGTGGCCCGTGCCACTCAGATGAGTATGACTGAAGCCTACAATAGTCTTATCGTGATGCTGATAACCGGCACAATACTCGTAAACTTTACCCTGATAGTGCCCGTTCACGTTGTGAGGGATGGTATCCGTCTCAGGGCTTAACTGCACAATGCCAAAGGGCGAGCAGGCTCCGGGAAACGTATGTCCCATTCCGTTGGTACCAATGATGGGGTTCACATAATCCAGCACACCTTTCCCTTGTGAGAATACTGTTAATGAGAAAGCATACAGGGAAACTATAATGACAAAATATTTCTTCATAAATAAATAATGTATAGTTGGTTAAACAAAAAAACTCTCCTTCAAGGAGGAGAGCAAATATTCTTTATGAAGCAGCTACTGTGTCCAGAAACTCCTTACAGGGTTTGAAATAAGGAACATCGTGAGCCTCAATTACCAGTGTTGTGTTCTTACTAATGTTACGAGCTGTCTTCTGGGCTCTATGCTTCAGCATCCAAGTTCCCCACCCGCGAATGAAGACATTTTCCTTCTGAACCAACGCCTCCTTAAGAGTATCTACGATACCCTCCATCGCAGCCAACATCGTCTGCTGGTCGATGCCTGTTTTTTGTGAGGCAATTTTTACCAATTCAATCTTTGTCATATTATATTCTATTTTATACGTTTATGCTCTAATAATTTGAAGTTAACTCGCTTTCCTCAAGGAAGTTATAAGAGGGAATCGCGAAAAACGACCACAAAATTACACAAAGATTTCTTTTTCCCAAAATTTCGCCCTTACATTTTTACGGAAAATGTTGATTTTCTTCAACTTACGCTATAAAAAGAGATTCTTTTATAACTTTGCAAGAAAAAAAGTATGTTATACAGAGAAAAGATATACGAATTGGTGGAACCAAGGAAGGGAAAATTCTTTTCCCAAGTTTATGATTGCATCATGCTAATAGCAATAATTATAGGCACTGCACCCTTGCTATTCAGAGTACAACACCCTATTTTCTGGTATTTCGATGTTTTTTCTGGAGCCTGTTATATAGTTGATTATCTCCTTCGCTGGACGATAAGCGATTTTCACTCAAACAAGCCCAAATGGGTAGCTTTCCTGACCTATCCTTTCACACCTATGGCAATAATAGACCTTCTCTCTATTTTGCCCACAATCAATTTGCTTCAACCAGTATTTAAGCTGACCAGGATATCCCGGTTATTCAAGATTCTCCGATTCATAAAAATAGTCCACTATTTTGAGCCGCTGGAAATATTTGTTACGGTAGTGAAGAAGCAGCGTAAACTCTTGCTTGCCGTATTGTCATTAGCCTTTTTCGACATCTTTATTACAGCCATCATCATGTTCCAGACAGAGAAGGAGATAGATCCTGTAACGGGGGAATACATATTCAAAACCTTCTTTGATGCATTCTATTGGGCTGCCTGTACGCTAACCACAGTGGGCTATGGCGACCTTTACCCCGTCTCAAACTTAGGCAGAACCATAAGTATTTTCTCCTCGCTCCTCGGTATAGCCGTAATTGCCCTGCCATCAAGTATAATTACCGCGGGATACATTGAAGAATTACGAAAGCATGTGGACAAGTCAGAAATAAGCGACGACATTCACGGAAACTATCGCATGTGCGAAGAATCAAAGAAATAAAGGGCCAACTCCCATTACAATATTTTTTTCATTAATCCAAGGACTATCGGGAAAGTTTGACGAAAAAAAATATTCCTTCAATCTCCACTTTCCTATTTTCAATAATTGTGATACCTTTGCACCAGTGCTGTGAAGCACGATGTGGATATGGTTAATAAATTTTCATTAGGTTAATTTCAAGAGCATTTTATCGGAATAAAACAATAATAATCCTGCATTTTATCGGAGTTTATACATTTTTTATATCAATGCTGTCCACTAAAAATCGCTAAGCGTTCTTTGAAATGATTGAAATATAGTTAGTTACAGAGGTCTTTTGAGTCAACGGACTTGATTTTGTATCTTTGCAGCCAAAATGGTTTGCATATGTATCAATACAAGTACG
>JAFSRW010000029.1 GCA_017445925.1 Bacteroidaceae bacterium | reverse complement strand
TTTACTGAGAGAGCAGCACTGGCGTGCTTCCTTCATTGGCTTGAATTGTTTCTGATTGTAAGCGAGCTTCCATCAGCCACACTTCAATCCACTGACCTGTTCTTACGAACTCCTCTCTCTCACTAAAGAATCCGGTTATTCTAAGTAGTTTCACCTAATGAAGGTGGTAGTTTAAAAAGCAAGCTTCCAACGTCTACCCTCAATAACACTTGGCTCCTCAAACGGAGTTATGACATCCCAAGACTTTGATAATCTCATTTTGAGGTCAAAGGTCTGAGGTCTGAGAAACCTTCGGAACGCTAACGTTAACGATAACGATAACTTTTTTCTACTAAGCTACTAAGCCATAAACCTTAATACCTCTAACCGCTAACCTCTAACCCTGTAAAGCTTATTCGCTACGCTTAGCTTAGTAGCTTAATGGTTTAGAAACCTCAGACATCATACATCAGACTTCAGACATCTCCCGGAAAGGATTGATAATGCTTGACCTACGGTCGAGCCTGCTCACACTCGGAAGAACTCAAACCCGTTTGGTTCTTATCTCGCTTAATCGCAGCCTTTGGTATTGTGCTAAGTGATGGTTACAGCACTGATGGTAAAAGAACAGAATTTTATCTGGATGCTTGCATACAAGGAAAATTATGAGTTTTTACCATCAAAACCGGACGTAGTACGGTTAGCACAACACCAAAGATACCGCTCTTAAAAATTGCTGGAGATTGCTGGAGATTTTCTTGGAGCGAAGCGGAAAAGGAGAATAACTGTCAATTTTCAATTATCAATTGTGACCTGCGGTCGAGCCTGCTACCGCTGAATTCTATTCGACCTCGAACGCGACTCGGCCATTAGCGAGCTAGCTCTCATGGCTCTCACTGCTTACTCGGTTCGGCAATGCTTAAGCAAGCTTATCATTGCTCTCGCTCATTGACCTTTGGTCTTCTTCCTCCTCGCAAGGCATAGTTCGAATATACTCGACTCTGCTCTTGTTTCGTTCGTCAGTTCGCAGCCTTCAATTGGCTTTTTAACCTAAGAAACTAAGCAGGATACCGGCGGCTACGGCAGAGCCGATGACACCAGCCACATTGGGACCCATGGCGTGCATGAGGAGGAAGTTGCGGCGATCCGCCTCCTGACCAACGGTCTGGCTTACACGGGCTGCCATAGGAACGGCACTCACGCCAGCTGAACCGATGAGAGGATTGATCTTCTCCTTCAGGAAGAGATTCATGATCTTAGCCATGAGGACACCACCTGCAGAGCCAATGCCGAAGGCAACGATACCTACGCAGAGGATGCCCAGTGTCTGCCAGTTCATGAATGAGGTAGCAGTAGCTGTAGCACCTACCGTCAGACCCAGGCAGATGACAACAATGTTGTTTAACTCGTTCTGTGCAGCCTTGCTCAGACGCTCCACCACACCGCTCTCCTTCATGAGATTACCCAACATAAGGCAACCTACGAGGGTTCCGGCAGACGGAACAATCAGTGATACCACAATGGCAACAATGATAGGGAAGAGAATCTTCTCCTTCTTGCTGACCTCGCGGAGCTGAGACATACGGATCTTACGTTCCTTCTCGGTGGTGAGGAGACGCATGATAGGAGGCTGGATAACGGGAACCAAAGCCATGTAGCTATAGGCAGCCACGGCAATGGGGCCTAACAGCTCGGGCGCCAACTTACTGGTGAGGAAGATAGCCGTAGGACCGTCAGCACCTCCGATGATACCGATAGAGGCAGCCTGTGCAGCGGTGAAACCGAAGATAGGCAGATCCGTCTGTGTTACCAGGAAAGTGGCAAAGATACCTAACTGAGCAGCAGCTCCCAACAGGAGACTCTTAGGGTTGGCAATCAGCGGACCGAAGTCGGTCATGGCACCCACACCCAAGAAGATCAGACAGGGATAGACACCTGCCTTGACACCTATGTAGAGAATATCCAGCAAACCGCCATGCGCCATGATATAACCATAGCTATGGAAGTTGGGGCTGTTGGGGTTCAGGAACTCATTGTTCCACATCTCAGAATCATACATACCAGCTCCGGGCAGATTGGTGAGAATCATACCAAAAGCTATGGGGAGGAGCAACAGAGGCTCGTACTCCTTCTTGATGGCCAGATAGAGGAGGAAGCAACCGATGAGAATCATGACGGCATTCTTCCAGCCCTCGCCTACAAAGAAAGATACAAAACCCATTTCCTCGACGAACTTGCTTATACCCTCTTCTGCATTGAAGTCGGCAGCCATAACGGGGGTGGCGAGCAAGAGCAGCAGGGCTGCTATTGTAAAAAAATTGAAAGTTTTCATTCTATTGAAAGTTTTAGTTTCAAGATTCAGGATTCAGGATTCAGGATCCAGGATTCTGGATTCAGGATTCAAGATTCAGGATTCAGGATTCAAGATTCAGGATTCAAGATTGACCTGCGGTCGAGCCTGCTCACGCTCGGCAATGCTTAAGCAAGCTTATCATTGCTCTCGCTCAATCGCAGCCTTCAGGATTCAGGATTCAGGATTCAAGATTCAGGATTCAGGGGCCATTTCAGGTTCCATTTACTTGAATCTTGAATCTTGAATCCAATTAAGCTAGCTCCACTAGCGCTTGTCCTCCATCAACCTGATCACCTACGTTCACTAAGACGGCCTTTACGGTACCGGCTGTCTCGGCGGTAATGCTGTTCTCCATCTTCATAGCCTCGAGCATCACTACGGTATCACCGGCAGCTACCTGGTCGCCAGCCTTTACCAGCACCTGAGTAATCTTTCCGTTGAGGGGAGCAGCTACTACGTTACCACCGGCAGGAGCAGCTGCGGGCTTGGCAGCAGCAGGAGCGGCTGCGGGAGCTGCAGCAGGTGCTGCGGGCTTAACAACGGGCTTAGCTGCGGGCTTGCGCTCGGGCAGGGTTACGGTATAGATTTTGCCATCGACGGTTACCTCGAGGGTATCCTCATGCTCTACCACATTGGCAACATGTTCTTTACCACTTATATTAAATTTGAACTCTTTCATCTTTGTACTTATTATAATCTGGGGTTTAATACTGCGTGCCAGTTGGAGGGTTGCGTGTTCTTAATGGTAAGAACACCGCTTTCCTCATCGTGTGCACTGTTGAAATAAAGATATAAGGCTGTGGCAACCACCGCCAGGTCGTCGCCGTCAGCCGCATCGGCATGCTTGCCGGCAGCCAGTGCCGGTGCCTTGATGCCCGGCTTAGCGGCTTTGGTGCTCTTGGAAACACGGCCGAAAACAACCAGCACGCATACCAGGACCACCAATATAGCAAACACCACGCATACACTGATGCCTGCCATATACCATGCCGTAGAAGTTACTGTTAAAACTGTCATAATTTTATTTGATTTAAGTTTTGGGAGTTATCGATTCGGTAAGGAGTTACCGGGGCTTTCGCCCCTCTGAAGTTATCGGGCCTTTCGCCCCTCCGAAGTTACCGGGGCTTTCGCCCCTCCGAAGTTAATTCGCTTTCGCTCATGGACGATAGTTTCGACTGTTGGGAATCATGGTATTGTCCATTTTAACTTCCATTTTAACTTCCTCTTTAACTTCCTCTTTAACTTCCCTTGAACCCTTGAACGTCTTGAACTCTTGAACGGTTATCGTTATCGTTAACGTTATCGTACCGAAGGTCCCTTTAACTTCCTTTTTAACTTTGCTTACAAAGGAATGTTACCATGCTTCTTGGCAGGGTTGGTCAACTTCTTGTTCTGCAACTGCTCCAAAGCGCGGATGATGCGGAAACGTGTATTGCGAGGCTCGATGACATCATCGATGTAGCCGTACTTAGCTGCCTGATAGGGGTTAGAGAACAGGTTCTCGTATTCGGCAATCTTATCGGCCATGAACTGCTTAGCCTCCTCTTCCTTACCCTCGGTCTTGAGCTCCTTAGCTTCCTTGGCATAGAGAACGCTGGCAGCACCGCTGGCACCCATCACAGCAATCTCAGCACTGGGCCATGCATAGTTGGCATCGCCACGCAACTGCTTACAGCTCATTACGATGTGGCTACCACCATAGCTCTTACGCAAGGTAACGGTAACCTTGGGCACTGTACACTCTCCGTAAGCATAGAGCAACTTGGCTCCGTGCAGGATAACGGCATTGTACTCCTGACCGGTACCAGGAAGGAATCCGGGAACATCGACGAGCGTTACGATAGGAATATTGAATGCATCGCAGAAACGAACGAAGCGGGCACCCTTACGACTGGCATTGCAATCGAGCACACCTGCCAACTGGTTGGGCTGATTGGCTACGATACCTACGCTCTGACCGTTGAAACGGGCAAAACCGATGATGATGTTCTTGGCAAACTTAGGCTGCACCTCCAGGAACTCGCCATTGTCCACGATACCAGCAATCACCTCGTACATATCATAGGGATGGTTGGGGTTGTCGGGCAGAATCTCGTTCAGGAAGTCCTCTGTACGGTTGATGGGATCGGTACACTCCACACGAGGAGTCTTCTCCATATTGTTCTGAGGAATGTAGCTCAGCAACTTCTTGATGAGCGCGATACCCTCTTCCTCGGTGCTGGCAGTGAAATGTGTTACACCGCTCTTGGTAGAGTGAACACTGGCACCACCCAACTGCTCCTGGGTTACCACCTCACCGAGCACAGCCTTCACTGGGCCAGGACCGGTCAGGAACATGTAGCTGGTATTCTCGATCATCAGGGTGAAGTCGGTCAGCGCAGGGCTGTACACAGCACCACCGGCACAGGGACCCATGATGGCACTGATCTGAGGAATCACACCGCTGGCCATGATGTTACGCTGGAAAATCTCAGAGTAACCAGCCAAAGCGTTGATACCCTCCTGCAGACGGGCACCACCTGAATCGTTCAGACCGATAACGGGAGCACCCACCTTCATGGCAATGTCCATAATCTTACAGATCTTGCTTGCCAGCATCTCTGACAGGGAACCTGCACTGATGGTGAAATCCTGTGCAAAGACATAAACCAGACGACCGTCGATAGTACCGCAACCGGTTACTACGCCATCGCCCAGATAGTGCTTCTTGTCCATACCGAAGTTTGTACAACGATGCTGCACAAACATATCCATCTCTTCGAAACTACCTTCGTCGAGCAACATGGCAATACGCTCACGGGCTGTATACTTACCCTTCTCATGCTGCTTCTCAATAGCCTTTTCGCCACCACCCACACGGGCCTTGGCACGGAGTTCGATCAACTCCTTAATCTTTTCTGCTTGAGTACTCATTTCTTTTATTAATAATGTGATTTTTTCATTTTACGGGTGCAAAGTTACAAATAAGTGAGGGAACCGCAAAAGAAAAACTGTTTTATTTTGTATTGTGCCCACTTATTCCTAATTTTGCACCCGAAAAAGTTTTCGGGAAAATGAACAAACAACAATACATACCCACGGAATTAGGTGAAAAGAAGATAGGCCTGCTGCTCTGGCAATATGCCACACCAGCCATTATAGCCATGGTGGCCAGCAGCCTGTATAACATAGCCGACAGCATCTTTGTGGGTTGGGGCGTAGGCGACATCGCCATCAGCGGAATGGCCGTGGCCAGTCCGTTCATGAACCTTTCCGCCGCCTTTGGTGCCATGGTAGGCGTAGGAGCCAGTGTTACCATCAGTGTGCGATTAGGACAAGGAAAGTACGATACCGCCCAACATATTCTGGGCAACACCATATCGCTGAATATCCTGTTGGGAACGGTTTTTGCTGCCGTCTGCATCTATTTCCTTGACGGCATCCTGACCCTGTTCGGAGCCAGCGAAGCTACCCTACCCTATGCCCGCGAGTATATGCTCATCATCCTGCTGGGCAATGTCGTCACGCACCTGTATTTCGGTCTGAATGCCGTTATGCGCAGTGCCGGACATCCCACCATAGCCATGAGCTGTACGTTCCTGACTATCATCATCAATACGCTTCTGGATCCCCTGTTCATCTTTGTCTTCCATTGGGGAATAGCCGGAGCAGCCTGGGCCACCATCATCAGTCAGGCGGTATCGCTTTGCGTACAGCTGAAGTTGTTCAGCAGGCCTACCGAACTGCTGCACCTGCGCAGCGGCATCTACAAGCCCGACCTCCAGATTATCCGCCAGTGTATAGTGATAGGTTTGAGTCCCTTCCTGATGAACTCCTGCGCCTGCATAGTGGTGCTGTTCATCAACAACAGGCTGAGGGATTACGGAGGTGACATGGCCATTGGCGCCCACGGTATAGTAAACAGAATTCTTATGTTGTTTATCACCACCGTGATAGGTTTGGTACAAGGTATGCAGCCCATTGCGGGTTACAACTGGGGAGCGCACAAGAACGACCGCGTCTGGCGTGTGTTGCGTTATACCATTGGTGTAGCGACCTGCATTACCTGCTTTGCCACACTGATATGTGAACTGTTTCCCGAACACATTATCTCCATCTTCGGGACAGGAGAGGAACTGACCGGCATAGCCACCCACGCCTGCAGGATCATCGTTGCCATGTTCCCGCTGGTTGGTGCACAGATAGTGATAGGCAACTTTTTCCAGAGCATCGGTCATGCCGGCAAGAGCATTTTCCTGAGTATGACCCGACAGATGCTGATGCTGGTGCCCCTACTCTACTTCCTGCCACCTATCTGGGGTCAGGAGGGAATATGGTACAGCATGCCCATCTCGGACAGCATCTGCTTCTTCCTTGCTGTAGGGATGCTAATATATATGGTACGTAAATCAAAGAAGCATGAAGCGAATAGGGTTGCTCAGTGATACACACGCCTATTGGGACGAGCGTTACGCCAAATACTTCAAGGAGTGTGACGAGATATGGCATGCCGGAGACATCGGCAGCATGGAACTGGTGACGCGCCTGCAGGAGATTGCTCCCCTGCGAGCCGTACACGGCAACATAGACGGAGGCGACGTGAGGCGTATGTTCCCTGAGAAGTTGCGCTGGACCTGCGAAGGTGCCGATGTGCTGATGACACACATAGGCGGTTATCCGGGCAAATATGACATTCGCATCCGCCAACAACTGTACGAGAGACCGCCCAAGCTGTTTATCAGCGGTCACAGCCATATACTGAAGGTGCAGTTCGACCCTCAGTTGAAACTCCTACATATCAATCCGGGAGCTGCCGGACTGCAAGGCTGGCAGACGGTGAGAACCCTTGTCCGCTTTACTGTGGAGGAAGGGAATTTCAAGGATTTGGAGGTAATTGAAATTTAGACACTCGGACGGTGCCGTCCTCGTAGATAATCCGCTGGATTATAATTCCATTGAACATTGAACATTGAACATTGAGCATTGAATCCTCTGAACCGTTGGAACCTGAATCTTGAACGCCGAAGGGGTCGCGAGCGGAACGCGAGAACGAAGTGGCAATCTTGGATCCTGAATCCTGAGCCACTGGAACAGTGGCGATACGCTGGCCTTGGAGGTTATAGTATTCTATGGAGCGGATTTGGGAGTTGGAGGCTATGACGGGCTTTATCTCATCTATTACATCCTGGCTGAGGAAGAGGAGCTGATACGGTTCCTGAACCGATCCTAATTGGGTTTGGGACAGGAAGAGGGTCTTGTTGGCAGCCTCATATAACTCGCCCTCGGCATCCAGCAAGCGGAATACTATGGGATCCGTTCCTGCACCATGGATATTCATATAGAGTAAATCGTCGTACAAGATACCTAAACCACGACATTCGTCGCCACAGAAAGCCCCTACATAATAGATACCATCCAGAGAAACACGCTCATCCGTCTGCACACTGGCTACCATCGTCATGACATCAGGATAAGCATGAATATCCAGCGGCCAAGCCCCATCCACGGTACGGGTGACGGGAGCATAATGTCTGCTACGCGTCTTGAGCGGACTCAGGCTCTGCCAGCAGAACTCCTGCTGACGGGTAGTATAGAAGAGGTACGACTGCCCCGGTTGGAAGGCAGTAAGGGTTCCGTGCCACTGTCCGTCCTCGTAAGTGGCAAAGGCATCGAGCCCAACGACTTTGTCGCCTTCCTGAGGAACATAATTCTTCAGGGCTGCCTCTAAGGTGGTGGCATTATAGAGCGGGCATCCCAACCAGTTCCATCCCGGCAAGACGGTAACAGGCGTGTTCACATCATAAACGGCACCACGGAGGGTAACCTCGGCAGCCTGCTGCATCTGAATCTTGTAACCCTTGGCAGCCTCCAACGCCTGAAGATTTCCCTGCCAGCCCTCATCACTGCGCCAAAGGCTGTCGGTCTGCCCACGCAGATACTGGGCATCCGTGATGAAACGACTCTTATCCACACTCTGCGCCATATTGTGAGAGGTCCAGTTCCAACCCTCGACCAGTGCCAAGGTGATGGTTCTGTCGGGTCCTAACCATTCGCTGGACGTGATGGCATTGAAATCCGCCATACCTATCTTATTAGATTTCCCGATGGTAGGCTGGTTCAGGATGGTAGACATATTACCGCCATCGGGATATCGACCGTAGGTCTGCCATTTACCCTGTTCCAGATATTCCACACAATCTGCCCACGAGCCGTCTTCCGCCTGTATGCTGACGCTGGCGCCATCGGCATTCTCCAACTTGAAGGGAGCATGCAACTGGGTGTGATCATCCTTGCCATCGCACCAGATAATACGGGTACCATGAGCGGGAACAACGCCCTGCTGCAACTGGAACTTCTGGGGTTTGCTACGGTTATCACTAAGGTAGAGACCTTCCAGACTGATATCCCGGTCGGTGGTATTGTAGAGCTCCACCCAGTCGGACTTCTTCCCATAATCATTCACATAGATATCGTTGCCGGCACTCACCTCATTGATACGCAAAGGCGAAGCACCTACGGCCCAACGCTGCTGCTCATCCGAGACAGGCTCGAACAACGCCCTCAGCACCACCTTACTTTTATTGGTAAAGGTCTTATTGAGATCCAGCGTCTCCTCAGCGGGAAGCATTTCTCCCTCTCTGGAGGAGAGGAAAAGAGAGGCATCGAACCACATATCGGTACTGGATGCCGAGGTGTTCTTGATCTCCACCGCTATCTGGTTCTCACCTACAACCAAGTATTCGTTCGGGATGACCATACTGCCCTGGAAAGGCTCAGACGACTCATAGTGACCGTCGGTAGTATAATCCTCATACTTGGAACCGCTGGTCACATAATAGCCGCCCACCTCATGGCCGTTCACATAGAGCATCATGCCGTCATCTATCTGGTAGTAGAACGTAAGCATATCGTCGCCTGAGGGTTTGGCGCTCAGGTTGAATGTCTTGCGGAAATAATAGGTGGGACGCTTCTTGCTGCTATTGGGTCCGTAATCCAGTTTGGTGGCAGCATTCTCCTGCATGAAAGCCCCTTCGTTGGCATAGCCGAAGGGAGCCTGACCCGTACGCCACCCGTTCTGGTCCTCAGGAAAAGATGCCGACTTCCAGTCGAAATTGTCCATCGAACCCTGGTCGTAATACTTCCATTCGGACGACATGGGAATCAACGTTGTTACGGATGCCGATTGATTTTCCGACCTCCAGCCCTTGAAAACATATCCTGCAGGCGTCTTCACTGTAAGATTAGTGGGAAGACCGCCGTAAGAGAAAAGGTAACCGGCAAACTTACCGGTAGGAATCTCCTGTCCGTTCAGCAAAAGGCGTGCCTCAGGTATATTGGCTGAAATGGTAGCGTAAATGCTGTAGCTAAGACCGAAATAGTTGCGCATGTTGGTAATACGGCCCCCATTGTATGCCGACCGGATGGTACTTATCAGGCCCGTATTGGAGCCGCCCCCCTCGAAGCGCAAGGCCGGATTGATATTGTTGTAGATACCCCTGACAATCTCCTCGCAACGAGTAGGTTCAAACACACTTCCGTCCACGAGGCAGAAGGCATCCATAAACTGGCGACGGAAGGGGTCGTACTTCATCAGGTACCGGAACAGGTCGTCGACATTGCCGCCAGCGCTGGTATTCAGCACCGAGGTGAGCATACTTTCCGATGCGAATGCCGAATCGAGATCGAAGAGCACAAAATGGAACTTGCCATCGGTACGACTGCGGAAACCCTTTATATTATTGGTATTGGTAATCCAGTCAGAAGGTCCATTATAACACTCTAATGCCATATAATTAATGTACTCGTCAATATCCAGCAAGTCGCAGATCTGACTATAGGTTTCAGCCGACTTGGTGGAAGCCAGGTTCTGTGCCAACTTCACCAACTGCAGCCAAGCCTTGTTATCGCCAATCTTCTGATTGTACTGTGCATTGCTCAGGTCGAACTGGTCCATATCGTCGAAGTCGATACCATAGTTACTATAGGCAAAATGCTTGTTGTTACTCTCGCGAATATTGAGCATCCCATAGTAATCCCCGTTCAGGAACACATGGGCAGGCTGGTAGTCCTGACAGTCCACATAGAACCCGCTCTTCATGACAATCATCTGAATGGCAGCATCCTTGATACGAGCCTGCGTATCATTACCTCCGTTGCGGACTTGCCAACAACGGTATTTGTTATGAATTTTCGAAGGAAAGACCGGATAGTCAATCACATTCACGCCCTCGTATATCTTGTTGGTCTTCAGGCGGAAAGAGCTCCTTGCCTGCCAAGTCTTTCCATCCACGGTACCGCCTCCGTAGGCTCGTGTCCAACCGCCGCTAATCTCCAAATCTGCCTCCTGATTCAACACCGAAGAATAGTGGGTATTACCGTTACTATCCGTCTCAGGAACCATGTATTCCATATTTACAGGACGCTCCCAATCCATGTTCCAGTTGCAGGCTGTACTCTGCCCGTTTCCGCTGATACCGTTGGTACCTCTGATAAAGATACCCACCTTGTTATCAAAGAAGTTCCTGGGCTCGGAGCAGACCGAGAGAATGGGAAGATAGTAGTCGTGATTCTGGAATATGTAACTACGTGTCACGACAGGACTGGGCAGATAACCTTTTTTTGTTAAGCAAAGACGTAAAATGGTGGTTGCACTGATGGTAAAGCGCCCGTCGGAACTGACCTCACCATTGGAGGCCGTGGGTGCACTGCCGTCGGTAGTATAATGCAAGGTAGCACCAGACGGAATGGTCACCCGAATCTGGAACTGGTCGGTAAAGACCTTACTGTCCGTATCCACAGCGGGAGCCTCCAGTCGTTCCATTGCAAACTGGCTGGTAGCATTGGTGGCACCAGGCGTAGGGTTGCCCGTAGTGCCCCACTCCTCTCCTCCATCCTTAATACGCGCCCAGGAACAACGGGGCACAGCCGGTGGGTACTGAACAGAAGAGAGGAGCGTCTTGTCGGAAGCCAGCAGACTGATGGTTCCGCCCTCATATTCCAACTTATAAGGTACCTGTAATCTGGCACTGCTGCCATAATTGCCCGTGGTATAGTAATGATCGAACCAAACGGTCTTGAATCCCTTGGCAGGCACATTGCCATGAGAACTGAGGAAACGCAACTCGTTGACACCATCCGACAGGTACAGACCCTTCAGCGGAATTTCTACGGAAGACGGGTTGTAGAACTCCACCCAACCGCCATAGCAGTTGGCATTATCCAGATACTGGTCAAGGTTGGCCACCTGCACCTCGTTGATCACCAATGTGGTGTCAGCAGATTCCTGTGCCCAGACACCGATTGGGAACAACAGCAAAAGAAGACTTTTTATATAGAATTTCATCCGTTTTCAAGTTAAATCCAACACAAAGATAGAGAATAAAATTCACATCAACCACAATTCTGTGATGTTTTGACCCAAAAAGCACCATTTTTGCTTTTAAAAAACATAAAAATTTGTCAAAAATAAGTTTTTTTTTCACTTTTTCACAAGTTTTTTGCCCTACATTATTGTATTTGAAAGAAAATTCCTATCTTTGTACATCGTAGACCTCGAAAACAAGAGAAAACAAAATAAAAATTTTATTAATTTATTATTAACTTAAACTAAAAGCGTATGAGAAAGTTTCTGCTTTCAATGATGGTGATGCTGATGGCCGGAATGGATTATGCTATGGCAGCTACATTCCCCACCCTCAGTACTCCCGACAAGCCCGTGCTGTATTATATCCGTAATACACGCGTTGACAAGTTTGTTGCTTTAACCAACACAAACGAGCTCATGCAAGAGATTTCCGGTACAGAGAAATCACAGGCATGTATGTTCTGGTTTGAAGCAGCCGGTGATTTTGTTGGCGGCAAATATCAGGCCGTCAAGGTTCACAACATTACCACGGCCAAGACCATGGGACGTTTCAACCGCTGGAACGCCAAGGGTTCAACCTGGTACATGTGCGAGAACTCCGTTAACCCCGACTATGTGGGTATCGGTGCCTATCCAGGCGAAGAAGGCAACACAAATGTTTGGTGGAATGACTGGAGCGGTTCACAAGTAGGAAACTGGTGCATGAACGGCGACCAGGGTTCTATCTGGGACATTATACCCGTTCCCGATGAAGAGATTCCCGCAGGCCTCTCTGTTATCACCTGGAACCTGAAGAACGGTGATGACGTTCTGCTGAGCGTTAAGTCTGTTGCTGTTCAGGGTGTTACTTACGAAGCTCCCTTTGATGATGTTTCTTTCGTTGGCACCGCTTCTGCTACAGGTGGCATGAAAGACCAGACCATCAATGCAAACTACGCAGAGAACTTCCCCTTCACAGCAAGTAAGGACGTTGCAAACGCTGTTTGGTACAAGACCATTATGCGTGACAACAAGTATCTGCACTATGACAACCCCAATGTTTCTTGTACACAAGCTAACAAGGACAAGAACGACATGGGTAGCTACTTTGCCTTTGTGGGTGATGCTGCTAACGGATTCCGCATCTACAATGCAGCTTTAACCTCAGGCTTGGCTCTGGGTGGCAAGGTTGGCGATGCACTGTCAGCTGTTCCAGAGGACATAGCTCCTGCCTATATGTTGGAGCACAACGGTGACATCTATGTATTCAAGAATATTGAGAGCGGTATCGGTTATCTGAACGACAACAACAGCACACTGGCTTACTGGATCAACAATGCCAGTGCTACTGATGGTGGTTCTAAGTTGGCTTTCGAGGAAGTTGATGCAGAAATCGCTTCTAAGATCAACGGTGCAGGTACCATTACTTATAAGTTCTTCAAGGATGGTCAGGAAGTAGGTACACCTCAGAGCATGAGAGCTTTGGGTGGCGAGCCTTTCCCCGCAGTTCCCATTATTATCCCCGGTTATTATGGCGATGCTCCTAAGGGTGTTGTGAACGGCGATGCCAGCTTCGACATTGAGTTGAAGCCCGCTATTCCCGCTTCTAAGGACTATGCATCTGCTACATGGTTCCGCCTGATGAACAGACCTAACGGCAATGGTGACCGTTACCTGTGCTATCAGGAAGGTGCTGAGAAGTATGAACTGACAGAGAAGGCACAGAACAACGATAATTATCTGTGGGCTCTGATTGGTTCTCCTGAAGAAGGCTACATGATTATGAATAAGGCTGCCGGTGACGGTATGTACCTGAGCGTAGAGCCCGGTAACGGCAACTGCCCCACTATGACAACCACTCCTCAGGTTTGGGATTTTGCATTGCAGAGCAACGGCAACAATGACATCTTCGGTCTGGGTGCTGGCGGCTTCTGGATTAACGACTATGCCAACAATCACTTCCTCTCTCTCTGGCAGAGCGGTCCTTCTGCTGATGTAGGCTCTACCCTGAAGATTGTTGAGGTGAACATTATCGACGGTATGTATGCCAATGAGGAAGGTTTCATTGAGATTGGCTCAGAAGACGATCTGCAGGAATTTGCTGAAATCGTAAATGGCAAGAACCCCTATGCAAACGCTATCTTGGTTGCTGATATCGACAAGGGTACCGAGAATTACAGAATCGGTCGTGACGGCCAGGACTATCAGGGTATCTTTGAAGGAGCCGGTCACACCATTACCTATGACATGACCTTCAATGAGCAAGGTGGAGCTCTCTTCCGCAATGTAGGTGTTCATGCTGTAATCCAGAACCTGAAAGTTCAGGGTACCATCACCACCAGCGATAAGTTCGCAGGTAGTATTGCCGGTTGGAACAGCGGCCGTATCATCGGCTGTTACGCTGACGTAACCATCAATAGTAGCGTTAATGGTGATGCCACCCATGGTGGTCTGGTAGGTATCGGTTATCGTGGTACCGTCATCGAGAACTGTCTGGTTAAGGTTGCCATTAATGGTGAGAGTACCCAGAACTGCGGTGGTGTAGTAGGTTGGGCAAATGATGCTCTCAACATTGTAAACACTTTGGTTCTCAACCACGAAAGCAATTTCGACCACAACAGTGGTAGTAACAACATTGCCCGTAATGGTGGAAACATCCGCGTATTTGACCTCGGTACCTACAACCAGGATATTTACAATAACCGTCCTGCAGGTGCCAACTATAACAACTATGTAACCCAGCAGTGGGGTGACAACAATGCTACAACAGTTGTTGCCTATGGTGATTTGGCAGACGGTAAGATTTGCTTCCAGTTGAACAATGACCAGCGCACAACAGCTTGGGTACAGAACATCGGTGAAGATGAATTCCCCGTTCCCGTTGCATTTGCTGCTGGCAGAAAGCCCGTTTATGCTTCTGGTGCTACAGATTGTAAGGGCACCTCAGCTGAGGCACTTACCTATAGCAACACTCCAAGCAATGCTATAACTACAGCTCACCAGTTCGATAAGTATGGCATCTGCTCTACTTGCGGTTGCTTCAACTTCGGTTGTTTCGAACTTGACGCACAAGACAATGCCGTTCTTCTTAAGACTGCAGACGACATCTTCCTGGCTGAAGGTTGGAACCGTATAGGTGACGGCTTCAAGCTGAACATGAAGATGGCTAACGATATCAAGTGCATCTCTGAGCCCGGCCAATACATCTTTAATACAAGTAACTGGGTAGACGGTAACTTTAATGGTGACGGCCATGTCCTCACTATCGAGATGAGTGATCTGGGCAACTATGCAAGTTTCATTCCTCAGCACACTGGTGTATTTGAGAATGTAATCATGCACGGTTCAATCGGTACCAACGGTCAGTATGCCGGTTCAATCTCCGGTGAAGGTCGTCAGGCTGCCGTTCGCAACGTATACTCTGATATCAACATTACTTCAACCAAGGTTGGTGACAACACCTCTGGTGGTCTGTTCGGTATGATCCGTACCGGTAAGAACATTGACAACTGTATCTATGCAGGTACCTTTACTCTTCCTGGTCAGGAAGGTGGTGCACACTGTGCACGCGTTGGTGGTGTTGCCGGTTGGACACATGCAACAACTTATGTTACCAACTGTGCTATCCTCGGTAAGTTCATTGGTGCCGGTGATCAGACATTCGATGACGATACAGAGAACTCTCAGAATATCGCCCGTAACCCAGGCAACATCGTTGCTAAGAATGTTTATGTCCTGAATCCTATCACAGGTAATGCTGTTAGCGACCATGACAAGTACACCAAGATTGAGAATCCCGAAAGTGTAGCTAACGGTGAACTCGCATTCTGGCTGAATGGCAGTCTGAATGGTGTAGAGCGCTTCTGGCAGGTTATTGGTACAGATCCTCAGCCCATGCCTATCGCTAAGGATGGTGGTTTGATTTATGCTAAGGCTGCATCTTACCGTTGCGACGGACAGCCTCAGGGTGATGTTTCTTATACAAATGAGGAATTTGTTCCTGAAATCCCCGCTCACGAGTTTGAGGATGGTATCTGTAAGGTCTGCGGTGCTATCGCAACCGATCCTGATGGCTACCAGATGATTATCAACGCCAAGACTTTGGTTGCATTCTCAAGAAATGTTAACGAGGGTCAGACAGATGCTAAGGCTCGTATGTACGAAAACGTTGACATGACTGGTGTTGACTTCGCACCTATCGGTAACACAGGTAAGATCTTCGTTGGTGAGTTCGATGGACAGAACAACGTAATCAGCAATCTGGTTGTAAACGGTGGTGACTACACAGGTCTGTTTGGTACCATCGGTGGTGGTGCTGATATCAAGAACTTTGTTCTGGATAAGACTTGTGCTATCAACGGTAATGCATTCTGTGGTGCTATTGGTGGTACCAATGGTGGTGGTAAGGTATACATTACCAATGTAGGTAACGAGGGTACTGTAACTGGTGCTGCTCAGAATGCATCAGGTATCCTTGGTGTTGATATGGGCGGCTCTGCTGACATCTTCATCACCAACTGCTATGTAACAGGTGCTGTTAAGGGTGCCAGAGAGTCTGCTGTTATCTGCTCATGGTCAAATGGCAACTCTGTTGTTAAGAACTGCTGGAGCATTGCTTCACTGGAAGGCAAGTACGGCGACGAAGACTCCTTCACTCGCGGTAGCGCAGCCTGTGTTGACTGTTACGAAATTGAAGGTGTAGGTACACAGAACAACAAGACCGGTGCCAACAGAACCAACCTTATCAGTCAGGACGACGTAGTAAGCGGTAAGCTCTGCTTCGAGTTCAACGAACGTGCAAGCATGCTTGGTTCAGAGTACTTCTTGGGTCAGAACCTGAGCGCAGGCGATCCTTATCCAAGCTTCGCAAGCAATATGAGAGTTCTCCTCGACGAGAAGACTGGTGTTTACTACAACCCCATGGAGATTGCTGACGTAGAATTCATTAATGTTGAGGACGGTACTGGCGACCTTGTCAGCTACGTTACATTCAACAAGCCTATTTCAGGTCTTACTTCTACAGGTGTAGCTCTTATCATGGAGCGTGAAGACTTTGAGTTTAACGGCATCGCTGGTGGCCAGCACCTCTTTGGCGCTGTTGCTAAGAATAATGGCTTCTCTATGAGAGCTGACAATGAAATTGTTGTTAACTTCAGCTGCTTCAGCGGTCATACCGACCAGCCCAACTTCGAGGGTGATCTCCCACGTGCAAACGTTGGTGACGTTAAGCCTGAGGCTGAATACGTAATTATCATCTACGGTGGTACCATCAAGATTGACGGCGATGCTTACAAGGACAACCTTGTTTACTACATCGAGGGTGCTGACCTTATCTCACTCTTACGCGAGGCTCTTGCAAAGGGTGAAGATCCTACAGCTATCAACGGTATTGCTACCGCTAAGGACGCTGAGGTTTACAGCATCACTGGTGTTCGTGTAAACAAGGCTCAGAAGGGTGTTTACATTATCGACGGTAAAAAGGTTGCGAATAAGTGAGCGAAGATTTGAACTTGTTCAAGATCTTCCGAACGGAAGCAAGCTCGAACGAAGTTCAAAACTGCTGTTAAGTAAACACGGTTCTATAAAAAAAATCCCTCTTGCTCTCCGCAAGGGGGATTTTTTTTAACGTTAACGATAACGATAACCTTAACTATTTTTCAATTGATAATTGATAATTGACAATTGAAAGGTTAGAGGTTATGGGTTAGAGGTTAGAGAAACCTTTTAGGTTAGAGGTTATTGGTTAGAGGTTAGAGAAACCTTCGGTACGATAACGTTAACGATAACATTAACCGTTTTTCAAATTGAAAATTGAAAATTGAAAATTAGTGGTTCTTCTTCACTTTTGTTGATAAAAGAAAACCAGGAAAACCCCTCTTCAGCTGTCTTAGCTCTTCGAGCTTCTGTGGTGGCTCATGGCTTTGTGCCTGTGAACAAGTTCCCGCACAAGTCATGACATCCCCACACATTGCTACGCAACGTAAGACAACTTCCGAGGAAAAACACCGTTACGCTTCGCTCCACTAAAAAAGCTGCACATTGTGGCTAAAAACACCCTCCGAGCATCGAACTTAAAAGTTAAATGAAAGGTTTTATAGCC
>JAFSRW010000028.1 GCA_017445925.1 Bacteroidaceae bacterium | reverse complement strand
TTTTAGCTGAAGCTTTACAAACCTGCCTAACACCCAGAGGGCAAAGCTGTTGCAGAACTCGTGCCTTATGCAATCCAAACCGCTGTGACGCTCAGCTTCCAAGACCATGCAACGGGCTGTATCGAGGTTCAGATAGCCACGATCCAACTGATACTTAGTTGACCAGAAGACGAGCTGCACGACATTGGGATTCGGATGTTCGAAATCCCAGTTTACGGCAAAGCGATGCTGGCTGAGGAAATGCTTGTCGAGCGAGCGGATAAGATTCTCGTAAAGCATCTCGCTGAGGTAAGACCAACGCACATAAGCGCTGTCGGGATGACTGACGCAGGCCGTATCGGTGCCAAAGACGGTGTTGTGCTCGGGTGCTATCTGAAAGACGCTGTCCTGCTTTATCTGCGCTACCGAAGGCGAGAGCAGCAAGCCTTGGCTCTGGAACCTGTAGGCTGTCAGAGAGTCCGTAACGGTGCGAATGGAGCCGCGCTGGAGGTCGGAGCCTGTATCTTGGAAGAAGAAATCGTACGCGCTGAAGCATGGCTCCCGCTGGTAGTTTTCATCGCGTTTCCGGATAAAAAGTTTCAGTTTCTGTCTTATCCACGCAGGCTCTTCGGCCTTTATCAGCACCTCCTGCAGCGTACGTACGCGAGCTATCTGAAAGGTGCTGTCCTCTTCTTGCGCCAGCGCCCATAGGGGCCACAGCAGCAAGAGGCAAAGGGTAAATTGTTTCATTGTGTATGTCCGTTTTCGTAAATCCGGCAGCAAAAGTAGGAATATTCCGGCATCCCTCACAGCCTGTATCGTTAAACAATCATAATGGAGTGTTAAGAGTAAACAACAAGCATTCAGGGGAGTTAAAATGGCAGATTTTTGTCTGAAAAAAATATAAAAATGTGAAAAATGCTTATCTTTGTCCCACGATAAACCCCAAAAACATGAAAAAAGATGAAACTGAAAGTGCCTGAACTGCTTCTTCGACAAACAGCTGGAGATTCTGGACAATCCCGAGACGTTCAACCAGAGTAGAATTGATTTGGCTCAGCTTGTGCCACGCATGGATTATCCGCTGACGCTGGAGAAAATCTTCACATCGAACATCGAGACCATCAACACCCTGAAAGACCTCTATAATCAAATCATCACATCCAGACTAAATCGTTTGAAGCAGACAGGAATTCTCCTAAGTGGCAGCTAACTGCACCATGCCTTTGTTTGGTGTGCAACGGCTTCATTTCTCTATTACCAGTTCAAACTGGCAGCAGGGGTCTGTTCGGTTGGCTAAGTGTTTGGTGACAGGCGAGCAGCCAAGGAGCACGCTGTAGGTGCTGGCCTTTATGGTTTTGCCGTCAGGCAGGAATTCCAACAGGCGTAGCCATCCATCGCCACCGCTTCCACCAGCACCGCCAGAGAGGTACTGCACGTTGAACATCATCTGGTGGACACTCAGGCCTGAAGCATTCTTATCACATCGGTAAGCCATATTGCTCAAGAAGTCGTAATCGCTGCCAGGCTCCTTTCCGTCATCGGAGGCTGGGTGTCCTGTGTGGCCGCAAATGGCCAGACGGATGTTCTTGCAGGGATAGAGCAGTTTATCCCAGATCTGTTGCCCCCAGTTAGGGTCTGAAACCTTGTAATTGCTATTGGTGTATTTGGGCGTTCCACCACCTTTACTCTCCTTGAGCAGGTTGTGAGTCAGGAAGATAACCGTATGGTCCTTGTAGCGGTTGCTTTCGCAAAGTTCACGAGCCCAACAGAGGACCGTATCTCTGGGTGCCCATTCGGTACCTATTATCAGTAGCTTGCCCCAATGTTGCGTTTCGAACTCCCATGCTGCATTCTCCAGCGATGCCTGTCCCAAACGGTTGGGTAGAGTTGCCACCAAGTGTTCGGCTGTTTTGCTATTGCGTTCAGGGGTGTAATATTCGGGGTAATGTGTAAAGTCCTCATCGCCGCGCATGTAACCATATTCGTGGTTGCCACCAGCAATAATGTATGGTACACGATTATCCAACCGTTCCAGACAATGACTGGCCCACTGCCACTGCTGGCGGCTGGTCTGGTTGTGGTTCTTTTTGCCTTTCACTACCAGATTGTCGTTCGTCTGAACCACATCGCCCGTAAAGAGCACGGCTTGTAAATTCAGTTTCTCGGCATTGCCCGCCATCCATGCTGTGCAGAGTTCCAGGATGGGTTGGTTCTGGTCGAACCGCGTATAACTTTGTGCATCGCCAAAGACAATCATCGAGAATGATTCCTGATTGCTCAGTTGTACCTCAGCCCTTTGTGCCTTGGTTGCGAACGTAACACATAGTGTAAATAATAGAATATAAAATTGTTTCATTACCCTATAATCCATAACCTTGTTTGTTTTCCTTAACTATTCACAATTCGCCACAAATTTATATAAATAATGTCTTGCAAGCAAGAAACTCTTGCAAATATTTATTCGTGAAACTTTGTTTGTCGAGTCTTAAGTGAGAACAATACAAAATAAAAGATTTTTTTGTATCTTTGCAAGCGGAATGTATTGAATGGGGAATAAGAGATTTAAATTCTGCTTGTATTGTATAACATATTAACACAATGAAAAATTTTGGAAAGTATTTTCTGCTATTGCTTGCCATGAGCCTGTCAACTATAGCCCTTGGGAAGACTAAGGCTCCGGATAATATGATAGTGGTGGCATACGTGACTTCATGGACTAACGAGGTGCCTGACCCTAATGTGATGACGCATATCAACTATGCTTTCGGACATGTTAATGAGTCCTTCGATGGTGTGAGAATAGACAACCCTGACCGACTGCGCATGATAGTTGGGTTAAAAAGTAAGAATCCGTCACTCAAAGTTATGCTTAGTATAGGAGGGTGGGGAAGCGGTAGGTTCAGCGAGATGGCTGCCTCTGACAAAAACCGCCAGGCTTTCGTGAGGGATTGCCAAAGAGTTGTCAGGGAGTTCGAGCTTGACGGTATTGATATTGACTGGGAATATCCCACTCAGTCGTCAGCAGGAATATCTTCCTCTCCGGATGATACAGGCAACTTCACGCTGCTGATGCGTGACCTTCGGCGCACGCTGGGGAAAGGGAAACTGATAACCGCTGCTACGGTACACAATGCTAAATACATAGACTTCCGCTCGTGTATACAGTACATGGACTTTGTGAATGTAATGGCATACGATATGGGTAACCCTCCCAAGCACCATGCGGCTCTCTACCCATCAGCCATCTCGGGCTATGGTACGGCCTCACAGTCTGTTGAGAGCCATTTGCAAGCGGGTGTACCCAAGGAGAAACTGGTTATGGGCGTGCCTTTCTATGGCAGAGGCGACCGTAAAGACGATGGACTTAAGGAGTATGACAAAACAGGAATACTGCCCAAGGGATACAGCAAACGATGGGATGAAACGGGACAGGTTCCGTATATCACCAATGAGCGTGGCGAGCTGGTAAGAGGCTATGAGAATATACGGTCGCTGATGGCTAAATGCCAGTATATCCTGGATAATGACCTGCGAGGCGGAATGTACTGGGATTATGCCAGCGACAACAGTCAGGGAGATGAACGGCAGACTCTCTGCCTGTCGCTGATGAAAAACAAAAAAGCCACTATGCCGGCACGTAAGGTTCTTGTGCTTGCGGAGAGAGGAGGACTTCATGAGCCTTTCACGGCAGCAGGACTACAATGGCTTGAGAATCAGAAGGCGCGTTTCAATATGGAACTGACGGTCTTGAATTCGGCAGAGAATATCAAAAAAGATGAGCTGAACAACTATCATCTGATACTCCAGTTGAATCATCCGCCCTATGCATGGAGCAAGGAGGCCCAGCAAGACTTCCAAAGTTATATTGACAAGGGGATAGGAAACTACATAGGCTTTCATCATGCATCATTGCTTGGTGAGTTCGATGGCTATGGCTTGTGGCAATGGTTCTCTGATTTCATGGGAGGAGTAAGGTATGACAACTACATCGCGGATAAGTGTGACGGAACAGTTCAGGTGGAAGATAGGCAGCATCCTGTAATGAAAGATGTAGCTGGGACATTTGTCATCGAAGATGATGAATGGTACACCTATAACCGGAATCCACGACAGAATGTGCATGTTTTGGCACATGTAGATGAAGCAAGCTACACCATAAAGACCAACATTAAGATGGGGGACCATCCCGTGGTCTGGACAAATCCGACAAAAGGTGCCCGAAATGTATATTTCCAATTTGGACACAGCAAGTTGCTTTTCGATAATCCTCAGTTTGTAAAGTTGTTGGAAAACTCGCTGAAATGGACTTTGGAGGAGAATTAACCAATCCTAATATAGTTATGAGAAAAATTATGCTTTTATTGATGACGGTTGTTTTTTGCACCACCGTTGTTGCTCAGAATGAAGGAGAATATCCTGCCAACTATGCCAGAGAACCCCGCTTCAAGGCGTTGTTCTTATGGCAGCCAGGTGCAGAAGAGGCACATGTTCAGTTCGATGGGCAGGCCATAAAGTTCTTCCAAAAACTCACATACGGTGAGGGCTGGCTCATGGACGTTACCACATCGCTTGCCGACTACCCTTATGAGAAACTGAAGGACTATAGCGTCATTGTCAGTCTGAATGCCGCACCTGGTGGGAAGGCAGAGCGGGAAGCCTTTGAGAAATACATGGAGAATGGGGGGGGATGGTTAGGTTTCCATGCTTCGGCATATAATGACCGTAACACCAATTGGCCATGGCTTAACAAGTTTCTGGGATGCGGGACTTTTTATTGTAATAACTGGCCGCCACAACCGGCAATGGTGGTATGTGATACCAATGAGCATCCGGTTACCATTTCACTACCGAAGGAGTTCGTTGTACCGGCAAGCGAGTTTTATCAGTGGAATCCATCACCACGTAAGAACAAAGACGTGGAAGTACTGGTAAGCATCTCACAGAAGATGTATCCTTTCGGACTGAAAGATGTTGTGAAGTTTGGCGATTTTCCTATCGTATGGACTAACAAGAAATACAGAATGGTATACCTAAACATGGGACATGGCGACGAGAGCTTTATTGATGCTACCCAGAACCTCCTATTTGTGAATGCTTTCCGTTGGGTGGTTAGTAAAGACCCACAAGGCGACCCGTTTAAAAAGTAAAATGCCATATCTCTAACGACGAAAAGGTACTTTCGTTCGGATAAGAAAATAAATCTTTATTTATTTTGCTTTTCTCTCACTTAATCGTAACTTTGTAACCCATTATGGAGAAGATACTGACAGAAGAAGAACAGAGTAGGATTTCTGGTTTGATAGATAATGCCAGGAAAGTGGTGATTTGTGCCCATGTGTCACCTGATGGTGACGCTGTAGGCTCTACCTTAGCATTAAAGCACTGGCTGACTCGTAAGGGTAAGCAAGTTACGGTGGTGGTTCCTAACATCTTTCCTGATTTCCTGCAGTGGATGCCTGGAGCTAAGGATATAAAGGTTTACCTAAAACATGAAGAAACGGTTGAACCCATTGTGGCCGAAGCAGATTTGTTCATTATTACAGACCTGAATGATTCTGCCAGAATGCAGGAGTTGGAAGCCTGCGTGATGGCGAATCCAGCACCCAAGATTATGATAGACCATCATCTTAATCCTACGGATTTCTGCCAGTTGGTAATATCCCGTCCGGATATGTGTGCTTCTGCTGAGGTGATTTGTCACTTGCTGTATCAGTTGGGGGAACTGGAGCAGATTACACGTGATGAGGCTACCTGTATATATGCTGCCATGATGTGCGATACGGGTGCTTTCACCTTTAACTCGAACAGGGCTGTGGTGTTTGAATGCATCTCACATCTGCTGAATCGTGGCATCGACAAGGACAAGATATACAGGAATGTTTTCTGGACGTATTCCATAGCGCGGATGCGACTTACGGGCTATCTGCTATATGTTAAGATGGAGAACCTTCCTGAACTGCATGCCAGTATTATCACGCTTACCAACCAAGAACGCAAGATGCTCGGTATTAAGAATGGTGATACGGAGGGCATAGTTAATATGCCTTTGCAGATATCCGGCATGAGACTGAGCGTCTTCCTCAGCGAAGATACAGAACATGACGGTGTGGTAAAGGTTAGTCTGCGCAGCGTTGATGATTTCCCCTGTAACGATATGTCGGCTCAGTTCTTTAATGGAGGAGGGCATAAGAATGCCAGTGGCGGGAAACTCTATTGCAGCATGGAGGAGGCTATTGAGAAAGTTCGTGAAGCCATAAAATCCTATGCCCATTTGTTAAAATAGATTATGTGAGTGAGATTTATTTTGTATTCCGCTCACTTATTCGTACCTTTGAGACTTTCGTCTCTAAAATACTCTCGTTCGGGAATAAAAATAAAGTGTTTTTTTTGTATTCCGCTCACTTATTCGTACCTTTGAGACCTTCGTCTCTAAAATACTCTCGTTCGGGAATAAAAATAAAGTGTTTTTTTTGTATTCCGCTCACTTATTCGTACCTTTGCAGACAAAATAGATAGTATATGAAAAAGTTTCTTTATACAGCCCTAAGTTTGATGATAGCCTTTGCAGGTTTTATCTCTTGTTCTGATGATCAGACTTACGCCGAGCAGAAAGACAAGGAACGTAAGGCGGTAGATGCATTCTTAAAGCGTGATGTTACAATTGTTGGCCCATCGGGTGATACCATCTGCAACGTTGGCGTTATTAATGTAATCACCGAGCAGACTTTCTTAGACCAGGATTCTACCACTAATCTTGAGAATAACGAGTATGTGCTCTTTGCCAATAATGGTATATATATGCAGATTGTCAGGAGGGGTGTAGGTGAGAAAGTTGCCAAGGGGCAGACGCGCCAGATAGCCTGCCGTTTTATTGAATACAATATATTGGGTGACAGCCTTCAGTTACGTAACGACGTTAGCTATTGGCATACGAATCCTGATATTATGGCAGTAACCAACACGTCCGGCACATTCTCTGGCAGATTTGTTACTGGCGATATGGCTGGTTCTATGTACCAGACTTACGGCGAAGAGAAGGTTCTGGAAGGCTGGTTGGCTCCTCTTCCCTATATCCGTGTGGGAAGGCAAACAACAGCTGAAGGTGAAATAGCCAAAGTCAGACTGATAGTGCCCCATACGGCCGGACAGAGCAATGCTGCTTCCAATGTCTATCCCTGCTTCTACGAAATCCTTTATCAGGAATGCCGTGACTAAGGTAGGCGGCATATACATTCACGTACCTTTTTGTCAGAAACGTTGCATTTATTGCGACTTCTATTCTACAACCTGTGGTTTGGAGTGGAAGCGTTCTTATATCTCTGCCCTTAAGCGTGAAATGCGCTTGAGGCGTCCAGAAATAGACTTCTCGCGCGTACCTTCTTTATATATAGGAGGCGGAACCCCCAGCCAGTTGCCCCCAGATTTACTGATAGAGTTGTTTCAGGCTGTACAGGACAACTATACGCTTACCGAAGATGCGGAGGTTACCATCGAGGTTAATCCCGATGATGTAACGCCCAGCTTGATAGATGCTTTGCACCAGACACCTGTAAACCGTATAAGTATGGGTGTGCAGACCTTCGAGGACGAAATGCTGCGATTCCTAAACCGTAGGCATACTTCTGAACAGGCTTTGCAAGCTGTGCAACTATTCAGGGATGCAGGTTATAACAACATCAGCCTTGACTTGATATATGGTCTGCCCGGTCAGACATTTGAGGCTTGGACATGTGATGTTCAGCAATTGCTGAAACTTGGTGTTCCCCATCTGAGTGCCTACGCCTTGTCATACGAGAATGGTACTCCCCTATATAAGATGCTTCAGGAGGGAAAAGTTTCAGAGGTTCCTGATGAACTATCGTGGAGGATGTATGAATATCTGATGGATGAAGCTGCTGCCTGGGGATATGAGCATTATGAGATTTCCAACTTTGCTAAACCAGGTATGCGTGCCAGACATAACAGCAGTTATTGGGACGGTTCCCCCTATCTGGGCTTGGGGCCTGGAGCACATTCTTATGATGGTAAGAATGTCCGTAGGTCGAACAATACCTCGTTAGAGGAATATGTGTCTGCAACAGCAGATGTCCCTCATCAGGTGGAGGTTCTTTCTCGCGAAGAACAATATGACGAAATGATTATGACGCGTTTGCGTACAGCTTCAGGACTTCGTCTGCCAGCTCTTACACCTGAGCAAGAAGACTATTGCCTGCAGATGGCAGAGCAGCATTTACGTTGTGGAAACCTGTTAAGAGATGGCGATACCCTGCGTCTTTCGCGGAAAGGAATTTTTATTTCCAACAGCGTTATCAGCGACCTGATGTGTTAGCTTCTTTCTCCATTTCTTCTTTTCCTGTTTGCCCTGTATTGAAAAACATGTTGTTTAACATATAAATTTTCTATTGTCAGTTCAAATATTATTGCTAATTTTAACCCCTGAAAATTAAAACTAATAGCATAAATAACAAAAAATATGAAGGTTTACAAAACAAATGAGATTAAAAACATTGCCCTGATGGGCAATGATGGTGCGGGTAAGACAACCCTTACTGAGGCCTTGCTTTACGAGGCAGGCATTATCAAAAGAAGAGGTCGTATTACCCAGAAGAATACCGTTAGTGATTATTTCCCAGTAGAGCAGGAGTATGGTTATTCCGTATTCTCTACTGTTTTCCATACAGAGTGGAATGGCAAGAAGCTGAATTTTATTGATTGCCCTGGTAGTGATGACTTTGTCGGTTCTGCTATTACAGCATTGAACGTAACAGATACTACTGTTATCCTTATTAAGGGAGGTGCAGGTGTAGAGGTTGGTACCCAGAACCATTTCCGCTATACAGAGAAGTTGGGCAAGCCCGTTATCTTCCTGGTGAACCAGTTGGATGATGAGAATTGCGATTATGATAATCTTCTGGAGCAACTGAGAACCATCTATGGCCCAAAGGTAGTTCCTGTTCAGTATCCTATTGCAACAGGTCCTGACTTTAATGCGCTGATTGATGTATTGCTTATGAAGAAGTACTCATGGGGTCCTGAAGGTGGTGCTCCTACTATCGAGGAAGTTCCTGCTGACCAGATGGATAAGGCTACCGAGATGCACAAGGCATTGATAGAAGCTGCTGCCGAGCATGATGAGAGCCTGATGGAGAAGTTCTTTGAAAGCGAAGATCTTACTGAGGACGAAATGCGCGAAGGTATCCGCAAGGGATTGGCTTCACGTGGTATGTTCCCTGTATTCTGCGTAGATGCTGTTAAGGATATGGGTGTTCGTCGTTTGATGGAGTTCCTGGGTAATGTGGTTCCTTTCGTAGACGAAATGCCTAAGGTCTTCAATACTCGTGGCGAAGAAATTACTCCTGATCCTGCAGGTCCTACCAGTCTGTTCTTCTTCAAGACTGCTGTTGAGCCCCATATTGGTGAGGTTCAGTACTTCAAGGTAATGAGCGGTACAGTTAAGGAAGGTGATGACCTTACTAATGCTGATCGTGGCAGTAAGGAGCGTATGGCACAGCTCTTTGTTTGTGCTGGTGCCAACCGTATTAAGGTGGAAGAACTGGTAGCCGGTGATATAGGTTGTACCGTTAAGCTTAAGGACGTTAAGACGGGCAATACCCTGAATGGTAAGGATTGCGACAACCGTTTCAACTTCATCAAGTATCCTAACTCTAAGTATAGTCGTGCCATTCGTGCTGTCAACGAGAGCGAGACTGAGAAGATGATGAATGCCCTCCAGAAGATGCGCGAGGAAGATCCTACATGGGTAATTGAGCAGAGTAAGGAGTTGCGTCAGATTCTTGTACATGGTCAGGGTGAATTCCACCTGCGTACCCTCAAGTGGCGTATGGAGAACAACGAGAAGATCCAGATTGTCTTCGACGAGCCTAAGATTCCTTATCGTGAGACTATTACCAAGGCTGCCCGTGCCGACTACCGTCACAAGAAACAGTCTGGTGGTGCTGGTCAGTTTGGTGAGGTTCATCTCATTGTAGAGCCCTATTATGAAGGTATGCCAGATCCTGAGGTTTATACATTCGGTGGTCAGGAATATCGCATCAATGTCAAGGGCACTGAGGTCATCGACTTGGAATGGGGCGGCAAGCTCGTATTTATAAACAGTATCGTTGGTGGTTCTATCGATGCACGTTTCATGCCCGCTATCCTTAAGGGTGTTATGCAGCGTATGGAGCAGGGACCTCTGACAGGATGCTATGCCCGTGACGTTCGCGTAATTGTATATGATGGTAAGATGCACCCAGTAGATAGCAATGAACTTTCATTTATGTTGGCAGGACGTCAGGCCTTTGCTCTGGCCTTCAAGGAGGCTGGTCCAAAGATTCTTGAGCCAATCAATGATGTGGAAGTATTTGTTCCCAGCGATAAGATGGGTGATGTGATGAGTGACTTGCAGGGACGCCGTGCTATGATTACGGGTATGACCAGTGAGAATGGTTATGAGAAACTCACAGCTAAGGCTCCTCAGAAGGAAATGTCGAACTATAGTACAGCACTCAGTAGCTTGACTGGTGGACGTGCCAGCTTCATCACCAAGTTCGCTTCTTACGAACTGGTTCCTGGCGATGTTCAGTCTAAGTTGATTGCTGCTTATCAGGCAACCTTATCAGAAGAGAAGTAATTACCATTTTAACAACTATAATCATATAGTATTGTTAAATATATTAAAAGCTGGTACGTTTTGTGCCAGCTTTTTTTGTTTTCTTTAAGAAAAGCCTTTACCTTTGCCTGTATGAAAAAGGTTTATAGTCTAATTATCTGCTTGCTGGTTGGAATTTCCTTCCTCGTCTTGCTATACCTGCAGGGAATGTATGCTACAGCTATGGTGAGGATGCGTGAGGAGCAATTCGACGAGAATGTTAGGCGTAGCATTGATCAGGCTTCTCGCGACATGGAGCGGTCTGAGACCTACCATTATCTGGAAAATGTCATAAACCGTCGTGAGCAAGAGAAACAAGAGAAGACCTTCTTGAACCCTAACCGTTCTTCTTCTGTATCTATAATTCTTGATTCAACGGAATTGAAGAAGAATGAAAACATGCAAACGGTAGGGCGTCATCCTAATCGGTTTCCTAATTCTTTAACCATGCCACGTCCTAACCGTGAGTCCCTGAACCAGTTTAGCAAACAAGTGCAGGAAGCCTATATGTACGAGCGTGGTGTGCTTGAAGAGGTTATCTTTGGCGTTATGCGTTCGGCCAGCACGCTCCGTTTCCAGGATAGAATTATTCAGGCAGAACTTGACAACTTCTTGCGTGGAGCCTTGCTGAGTAATGGTATCAATCTTAACTTTCATTACATAGTTTATACTGCTGATGGTAGAGAAGTGTACAGGTGCGAGGACTACACAGAGGACGGAACTGGGCACGTTTATCAGCAGTTGCTTTTCCGTAGCGACCCCACAGAACAGAAGGGAATTGTATGCGTTCATTTTCCTGATCGCCAAAAGTACATTCGTGGTGTGGCCAACTATGTGCTGCCTGCTATGATTTTCACTTTCATCCTGTTTGTTACTTTCCTGGTAACGGTATACCTTATAGTACGACAGAGGAAGATTAGTGAAATGAAGAACGACTTTATTCATAATATGACGCATGAATTTAAAACGCCTATCTCTACCATCTCCATTGCAGCACAGATGCTTACAGACAAGAGTGTCAATAAGGATGCCGGTACCTATGAGCGTTTAGGAGATGTCATCAACAATGAGACGCGCCGTCTTCGCTTCCAAGTGGAGAAGGTATTGCAGATGAGCCTCTTTGACCATAATAATATTGCGCTTAAGCTTCAGGAACTGGATGCCAATGAGTTGATAGATAATGTAATTCAGACGTTCTCGCTCAAGGTAAGTCAGAACGGTGGCACTTTAGATACCAGGTTAGAGGCATATAACCCCTTTGTGAATGTTGATGAGATGCATTTTACAAATATCATCTTCAACCTTCTCGACAATGCCGTTAAGTACCGTCGTGAGGATGAACCTCTTCACTTAGAGGTAGTTACATGGAATCAGGGTGAGGATTATCTCTGCATAAGTATCAAGGATAATGGCATTGGTATTCAGAAGGATGATTTGAAACGTATTTTCGAGAAGTTCTACCGTGTACACACTGGTAACAAGCATAATGTCAAAGGGTTTGGCTTAGGTCTTACCTATGTGAAGAAAATGGTAGATATGCATCATGGTACCATTAAGGCTGCCAGTGAGATAGGACAAGGAACAAAATTTATAATAACATTACCAATAGTAAAAGATTAAGTTATGGAGAACAAATTGCACATTCTGTTATGCGAGGACGAAGAGAGTCTGGGCATGTTGGTTCGTGAGTATTTGCAGGCAAAAGGTTATGATGCCGAGTTATATCTTGATGGAGAGGCTGGCTATAAGGCTTTCATGAGAGCAAAATTCGATATGTGTCTGTTGGATGTAATGATGCCAAAGATGGACGGTTTTACATTGGCACGCGAGATTCGAATGGTGAATGCTGAGGTTCCCATCATTTTCCTTACTGCCAAGAATCTTAAGGATGATATTCTGGAAGGCTTTAAGTTAGGAGCAGACGATTACCTGACCAAGCCTTTCTCTATGGATGAGCTGGTATATCGTATGGAGGCTATCTTGCGTCGTGTGAAAGTGAAGTCAACACGTAATGTCACTCAGTATCAGTTAGGTAAGTTCCTGTTTGACACCCAGCGTCAGATTCTCTCTCTTGGTGACAAGCAGACCAAGCTTACTACCAAGGAATGCGAGCTGCTTACCATGCTTTGCGCACATTCCAATGACGTATTGGAGCGTGAACTGGCCCTTAAGACTATCTGGATTGATGATAATTATTTTAATGCACGTAGCATGGATGTCTATATAACCAAGTTGCGCAAACATCTTAAGGATGATCCTTCAATAGAGATTAATAATGTTCATGGTAAGGGTTACCGTTTGATTGTTCCCAACCTCTTGGCAGATTAAACCAAAAAAAGTGCGGGACTTCCATTTCGGAGGTCCCGTACTTTTTTATTTCTTCTTCTTAACTTAGAAACAATAGCCTATGTGAACGCTACTTTCACGCACATGGGGGTATTTTGTTTCTCCAGGGAAATCACGGCCATAAGAGATTCCCAGAAATACCTTATTATAATAGAACCTGAGTCCTGTTTGCCATCCAATCTGAAAACTTTTCCAATCGCTTCTTTTTCCTGCGGCTATGGCACGAATATAAACACCTGCATACGGAGCCAAGGCAATATCCTTAGTTTTGGAAAGGTATAACTTGTAAACTGCATTTATAGGAAGCCTGAATGTGAGCAAATCGTAATTCACCCCCCTCTCGTTGGCATGTGAATATTTGATATTCGCTCCCACTTCTACAAAATAGGGCAGGTCTTCCATCACTTGAATAGAACGGGCATATCCAAGAGAATACTCGTTAAACTTCATTGTCTCATCGTCTGTAAGGTATCTGCTGGGCGAATACTGAAAGTAGAAAAAGTTTTTGTACTCCTTGTGCTGAGGCTTGGGAGTTTCTTCTTCTACATCTTCCAATGTCCAATCGTCTACGGTATCATAATTGTCATACTGTGCATAAGCGATGGAACTAATGCACAACAATAAAACTGTCCCGATGCTTCTTCGGAATGATTTCATTAGGCGTAGGAAAAAAGGGTGGTTAATGTCAGGAACGCTTGGCAATAACAATGTGGGCAACAATACCTGCGATAATCAGAAGAAGTGAAATCATCTGATACCAGTTGTAGTCAACCAAATCTGCAAAAAAACCAAGGTTAAATTTGGCACCGAAATAGCTTATAATAAGCAGCACTGCGCCTAAAACAATCAGGATAATACCTAAATTCTGTTTCTTCATAAGATTATTGTCTTTATTTTATACGTTTATACTTTTTCCAAATACAAAGTAAGTGATTTTTCTTGAAGTGACGAAATGTTTTTGGAGAAAAATTGCAAAAATGATGCAAATCTTTGGCAGTTTCGCTAAAAAGCAGTACCTTTGCACCGCATTTTTGCAAAATAGTATTAATTAACTTATTTAACGTATTATGAATCAATACGAAACCGTTTTCATTTTAACTCCCGTTTTGTCTGATGATCAGATGAAGGAAGCGGTAAACAAGTTCAAAGACGTTCTTGTAAAAGCTGGTGCAGAAATTATCAGCGAGGAGAACTGGGGCTTGAAGAAACTGGCTTACCCCATCGAGAAGAAGAGTACGGGTTTCTATGAACTAGTAGAGTTCAAGGCAGCACCTGAGACCATTAAGAAGTTGGAGGTTGCTTACCGTCGTGATGAGAGAGTACTTCGCTACCTTACAGTAAAGATGGAGAAGTACGCAGCAGAGTATGCTGAGAAGAGAAGAAACAACAAATCAAGTAAGGAGGCTTAATCTATGACACAGCAATCAGAAATCCGTTATTTGACCGCTCCCGCAATTGATGTCAAAAAGAAGAAGTATTGCCGTTTCAAGAAAAGCGGTATTAAGTACATTGACTATAAGGATCCTGAATTCCTGAAGAAGTTCCTGAACGAGCAGGGTAAGATTCTTCCCCGTCGTATCACCGGTACTTCTCTGAAGTATCAGCGTCGTGTGGCTCAGGCCGTTAAGCGTGCTCGCCATTTGGCTTTGCTGCCTTTCGTAACTGACTTGATGAAGTAAAAAAAGGAGGAATAGATATGGAAATTATACTGAAAGAAGACGTTATTGGCTTGGGTTACAAGAATGACATTGTAAACGTAAAGTCTGGTTACGGTCGTAACTATCTCATTCCTTACGGAAAAGGCGTAATTGCCAGTGAGAGTGCTAAGAAGCAGTTGGCTGAAACGCTGAAGCAGAAGGCTGTTAAGTTGGCTAAGATTAAGGCTGAGGCTGAGGCTAAGGCTGAGAAGCTGAACGCAGTATCTCTGGTTATCGCTACTAAGGTTAGCACCTCTGGTGTTATCTACGGTAGTGTAAACAGCTTGCAGATTGCTGACGAGTTGCAGAAGCTTGGATTCGACGTTGATCGCAAGATTATCGTTGTAAAGGATGTAAAGAGCGTTGGCGACTATGTTGCTACCATTAAGCTCCACAAGGAGGTTTCTGCTCAGGTTCCCTTTAAGGTAATTGCCGAGGGTGAACCCGTTGCTGAGACACCTGCTGAGGCTCCTGTAGTTGAAGCTCCTGTAGTTGAGGCTCCTGTTGATGAGGAGGATGATTTCGAAGAAGAAGAGGCATAATAATTGCACTTCAGCATAAAGAAAAGCGTGACTCTCAGTCGGAGTTACGCTTTTTTTTCGTATTTTGTGGCCAAGTTTCAGAAATTATCACTATCTTTGGCTTTTGTTAGAACAGAATGATACCATTTATGAAGAAATTTTTTACTATCCTTTTATTCTTCGTAGGAGGATTGCTTGTACCTCTTACTGCACAAGAGCAGAATAATAATCCGTCTGATTCCTTGACTGCAGGCTCGGATTCTATGGTTCAGGTGCTTATGGCTCAAGTACAGGAATTACAGTTGCAGCGTATCCTTCTGCAGGAGCAACTGGAGATTTCGGGTCAGAATGCCCGTATGGACTCTTTAGCAAAGGTACAACGCCAGCAGCGTATAGATTCGCTTCGGAAAGTAACTCCAGGCTCGCCACTTATAGTTGAAGATGATACCTTGCTTATCCTCTATGCCCGTTCAGGTGGTATGTTGCCCGAGGCAAGGGTGAAGGCTGCGGCTGAGATTATACAATCGTTGGGCCGGAAACTGGTTTTTAAAACGGATACCCTGTATGTGTTCGATAGCGAATATACATCGGATATTATGGCTGGCAACATTGTTGTCATGACTGTTACAGATACAGATGCTCTTTGGCAAGGGAAATCACGTGCACAGCTTGCTCGGGAACACATGGGTGTTATCCGAGAGAAGATTGATGAGCTTCATGAGACTTATGGATTGCAGAAGAAAATGTGGGGAGCCGTTATGGCCGTCCTGCTGATAGTCGTACAGTTGTTGCTCATCAAGTTGACAATCTGGCTTTTCGAAAGATGGCGACCCAGGGTGAAGCAAAGGGTAACGGATTGGTTAAAGCCTATAAGTATGAAGGACTATGAACTACTGAACACTCACCGTCAGACTGTAGTTTTCATGTTCTTTTATAAGGTGTTGCGCATTCTGTGTATTCTTGTTCAGCTTTTCATCACCGTTCCGGTACTGTTCTCCATCTTCCCTGAGACAAAGACCTTTACATTTACCATCCTTGGTTATATCTGGGAGCCCGTAAAAGATATTCTTAGCTCTTTGGTAGGTTTTCTGCCTAACTTGTTTAAGATTATTGTTATCTGCCTCTGCTTCCGCTATCTGGTGAAGTTACTAAAGTACCTTTCTACGGAAATTGCTTCTGGCCGACTCGAAATTAACGGCTTCTATCCCGACTGGGCAACACCCACATTCTACATTCTACGAGTACTGTGCTATGCACTTATGCTGGTAATGATTTGGCCCTTGTTGCCAAGTTCCAATTCGGCAGTATTCCAGGGCGTTTCTGTCTTTATGGGTGTTATTGTGTCGTTAGGTTCCACCTCTATCATCGGAAATGTAATGGCAGGTTTGGTAATGACCTATATGCGTCCCTTCCGTATAGGTGATTATATTAAGGTGGGTGATATTGTGGGAGAGGTAATCGAGAAGAACATTCTGGTTACTCGCATCCGAACCCGTAAGAACGAGATTATCACCATCCAGAACTCTAACATGCTCAGTGCGCAGACGTCTAACTACACAGAGGCAGCCAAGGAATTTAGTATCATTGTCCATACTAAGGTAACCATTGGCTATGATGTTCCCTGGCAACTAATCAAGGAAATCATGGAGGGGGCTGCAATGGATACCAGCGACATTAAGAAGAATCCCAAGCCCTTCATGCTGATAACAGCGCTTGACGACTTCTACGTGGAGTACGAAATAAATGCATACACAGACCATTCTGCGATTTTGCCTCGCATTTATTCCGAACTGCACCAGAATCTCCTGAAGCGATTCTTCGAGGCCGGTGTCGAGATTATGTCACCTCATATGTATGGCATTCGTGAAGGTGTAGAAACCCAGATGCCTGCTGACTATCTTAATCCTGCGAAATCTTAAAACTCATCAGGTAAGGTAAGCGTTTGCTCTATGCGGCCTCCTTTAAGTCGTATCCATGTCTTGAAGGAGGAACTTCCTTCTGTAAACTCAAAGATGCGTGCTCCGTTGGGTTTGAGGTCGTTGTAAACGGTGTCTCCACCGCTGTACCTGCCGTATATCATGTACAGGCCTCGCCACTTCATCACATAGTCGTCATTATGGTCGTGTCCGCAAACCACGGCTTTTATATCACCCTGTTCACGCATAGCCACAAAGGCTCCGCTGTTGATGGTGGGTGAGCAAGGATTCTCTCCTAAGTTGCCACGTATTTGGCGGCGTGAGTCGGAAAGGCCATCCAGATATTCCGTAATAGGGATGTGCATGAAAGCCAGAGAGGGCAGGGGAGTGCCTTGGTTCTCCTCTTTCAGTTTTCGGCTTATCTGGCGGTACCAATCCAATTGGTCGGCATGAATGTAATCGTAAGATTTCAGTTCTGGGAATTCCTTTGCCCTGCTGCCTGTGTCAAACAGATAAAATGCCCATTGCTTCTTGCCATCAGCACCGTTAAGGGTAATCACATCATTCGAAGCACCATGCATAGGTTTTACTGGCGTGTTCAGGCAGCCAGGCATCTGGCGTATATGTTCCAAAGCCTCTGCACGTGAAAGCCCGAACTCCTCATCATGATTTCCTAAGGCAACAGCAAAGGGAATGTGTCGTTCTCTGATAAGCGACAGAATCTGTGTAAAGTTCTCCTTGGCAGGCTTGGCAAAGATAATATCGCCCGTATGTATCACCAAATCCGGTTTCTCAGCATCCAGCACCTCGGCCACATTGTCAAGTGCTCTCTGTGACCGATTGTCACCTCCAATAAAGTGAGTATCAGTAAGTTGTAATAGTTTAAACTTGCCGTTACGGAATAGCATGGAAGGTGCTTCCTCCTCTTTTGGCTTCTGTGTTTCTGTTACTTTAGGTTTAGGTGCTGCTGCAATGTTGGCAGTAGCAATAGCAGGAACGGCAATAGCAGCAGTGCGGATAAAATCTCTTCTTTTCATAAGTATATTATGTTTTGATGTTTTTGTTATTCACGAACGGAATACTTTTTGCAGTATCCAAATTAGCAACCAGCAAATGGGGGCTGTGAGGGTGTTTACGAGGAAGAACTGGTGGTAGCCCAGCCATGAAACAAGGACTCCGCTGGCTATCATGGGGATGAGCATGCACAAAGCTACAAGGGGAACGCTAAGCAGATTGGCACAGTTGCGGTAACGCTCGCCGGAAATGATGGCAAGGGGAACACGACAGATACAGATACCTATGCCAAAGAGTAGTTGGGCATGGAATGTAGCTACGCACAGAGCACCAAGGTCGGTGGGCGTTTCTATGGTCATAAAATAATAAACAGCCGGAGAGAGGCCCAGCACAAGGGTCAGGGGCCAGAACAACTTCTCGGAAGGAATCCAGCGCATCAGGCTCCGACCGATGGTCAGTCCCAAGGTAAAGGCTATCACGCCCACAGTTCCCTGGGCAAAACCTATCTCCTGAATGGTACAACCCAGTCCGCCGTTTGATGTCTTATCAAATAAATAATGTACGCGCGCGAAGAACATCAAGCTTTGGGGCACCAGCATCAGAAACATGCACAATACATATTTCCACCAATGGGGTTGCCTTCTGATACGCTCTATCACATGAACCTCGGCCATTACAGATGCTCCCATGCTGTATTTGCGTGGCTGATTACCTATCTGTGGATTCCTGAGAACCAACATGTGCAGCACGGTGAAGAACATGAATGCGCCTGCCGTCATGTAGCAACCCATTGCCCACGAATGCCTTATCTGACGGAAAAAGACTTCCAGGTTCCCCACCAGAATGATGAGCACACCGTAGGTTAAGATGACTGCCAGTTGGGCTGAGGCAATCTTCAGGTTGGTATAGTATTTCTGCTGGCGCGGATAGAGCATTCGCTCGTAATACATACGGGCAGCCAACTCGTGCCAAGCGACCAGAAAACTGGTGAGCATCAAGGCACCGAAAACATACCATATTCCCTGCGTGAATGCTCCTGCAAGGGCAAATAGGCTGACGCAGATAAGACCCTCGACAAGCAGCAGCATATCCCTAAAATGACCAACCCTGCGTACCCATGTCCGCATGAAGGACTTGAGTATGCAGGGCAGGAACAATAGGGCGGCTAATGTGGTAGACAGGGTAACGGATACTCCTATCTGCAGGAACATTAGCAAAGCCACAAAGGTTACGATGGCAGAGGGAACCTCCTCGGCTGCAAAGAGCGTACTTATCCAGATTCCCTGCCTCATGTGCTTAGTAGCTTCTTGCAATCAGAACGCGAGCCTTGGCGGGTTTGCCGCTTACCATATCTGTGCCGGGAGTCTGCTCAACGCCAAAGGGTACGCAGCGTATGGTGGCCTGAGTCTCTTCCTTGATCTGAGCCTCTGTCTCAGCTGTGCCGTCCCAATGGCAGAGGAAGAAGCCGCCGTCCTTCACGCGCTCCTTGAACTCATCGTAGTTGTCGCATTCATAAATGTGGGCATCGCGGTAGGCCTTGGCCTTCTGGAAGATGTTCTGCTGAATATCGTCCAACAGGTTCTTGATGTACTGCTCAATGCCTTCGATGCTGACGTTCTCCTTCTCCAGGGTGTCACGACGCATAATCTCAACAAGACCTTGCTCCAAATCACGGGCACCCAAAACCAAACGTACGGGAACACCCTTCAGCTCGTAGTCGGCAAACTTGAAGCCAGGACGCTTATTGTCAGCATTATCATACTTAACGCTAACGCCCAGGGCCTTCAGATTCTTAACAATCTCTTCAGCCTTAGCATCCAGCTGCTCCATCTGAGCAGACTTGCCGATGGGGATAATAACCACCTGAGTGGGAGCCAAAGCGGGAGGCAGCACCAGACCGTTATCATCGGAATGTGTCATAATAAGGGCACCCATCAGACGTGTGCTCACGCCCCAGCTGGTAGCCCAAGCATATTCGGGCTTGTTATCTTTGTTCAGGAACTGAACGTCGAATGCCTTACCAAAGTTCTGGCCCAGGAAGTGGCTGGTGCCGCTCTGGAGGGCTTTTCCGTCCTGCATCATAGCCTCGATGGTATAGGTGTCGAGGGCGCCGGCAAAACGCTCGGTCTCGCTCTTAACACCCTGAACAACGGGAACTGCCATGTAGTTCTCGGCAAAGTCGGCATACACCTTCAGCATCTGCTGGGCACGTGCCTCTGCCTCCTCGCGGGTAGCATGAGCCGTATGGCCTTCCTGCCACAGGAACTCGCTGGTACGCAGGAACAGGCGGGTACGCATCTCCCAACGCATAACGTTACACCACTGGTTAACGAGCAGGGGGAGGTCGCGATAACTCTGAATCCAGTTCTTAAAGGTATTCCAGATAATTGTCTCAGAAGTGGGACGGATGATAAGCTCCTCCTCCAGACGGGCTGCTGGGTCAACTACCACCCCGTCATGGGTATCGTTGGTCTTCAGGCGGTAATGAGTTACCACAGCACACTCCTTAGCGAAGCCTTCTACGTGCTCAGCCTCCCTGGAGAGGAAGCTTTTGGGGATAAGCAGGGGGAAATAAGCGTTCTGTACACCTGTTTCCTTGAACATATCGTCCAACACACGTTGCATCTTTTCCCAGATGGCATAACCGTATGGTTTGATGACCATACAACCACGAACATCAGACTGCTCTGCCAAGTCGGCTTTAACCACCAATTCGTTATACCATTTGCTATAGTCCTCACTACGTTTTGTGAGGAATTCCAATTCTTTTGCCATTATATTTTTTCCTTTGTTGTTTATCTAAAATATGAAGTTTTCCCCTCCTATATGTAAAAACCGCTGCAAAAGTACTAAAAAAACGCGGATTTTGTATGCTTCTTTCCAAAAATGTGTAACTTTGCAGTAAATTTTGAATAAGGTTAAGGAAATGTATAACATTTAAATTTGAGAATAATATGAAAGGAATGAAAAGTTTTATTGGAGCTCTATCTGTAGTTCTTCTGGTTTCTGGTTGTAATATGAACAACACCACTAAGGGTGGTCTTATCGGTGGTGCCGGCGGTGGTGCCTTAGGTGCAGGTTTAGGTGCAGCTATCGGTGCTTTGGCTGGTGGTTCAAGTGGTGCTAAGTTGGGTGCTGCCATTGGTGCAGGCGTTGGTGTTGCCGGTGGTACTACAGCTGGTATCCTGATTGGTAAGAAGATGGATAAGGCTAAGGCTGCTGCCGAGGCAGTGGATAATGCTGAGGTTTCAACTGTTACCGATAAGAATGGTTTGGAAGCCGTTAAGGTAACCTTCGACAATGGCATCCTCTTTAAGGTGGGTAAGAGCGATTTGCAGGCTAAGGCACAGAATTCTCTTCGCCAGTTTGCCAACAATGTACTGAATGTTTATACCGACTGCGACGTAGCCATCTATGGTTTTGCCAGCAGCGACGGTTCAGATGAAACCAACCTGACCCTGAGCCAGAGTCGTGCTAACTCTGTTCGCGGTTTCCTGACAAACAGTTGTGGCGTAAACGCTTCTCAGATTAAGAGCGCTACTGGTTACGGTGAGGATCCTCAGTACCTTGTTTACGATGCCAACGGCAAGGAGGACAGAAATGCCAGCCGCCGTGTAGAGGTTTATCTGTATGCCAGCGATGCAATGGTAAAGGCTGCTAACGCAGGTACTTTGCAGTAAAGACCCTCTCTAACTCCCCCTCTATGGGGAGAACTCTTATGCTAAAAAAGATTCAGAAAATAATGCAATGGATTGTGCTTCTGTTCTTCGGAAGCACAATCCTTGCTGTTATAGCCTATCGTTGGGTGCCCGTTTATGTTACGCCCTTGATGGTAATCCGTTGCTGTCAACAAGTGGCTCATGGCGAGAAACTCAGGCTCAGGCATCATTGGGTTTCGCTCGATGAGATGTCGATTTATATGCCCGTAGCGGTTATGGCCAGCGAGGACCAGTTGTATCTTAAACATCATGGTTTCGACTTCAAAGCCATTAACGCAGCCATAGAAGAGAGTAAGGCAGGCAAGCGTCATAGGGGCGGGAGCACCATAAGTCAGCAAACGGCCAAGAACGTTTTCCTTTGGCCTGACCACAGTTGGGTACGCAAGGGGCTGGAGGTCTATTTTACAGGCCTGATAGAACTTATCTGGGGCAAACACAGAATCATGGAAGTTTACCTGAATTCCATAGAGATGGGCGATGGTATTTATGGAGCCGAGGCGGTGGCGCAGCAACACTTCGGTCGTTCCTCTTCCGACCTTACCCGTGCCAATTGTGCACTTATTGCTGCTACATTACCTAATCCGCTGAGATTCAGCAGTAAAAATCCGTCTCCTTATATGCTAAAACGTCAGACTGCAATCATGAAACAGATGCGTCATATCGATGTTTTTCCAAAAAAATAATGGTCAAAACGCACTTTTTGTTATGTAGAGTTTGCAATTTGACTAAAAAAGAGTATCTTTGCACCGAAAAATAATCTATTTCGGGTATGTTAGAGACATTCTTTCGGATTCATCAGTTTCTTGTAGAACATACAGAGGCTCCTGTAAGGAGAGCTTTGATGGATGAAATTGACTGGAAACAGCGTTTGATTGGAATTAAAGGTAGTAGGGGTGTTGGTAAGACAACTTTCCTGCTTCAGTATGCCAAAGAGCATTTTGCCCCACGGGATAAAAGGTGCCTGTACATCAACATGAACAACTTTTATTTCCAGGGTAAGACACTTTTCCAGTTTGCGCAGGAATTCCAGCAGGCAGGAGGTCAGGTTCTGCTTATCGACCAAGTGTTCAAGCAGCAGGATTGGAGCCATGAGTTGCGTATGATTTACAATCGCATCCCCCGTCTGCGGGTTGTATTTACGGGTAGTAGCGTTATGCGTTTGAAGGATGAGAATCCTGAGCTGAACGGTATTGTAGACAGCTACAATTTGCGCGGCTTCTCTTTCCGTGAATACCTGAATCTGATGACCGGCGAGAACTTCAAGGCTTACAGCATCCGCGAGATTCAGAACCGCCACGAGCGCATTTCGCAGGAGGTGTTGGCAAAGGTAGATCCCCTGGAGCATTTCCGCAACTATCTGCATCATGGTTATTACCCCTTCTTCCTGGAGAACAGCAACTTCAGCGAGAATCTGCTTAAGACCATGAACATGATGATCGAGGTGGATATCCTCCTCATCAAGCAAATCGACCTGAAGTATCTGAGTAAGATAAAGAAACTCCTTTATCTGCTTGCCACAGGTGGAACAGGTGCTCCCAACGTTAGCCAATTGGCCAGCGATATGCAGACAAGCCGTGCTACGGTAATGAATTATATCAAGTACTTGAGCGATGCCCGATTGCTCAATATGATTTATCGTCATGGCGATGAATTCCCCAAGAAGCCCTCTGGCCTTTATCTGCACAACACCAACCTTATGTATGCCATGAGTCCTGGTAAGGTTGATGAGGAGACACTCATGGAGACCTTCTTCCAGAATGCCCTTTGGGGACGTCATCAGGTTCAGGCTGGCGACCGCAGCAGCACGTTTATTGTGGACGGTAAGCAGCGTTTCCGTATTTGTCTGGAGCATCCCAAGCGTAAGAATACCGATGTGCTGTATGCACTTTCCGGCATTGCCGAGGGGTGTGAACAGGAGATACCTATCTGGGTATATGGATTCCTGTACTAGGCCCCCCCTCTAACTCCCCCTTTATGGGGAGAATAATCAGAATAAATAATTTGGAATAAATATAAATTAACTGCCCACGACCCTGTTAGCAGTTCCCTCCCCATAGAGGTGGAGGGGTAGGGAGAGGGTCTTTAATTCAATATGGCAAAAGAAAAGAAATTTGTGACATGGGATGGTAACACCTGTGCCGGACATGTAGCCTATATGTTCAGCGAGGTTGCTGCTATATATCCCATCACTCCTTCATCTCCCATGGCGGAGCATGTAGATGAGTGGGCCGCTCAGGGTCGTAAGAACCTCTTTGGCGACACAGTAATGGTGCAGGAGATGCAGTCCGAGGCTGGTGCAGCTGGTGCTGTACATGGTTCTCTGCAGGCTGGTGCACTTACAACCACATTCACAGCGTCTCAGGGACTTCTGTTGATGATTCCCAACATGTACAAGATTGCCGGTGAGCTGCTGCCTTCTGTATTCCACGTATCAGCTCGTACCGTAGCCACTCATTCATTGTGTATCTTTGGTGACCAGAGCGATGTTATGGCTTGTCGTCAGACAGGTTTCGCTATGCTGGCAGAGGGTAGCGTTCAGGAGGTTATGGACCTCTCAGCTGTTGCTCACCTTGCATCAATCGAGGCACGCGTTCCCTTCATCAACTTCTTCGATGGCTTCCGTACTTCTCACGAGTATCAGAAGGTTGAACTGATTGAGGACGATGATGTTCGCGACCTTGTAAACCAGAAGGCTCTCAGTGAGTTCCGTGCTCGTGCTCTCTCTCCTGAGCATCCTCAGGCTAAGGGTATGGCCGAGAATCCCGAGACATTCTTCGCTCACCGCGAAAGTTGCAACCGTTACTACGATGCAGTTCCCGCTATCGTAGAGAAATATATGGCCGCTATCTCCGAGCGTACAGGCCGCAAGTATGAGCTCTTCAGCTACTACGGAGCTCAGGATGCCGAGCAGGTTATCATCATGATGGGCTCAGGTACCGAGGCTGCTCGCGAGGCTATCGACTATGCTAACGCCAATGGCAAAAAGTATGGTTTGGTTAGCGTTCACCTGTATCGCCCCTTCAGCGTAGAGCACCTGTTGAAGGCTGTTCCCGCTAGCTGTAAGCGTATTGCTGTTCTGGACCGTACCAAGGAGCCCGGAAGCAATGGCGAACCTCTGTTGCTGGACGTTAGAGACGCCTTCTACGGCAAGGAGAATGCTCCTGTTATCGTAGGCGGTCGTTACGGTTTGGGTTCTGCCGACGTAACTCCTACCATGATTCTCAGCGTTTATGAGAACCTGGAGTTGCCCCAGCCCAAGCATCACTTCACCGTAGGTATCGTTGATGACCTCACCTTCACCTCTCTGCCCGCTAAAGAAGAGATGGCTCTCGGTGGCGAGGGTATCTTCGAGGCTAAGTTCTTTGGTCTGGGTGCCGATGGTACCGTAGGTGCTAACAAGAACTCAGTTAAGATTATCGGCGACAATACCAACAAGTATTGCCAGGCATACTTCTCTTACGACTCTAAGAAGTCTGGTGGTTTCACCTGTTCACACTTGCGTTTCGGTGATACCCCCATCCGTTCAACTTACCAGATTAAGACTCCTAACTTCGTGGCTTGCCACGTTCAGGCTTATCTGCGTATGTACGATGTACTGCGTGGTCTGCGTCAGAATGGTCAGTTCCTGCTGAACACCATTTTCGATGGCGAGGAGCTGGTTAACTTCCTGCCCAATAACGTAAAGAAGTATTTCGCACAGAAGAATATTACCGTTTACTATATCAATGCTACCAAGATTGCTCAGGAGATTGGTTTGGGTAACCGTACCAATACCATCCTGCAGTCTGCTTTCTTCCGCATCACCGAGGTTATCCCCGTTGAGTTGGCTGTAGAGCAGATGAAGAAGGCTATTGTTAAGTCTTACGGCAAGAAGGGCGAGGATGTTGTAAACATGAACTTCGCTGCCGTAGATCGCGGTTGCGAGTACAAGACTTTGGCCGTTGATCCCGCATGGGCTAACCTTCCCGATGACGAGGCTGCTGTTTATGACGAGCCCGCATTCGTTTCTAATTTGGTTCGTCCTATCAACGCTCAGAATGGTGCCGACCTGCCCGTTTCTGCTTACAAAGGTTACGAGGATGGTGCTTGGGAGCAGGGTACCGCTGCTTATGAGAAGCGTGGTGTTGCCGGCTTCGTTCCCGTTTGGAACCCCGAGAACTGTATCCAGTGTAACAAGTGTGCTTTCGTTTGTCCTCACGCTTGTATCCGTCCTATCGTTATGACCGACGAGGAGAAGGCAGGTTTCAAGGGTCAGACACTCGAGATGAAGGCTCCCGCAGCTATGAAGGGTATGCACTTCGTAATGCAGGTAGGTGTTAAGGACTGTCTGGGTTGCGGTAACTGTGCCGATGTTTGTCCTGGCAATCCCAAGCTGGGCAAGGCTCTTACCATGGTGGCTTACGACGATTCTTCTGAGGCTGCTGCCAAGGAAGCTGCCAACTGGGATTACTGCGTTAAGAATGTGAAGAGCAAGCAGGATCTTGTCGACATCAAGCAGAGCCCCAAGAACAGCCAGTTCGCTACTCCTCTCTTCGAGTTCAGCGGCGCTTGCTCTGGTTGTGGTGAGACTCCTTATGTTAAGCTGATCAGCCAGCTCTTCGGTGACCGTCAGATGGTTGCTAACGCTACCGGTTGTTCTTCTATCTACTCAGGTTCTATTCCTTCTACTCCTTATACCAAGAACGAGAAGGGTCAGGGCCCCGCATGGTCTAACTCACTCTTCGAGGACTTCTGCGAGTACGGCATGGGTATGGTTCTTGCCAACAAGAAGATGAAGAACCGCATTACCGACCTGCTGAACCAGCTCATCGCCGGCGATAAGGCAAGTGCTGAGTTCAAGGCTGCTGCCCAGAACTGGATTGAGCAGAAGAACGATGCTGATGGCTCAAAGGCTGCTGCTGCCGCTCTGAAGCCCTTCATTGGTGAGGGTGAAAAGGCAGGTTGCCCCGTTTGCGCTCAGCTCAAGGAGCTCGAACACTATCTGGTTAAGCGTTCTCAGTGGATTATCGGTGGCGACGGTGCCTCTTACGATATCGGTTACGGTGGTCTCGATCATGTAATCGGTTCTGGCGAGGATGTTAACATCTTCGTTATCGATACCGAGGTTTACTCTAACACAGGTGGTCAGGCTTCTAAGGCTACTCCTATCGGTGCTATTGCCCAGTTCGCTGCCAATGGTAAGCGTGCCGGCAAGAAGGACCTTGGTCTTATGCAGGCAACCTACGGCAACGTTTATGTTGCTCAGGTAGCTATGGGTGCCGATCAGAGTCAGTGCTTGAAGGCCTTCCGCGAGGCAGAGGCTTGGCACGGACCTTCACTCATCATCGGTTATGCTCCCTGTATCAACCACGGCTTGAAGTCCAAGGGCGGTATGGGTAAGAGCCAGGCTGAGGAGGCTAAGGCTGTAGAGTGTGGTTACTGGCAGTTGTGGCGTAACAATCCTGCTCTGGCAGAAGAGGGCAAGAACCCCTTCCAGCTGGATAGCAAGGAGCCCGATTGGGACAAGTTCCAGGACTTCCTCGAGGGTGAGGTTCGCTTCCTCTCACTGAAGAAGGCTGCTCCCGCCGAGGCTCAGGAGCTTTACGATGCATGTAAGGCTGCTGCTCAGCGCCGCTACAAGAGTTATGTACGTAAGACCCAGGAAGACTGGACTCTGTAATATAACACGACAAAAAGATAAGGGGGATGTGTCCGTTTTGACACATCCCCCTTATCTTTTGTACTAACGTGGAAATGGATGTTGGGTTTAAAGTTGTGAGGGTAAAAGAAATAAAGTTGCGAGGTTGCTTTTTCTTTATAATGAGATAGAAAAAAGAGGATTTATTTGGCAGTAGTTTATTATTTTTCTATATTTGCGGCACCAATGATAATTTAACATTATTACTTATTAATATGTCTTTACTTATCGTCTTTAAGTTGTTGGGCTCTCTGGCGTTGCTCATGTTCGGTATGAAATCCATGAGTGAAGCGTTACAGAAAATGGCGGGTCCACAGTTACGTCATGTCTTGGGCGCCATGACCACGAATCGTGTTACGGGCGTACTCACAGGTATGACAGTCACCGCTTCTGTGCAGTCCTCAACCGCAACAACCGTCATGACGGTGTCGTTTGTCAACGCAGGTCTGTTGACATTGGCACAAGCCATATCCGTTATAATGGGTGCCAATATCGGCACGACGCTGACAGCATGGATTATGGCTATCGGTACGGCGGGAGGCGGCGAGGCGACAAACTTCGATGTCAGCATCCTTTCCTATATTGGCTTCTTCATAGGTATCATCCTTATTTATATGAAGAGGCACCGTTATATTGGTGATTTCCTTTTTGGATTAGGATTGTTGTTATTGGGACTGACAACCCTGAAGGCGACGGGCACATCAATGGATATGGGTAACAACCCAACGGTGACAAGTTTTTTCATGTCATTCGACCCCAACGCTTTCTCCACCACCATCATATTCCTGCTTTTGGGTGGAGTGCTGACGTTCTGCGTTCAGTCGTCGGCAGCCGTGATGGCACTTACCATGTTGCTTTGCTCTACAGGTGCGATGCCTATTTATCAAGGTATTGCCTTGGTGATGGGTGAGAACATCGGCACCACCGTCACCTCTAATCTGGCAGCACTGTCTGCCAATACGCAAGCCCGCCGTGCTGCGCTCTCGCATATGTTTTTCAACTTCTTTGGCGTCTTTTGGATTCTGTTCGTGTTCCGGGCCTTTGTTGATGCTGTATGCGGCTTTGTGGGCTACGATGTGGAGATGACAAAGGAAACGGCTGGCGCAACTGCTTTCATGGCCAATGCAGGTAAGCTGAACTTTGTGCTGGCTGCATTCCACACATGTTTCAATGTTGCCAACACGTTCATTCTCATTTGGTTCATCCCTCAAATTGAGAGATTGGTGTGCTGGATAATTAAGCCCAAGAAGGTGGACGAAGAGGAGGATTTCCGCCTGCACTTCATCACCTCCGGAATCATGAAGACGCCCGAACTCTCTGTGCTGGAAGCTCAGAAGGAGATACAGGCATTTGCTATGCGTATGCAACGAATGTTCGCTATGGTTCAGGATTTGCTAACGCTCTCTGCCACCTCCACAGGCATGAAAAAAAGCAATCAGTCAACAGAGTTCAACCAACTTTTCTCACGCATCGAGAAATATGAGAGCATCTCGGATAATCTGGAACTGGAAATTGCTAACTATCTTGATCAGGTAAGCGATGCTCACCTAAGCGACGACACGAAGGCTAAGATTCGTGCTATGTTGCGCGAGATTTCCGAACTGGAGAGCATTGGCGACAGCTGCTATAACATGGCACGCACCATCAGTCGCAAGTATCAGGGCAAGGAAGATCACTTCAACGAGGAACAATACAATCACTTGCACCAGATGATGGGGCTTACCGACCAGTCGCTGACACAAATGAACCAGTTGATAAGCGGACGAAAGGACTATTTCGATGTAAACCGTTGTTATAACATCGAGAATGAGATAAACAACTTCCGCGACCAACTGAAATCACAAAATATCATTGATGTCAACAACCACAAATACACCTATGCCGTTGGCACCATTTACATGGACCTCATCAATTCTTGCGAAAAGCTGGGAGATTATGTGGTTAATGTTGTGGAGGCTCGCACTGGCACCAGAATGCGTCAGTAGTTAATTTGGAAGATTATGAAAAAAACTCTCTTTTTGTTGTTTCTGCTCACAGCGGGATTCGCTAATGCCCGCACAGAGCGTGTAACTATTCAAGGTGACCACGGCAAATTAGTTGCCGATTTACAAACGCCTGATGTAATGCCCAAGCATTGTCCTATAGTAATACTATGCCATGGGTTTACGGGCAACAGGAACGGAGGACTGGAACGTGGAATTGCACAAGAGCTGGAGGCACAAGGCATTGCCAGCATCCGCTTTGACTTCAACGGACATGGCGAGAGCGAAGGCGATTTCGTTCAGATGACCGTTCCCAACGAAATAGAAGATGCCCGCCACGTGTATAACTGGGTGAAGGCTGATGGCCGATTTGGGAAGATTGGCATAGCTGGTCACTCTCAGGGCGGTGTGGTTACTTCCATGTTGGCTGGTAAGTTAGGCAAGAAGGCATTCAAGGGTGGTGTAGTGCTGCTGGCTCCTGCCGGTGTTCTGCGTGATGATGCCATCCGAGGTACAGTAGCTGGGCAGCCTGTAGGTGAGGGCGACCCGCTTGACCCACCCGAATATGTAGAGGTATGGGGGCACCATCTGGGACGCGACTACATCAAGGCGGCCTTCTGGCTTCCCATCTATGAGACAGCAGCTGGCTACAAGGGACCAGCATGCGTAGTTCACGGAACCGCCGATCGTACTGTTCCGTACACATACGGTCTGCGCTTCCATCAGCAATGGAAGAATAGCGAATGGCATCTGTTAGACCGTTACGATCATGGTTTCGGACCCCATCCTGAGGAGGCCGTGAAACTGGCTGTAACGTTCTTCACAAAACAGCTGAAACATTAAAGTTCCGGTAAGGTAATAGGGAAAAGAGGATTGTCGGTATGATCCTGATAAATCTTCTTGATAAGCTTACGCAAAAGGGCGGGATGCTCTTGTGTCAAGTCGTGGTCTTCGTGCGGGTCTTCACGCAGGTTATAAAGTGAAGATTTCCCTTTATGAACCACCAATTTCCAGTCACCTTGACGGACACCCAGCATATCCGTTTCATGGAATTCCCAATAGAGATGGTCGTGCTTACGTTGCCTGCCCTTCCCCGTTAGGGTGGGAAGGATGCTGAGGCCGTCAGTTGATAGTTGATAGTTATTTCTTTGTTGACGAGTTGTTACTTGTTCATTGTTAATTTTGAATTTTGAATTAAACTTTATCCCTGCTATATCGCAGAAGGTGGGGAGGAGGTCGTAGAAGGCAAAGGGAAAATCGCTCTCTGTTCCTGCCTTTACCCGTCCAGGCCAACGTACAATAAACGGAATGCGGATGCCGCCCTCGTGCGTACTGCGTTTGAGGCCACGGAACTTGCCGTCGTGATTAAAATACTCAGGGTCTGCCCCTCCTTCCTCGTGCGGACCGTTATCACTGGTAAAGATAAGCACCGTATTGTCAGCCAAACCTTGTTCCTCCAGCACTTGCATAATCTCGCCCACCTGAGCATCCAACCTTGTTATCATAGCAGCAAACTGGGCGTGAGCTTCTGGTGTGGGATTGTAGCGAGACGGATTATCGCCCCGATATTCACGCTCTGGCAAGAGTTTGCCGCGGAAGGATTGCAAAAGGGAATCATTGGGTTGTCGTAATTCGGCATGTGGCAGGGTATAGGTAAAGATGCCAAAGAAAGGTTCGTCCTTCTTTTGCTCACGCAGCCAGGCTAAGGCCCGCTGGTGAATAAGGTCGGAACTGTACTGCTGCCGATTGTTATAGTCCGGACCATACATGGCGTGCTGAATATTCTGCTCCAACACCTCGCGCACCACACAGGTATCGCCCAAAGCGGTACTGTAGCGATTCAGGAAATTGGGGAAATAAAGGTGTGCCTGAAATTGGCAGATATAGCCGTAAAATTCGTCTACACCACGTTTATCGGGCGTAGAAACGCTTCCCTCATAGCCTCCAGCCCACTTTCCGAACATTCCCGTATGGTAACCCGCCGCCTTCAGGATTTCAGGCAGAATGGGCACCGAGGGGTCGTAGGGTTCCTGCCCCACAACAGCATAGTCAGTATTTTGCCCGTACTGCACGCGTCCACTCCAATATTCCTTGTTGCCCCTGACATGAGTATGGCCCGAATGCTGGCCCGTCATGAAGCAGGCTCTGGAAGGTGCCGAAACAGGACTGCCGGCATAGGCCGATGTCATACGCATACCCTGCAAGGCCAGACGGTCGATGTTGGGTGTACGGAAATGCTGCTGGCCGTAGCACGACAAGTCGCCATACCCCATATCATCACACATTATATATATAATGTGGGGGCGACCTCCCTTTGGCTGTGCCATAGCAGGTACAGCCAAAAGGGGGAACAGGAATGTCAACGACTTAGAAATAGAATCCAAACCCAATCTTGAGGCCTACTCTTGTGCCGTCCGAGAACTTGTTCAGACAGGGCTCAAAGTATATCGCGGGCTCAACGCTAACATAATGGTTCAGGTAGTAGCAATAGCCAACCTCGATGGGTAACTGAAGATAATCGGCATTAGCAGCAGCATGCTTGTACTGCAGACCGGCACCCAGGAAAATACCGTTTGACTGGAAATAATAACGGGCTCCTGCGCCTACAGATACGGCATTGACATCATTTGCCGGAGCGGGCATCCACTGGTGATTGTAATCCAAATTTGCTTTTACCATCCAAGAATCGGCGAAGAAATATCCTCCAACAGCCTCAAGACCCAGACCGAATTTCTCACCACTACTATAGGAAAGGTTCAGACCTGTAAGAGATGTACCAATATACTTGGTTCCTTTCTCGAACTGAGCATAAGAGCTCATGGATACAACTGCGAACAACAGCAGTAAAAAACTTTTTTTCATAACCAATATAAGACCTCCTTTAACTCTGCAAAGAGAGAACTGCTTTTAAGGTCTGCGGCAGTTTAAATTATATTTTTTCTTTTTTTTCTAATCCAAACACAGAAGAGAACAGTAAAACATACCATCAGCAAAAGTCCTGCGATGATGCCCCACAGCCAAGGCAGGCTGAATCCTTCCGGAGCAATAATAATATAAGAGGTACAAACTACAGTCATGAACATGGCAGGTAGCAGACAGATATAATAGAACTTCTGCTTACGGGCCAGCCAAACCGTTGCAGCCCAAAGGGTAATGCAAGCCAGTGTCTGGTTGAACCACGCAAAGTAGCGCCACATAACATTGAAGTCTATAAACATCAGTGCTGAGGCAACGGCAAAGAGGGGCAGACAGAGAACCAAACGACTCCATACACTTTTCTGACTCATGTGCAAGAAATCGGCGGCTATCAGTCGGGCGCTGCGGAACGCCGTATCGCCACTGGTGATGGGTGCCGCAACCACCCCCAATACGGCCAGCACAGCACCAACGGTTCCCATCCAACTGGTACTTACCGTATTTACCACAATAGCAGGATTACCCAAAGAAGCCAACTTCTCGTACGCCGTAGCACCTGCTTCACCAGGTAGCGTGCTGGCAAACTTAATGGTAGCCGCAGCCCAGATAAGAGCTACAACACCCTCGGTAATCATAGAGCCGTAGAAAATAGGTCGGCCATACTTCTCGTTGGTCAGACAGCGCGACATGAGCGGGCTCTGCGTACCGTGGAAACCGCTGATGGCTCCACAGGCAATGGTAATGCACAGCATAGGGAATATAGGCAGTCCCTTGGGATGGTGGCTCGTAAAGAGTTGGTCGGTCAACTCTGGTAACCATCCGTCGGCCGTATAGATGTTCCATCCTATGCCGATGCCCATTACCAGCAGGGCCAATCCAAACAAGGGATATATCTTTCCGATGAGTTTATCTATGGGCAGGAAGGTGGCAATCAGGAAATAGAACAGTATCAGTACCACCCAGAACCAGTTGCTCCAGAGCCAGCCGTTATCAGGAATCATATGGTCGAGCAGAGCCGCTGGAGTGGTGATAAAGACGGTTCCAACCAGCACCAACAGAATCAGCGAACAGAGACGCATCAGTATGCGCATAAAGAGTCCCAGCTCATCGCCAATCAGTTCAGGAAGGGAAGCACCACCCTTTCGGACGCATATCATACCGCACATATAGTCGTGCACGGCGCCGGCAAAGATGCAGCCTAGCACTATCCACAGGTAGGCAGCAGGACCGAACAGAATGCCCATGATAGCGCCAAAGATTGGTCCCGTTCCGGCTATGTTCAGGAACTGAATAAGAAAGACGCGCCAAGGCGTTATCGGCATATAGTCCACGTCGTCGCGCTTGGAGTAGCAGGGCATGGAGGAATTAGATCTAGGACCGAAAATGCGGTCCACAACTGCTCCGTAAAGCAGGTATCCCAATAACAGGGAAATCAAAGCAAAAGTAAAGGTTATCATTTGTTTTAGTTTATGGTTTACAGTTTACGGTTTACGGTTTACAGTTTAACCTTTCAACTTTTTAACGTTTTAACTTTCCTATTGTCGTATACGACAAACAGGACAGTAAAGACTGTTGTTATAAGAGCTGTTAAGGCCTCGCTGGTCTGTACCGAAAGCCCGAAACCGTTTTCTTTATCCACCAGAATGAATTCAGTGCTGACGCTGAGCATGAACACAGCGGGCAAGAAGGCAATCACCCAGCTCCAACGGGGCATGATACCTTTTCCGTCCACGCGATGATGCAGATAATGTGTGATGGTAAAGAATGTAAAGGTAGCCAGTACCTGGTTGAACCAACTGACATAAAGCCACAGCACCTTAAAGCTGCTAATATTGAGCATCAGAATAGCTATCAGGAACAGCGGAGCCGACAAAAGGATGCGGCGCCATACCGTTTTCTGACCGAAACCGCTGAAGTCGGAACAAATCAGTCGGGCTGCGCGGAAGGCAGAGCCGCCCGTACTCATTGGGGCAGCCACAATGCCTAAGACTGCCAGTACCAGTCCGGCATTACCCAACCAGTCGTTACACATCCGCTCCACCAACAGACCGGGATTCATCTTCATGGTTCCGCAATTCGTCATCGCATTGTACAGCTTCTCGTATGGTGTGGCACCTGTTATGTCCATAGTGTCTACAAACTTCATGGCAGCGGCTGCCCAAATGAGTGCCACAACGCCTTCGGTCACCATGGCGCCATAGAAGCAGCGCAGACCGTACTTCTCGTTCTTGATACAACGGGCCATCATAGGACTTTGTGTGGCATGGAAGCCACTAACCGCTCCGCAGGCGATGGTAATGAAGAGGCCCGGGAACAAGGGCGTATAGGGAACAGGATAATGGTCGGTGAAGGCATCGGTCAGACTGGGAATGTTCCCTTCGTGCGTAAAGATGCCGTAGCCTATCAGAATAGCCATGATAAGCAGCGCGGCACCGAACACCGGATAGATGGTTCCTATAACCTTATTAATTGAAAAGACCGTTACGGCCAGATAGAAGACGAACATCACTACCGTCCAAATGAGGTTGGTGTCGGTCACGCCGAACAGCCTTACTGTCAGCTGGTCCATCAGTCCGGCAGGGATAAGCACGAACGAGGCGCCTACGCATATCATCAGTACCAGACTTACGACGCGCATCACCAGTCGGCAGGTACTGCCCAGCTCGTCGCCAATGATTTCTGGCAGCGAGGCACCGTCGCGTCGGATGCTTATCATGCCCGACATATAATCGTGCATGGCACCGCCTAGCAGACAGCCTAACACTATCCACAGGAAGGCAGCCGGTCCGTACAGGATGCCCATCAGGGCACCGAAGATGGGTCCCGTTCCGGCGATATTCAGGAACTGAACGGTGTAAACTTTCCACGTGGGCATGGGGATATAATCGGAACTGTCGGGACGTGTGTAGCAAGGAGTCTTGCGGTCTGGGTCTACACCGAAGACCTTCTCCACAAACGTACCGTAGAGAAAGTATCCCAGCACCAGGCAAGCCAATGCAATACAAAATGTAATCATACCTGTTTTTTACCTTTTTTTATCTAATCCACCGCAAAGATACAGTTTTTTTATCATTTAACGATAGATTTTTGTATTTTTGCAGCATGAAAAAGTATTTAGGCATTCTTTTTATTGCCATTCTGCTTGTAATGGCGCAACATTCTTTTGCACAGGATTTGTTCTCACCGGCCCGTACAGCCCCCAAACATGAGGTGAGGGCCGTGTGGCTTACCACCATCAGCGGTCTGGACTGGCCCAAGACTAAGGCCACCTCAGTTGCCAACCGCGAGAAGCAGAAGCAGGAGCTGTGCCAGATTCTGGACCAACTGAAGGCGGCAAGGATAAACACCATACTGTTGCAGACGCGTATCAGAGGCTCCGTCATCTATCCCAGCAAGATAGAGCCGTGGGATGTTTGCCTCACAGGGCAGTTCGATAAGGATCCAGGCTACGATCCGTTGGCTTTTGCCATAGAAGAGACGCACCGCCGAGGCATGGAGCTGCACGCCTGGGTGGTTACGATACCCAGTTTTAAGATTAAGGATGCCAGTAAGATGGGACCAAAGGCGCTGCTCAGGACGCATCCCAAACTGCTGAAGAAACACAACGACAGCTATTACCTTGACCCAGGTCTGCCCGGGAGTGATGATTATCTGGTCAGCATCTGCAAGGAGATTGTGAGCTGTTACGATGTGGACGGCATTCACTTCGATTACATCCGTTATCCCGAAAACGCCGGCTCTTTCCCTGATGGCCCCACGTATAAGAAGTATGGCGGCAAGCAGGCCAAGGCCGACTGGCGCCGCGACAATATCACTCGCATCGTCAGCAAGGCGCACAGCGCCATTAAGGTTCTCAAGCCGTGGGTTCGCCTCAGCTGTTCGCCCGTGGGCAAGTATCAGGATATGCGCCGCTTCTCCTCCTACGGCTGGAACGCCTATACGGCAGTGTATCAGGATGCGCAGGGATGGTTGCGCGACGGCATCATGGACCTCCTTTTCCCCATGATGTACTTTCAGGGTAAACATTTCTATCCCTTTGCAGCCGACTGGATAGAGAATTCCTATGGTCGCCCCGTTGTTCCTGGCTTGGGCATTTACTTTCTGTCGCCTAACGAGAAGGACTGGGAATTTGGCATCATCCAGCGCGAACTCTGCTATCTGCGTGAACAAGGTCTGCCGGGTCAGGCATACTTCCGCAGCCAGTTCCTCACCGATAATACCAAGGGGCTTTATGATTACTTAAAGACCGCTTACTATCCTTACCCCGCTTTGCTGCCGCCCATGCCATGGGAGAGTAAGGAGAAACCGGCAGCGCCTATTGTCAGCGTGGAGCGAACCGGCCCCACCACGGGATGCCTCCGTTGGGAGCCCGTCAAGGATTGCCGCTACGTCATCTATGCCAGCAAGCAGTTTCCGGTAAACACAGCCGACCCAGCCAACATCGTAGCGGTAACGCCCCAGTGCGAGTATCATTACAATCTGCTCGCCACCACCCTCTTGGGCATGCACTTCGCCGTTACCGCCTTAGATCGCTACGGCAACGAGAGTGAATAGAGCGGCGTGAGTCACCATATATATAATAGGTGGCAGTTTTTTGTAACTTCTATCCGGAAATGAAAATAAAAACAGGCTTTTATTTTGTTTTCCGCTCACTTATTTATACTTTTGTCTCCATAAATATCAACCTTAAACTATATTTAAATGATGAAAAGGGTAAAATCTTCCTTACTGCTCTTCTTGGCAGCAATAATGCTGGGCGGAACAAATATTTGTGCCCAAAACCTGATTGAGGGATACAAGCGTATCCTCTATGCCGATGACCTACAGGACGGCAAGGCGTATTTCCTGATTAGCGACCGAACCAAGTTCGCGGGCAACACCTCAGGCAAGCCCAAGGGCATGTCGTACAAGTTGGACAGCTACAAAATCAGTTGGGATAAGCCGTCAGAAGGCATCTACTTTGTCTATTGGGGCGACTTCGACGTTGACGAGGACGGCTTCCAATGGATTGCCGAGAAAGTGGGCGATGGCCAGTGGGCTTTCAAGAACAAGGTGAAGGGCGAGTACATTGGTGTGAAGAACAGTTATGACGATGATGTGCTCTTCTCCCTATCTCCTGTGGGTTACACGCTCACGGACTTGGAAGACGGTGAGGGCCGTTTCTTTATGACCAGCAGCGATGACAGTCATTCGCCCCACGTGCAGGGATATCTGCGTAGTGATCGTCCGAACAATAGTCTGGCTAAGCAGAATATTGGCGATGATAGCTACCCAGGTGATGGAGCCACCAACGGCTACCCCGGACGATGGCAGATTTACGAGGTGGACAGCTATACGGGAGATCCCTACATCAAGGATGTGAGTGAGATTGTAGAGTTTGAGCAGTATTACATCGTCAGCGACCGCACCATGTTTAAAGGTAGCAGCACGGCTCTGCCCAAGGCTATGGCCTGCTTGCAGGAGAACTTCAAGATTAATTGGGGTGACCAGTACGTGTATTGGGGCGACCTGGATAAGGATGCAAACGGCTTTATCTGGAAAGCCGTGAAGGTGGGCGACCAGTGGGCATTCCTGAACATGGAGAACCACAAATACCTGGGTAACATGAATACCAGTCCCGTAGAGGATGACGTCGTATTCTCTGACGATCCTGTGGGCTACACGCTGACCGACCTGGAAGACGGCGAGGGTCGTTTCTTCATGACCAACAGCGAGTCGGAACATTCGCCCCACGTGCAGGGCTATCTACGTAACGACCGTCCGAACAATAGTCTGGCCAAGCAGAATGTGGGCGACGATGACTATCCTGGCGACGGTGCCACTAATGGCTATCCCGGGCGCTGGAAGTTGATGAAGGTGAATCAGGGAACTGAGGAGCCATCAGATTACTTCAATGTGTCGAACGGCTACTACAACATCATCTATGCCAACAGTTCGGAGAAGAAGTGCTGGACCGACCTGAAAGCCGATGCAAAGGCATACGAACTGGGAGCTAGCCTGATTCTGGATAATATGCACAGCAGCGGAGACCCGCGCAGCATCTACCGTATAGAGGCAGTGGACAGGAAGAACGGTCGTTACAATATTCGCAACTACGCCACAGGCAAGTATGTCAGTGGCACAATGGTTGACGGTCTGGTGTACATGGCGGACGATGCCGAGGAGCCGTTGCTGTTCATCAATGTGATAGGTGACCGCAAGAAGTGCCAGATATATTCTTCCGACGGGGATATGTTCACGCCCGTCCAGGGAACGCCTTACACCCATATCGGTACAGAAGGTGTTATGGTAGAACAATGGAAGGTGCAGAAGGTAGATGCAGCATCGTTGGAAAGCCCATCAGCCCAGTTGAAACTGGCTCTTGCCAAGAAACTGGACGAGTTGGGGCATCCCGACTTTACAGACCACAGCAACCTAAGCGAGGAGCAGTTGCAGGCATACCGCAACCTATGGGAAAAGGCCGATAAAGACCTGGCTGAGAGCGCCTATGACATTATCTATGAGGGCGACACCAAGAACTTAGAAGCTGCAGCAAAGGGCGAATACACTGAGCCCGTCTATGACAAATACAAGAAAGTTCCATTGCGTGTGATGAGTTACAATGTTAAACATTGCGCAGGAAACAAGGACGGTCTGAATCTGCCCAGAACGGCTAAGGCCATCGCAGACCAGAATGCTGATGTGGTAGCCTTGCAGGAGGTGGACAGCATGTTCTCCTCACGCTCCGACTACAAATATCAGATTAAGGAACTGGCTGAAGCCACAGGTATGTACGGCATATTCTGCAGTGCTCTCCCGGGCTACGGCATCGGTATCCTGTGTAAGGAGATGCCGCTCAGCATCAAGGCCGTTTCGCTTACAGCCGATGGCGAACCTCGTCGTATGCTGATGGCAGAGTTCAACGATTACGTCTTTGCCAGTCTGCACGTAGGCCTTTCTGCCAACGCAAGGCGTGGCACCGGTCCTATCATCAAGGCCGCAGCAGAAGAATGGGTGGAGAAAGGCAAGCCCCTTATCATCGCCGGTGACTTTAATGACGACGGTACCGACGAGGAGATGCAGGGTGCCCGCGGCGTGCTCACCAAGTATCTGCAAGAGAATGGCTTTACCTATCACTCCGACATGAAGACTCCTACATGGAGCGACGGCATATATGTTATAGACCACATTATCAGCTACGACCCAATAGGCGGCGTGGAGAAACTGAGCTACGAAGTGGTGAACGACAAGGTTACCTCAGACCACATGCCCATCGTTGGCGATTTTATCATCGGCTTTGAAAGCCAAGGTCCTGAAGATCCTGTAGCCAAGATAGGTAACCGGTTAGTGAACTATAGTTTTGACAATGATGGTGATGACAGCGGTACTTTTGCTGCCTCGTTGAAGGGTTCGGCTTCATTTGTTACCCTTGACGATGGCAACCGTGTTCTTTCTACAGGCGACAACAAGGGTTATTTGGACCTTGGTACGCAAATGGCCCACAATGTACTGGGACAACTCAAGGGAGACTATACCATCTCGCTCGACCTAAATGTAGGTACAAGCAACTCATTGGGCAGTTATTGTTGGGCTTGGGCCTTGGGTAATGGCACAAATCAGTACACGGCCCTTGTCAATAAAGCAGGCAATGCCGACTGGTACTACGAGATTAAGAACTCTACCGCCTATATGGCACATTCCAACAAAGGACTTCGTGAGGATGAATGGCATACGGTTACCATTGTTCAGCAGAATAGCACCTGTACCATATTTGTTGATAGTGAGAAAAAAGGAACATGTTCTACCTCAACACATCCAGCTTCCTTTGCTTCCAGCATTACTCAGAGTTGGTTGGGACGTTCGCCTTACGAGGCCGATGCCTACATGACGAATACCATGATGGACAACTTCCGCATCTTCGATAAAGCACTCTCTGCAGATGAGGTGAAGATACTTTATGATGCACGTCCGCAGCAGAAGACGGAAGAGGTAACGTTCCCCATTACCTACGACTTCTCTTCTTTGAGCGATGCTCAGGGGCAGTTTACTGGTACCTTGCAGAACGGAGCTCAGTTGACAACCTTCGGCTCGACGCCTGTGCTTAATCTGGGTTCATCGGATGGTTACTTTGATTTCGGTGAAGACTTCGCTAAAGCTGTGGGCAAGTTGGATGACACATTCTCCATCAGCACCACACTCTATGTACCCAAGACTACATCAGTTTCAGGTGCCGGTAACTTTATATGGTGTTTTGCCAGAAGTTCCAGCCAGGGTTATCTCTTCCTTAGTGCCAAGGATACTCGCTATGCCATTACGCCTACTAACTGGAGCGGTGAATCCGGCGTCAGCGCGGCGATGCCTATCAGTCAGGGCGAATGGGTAAATGTTACCTATATTCAGGATGGCAACTTGGGTTCGCTTTATCTGAACGGTCAGAAGAAACAGCAGAATACAAACATATCGACTCATCCTGCCGATTTGAATAGACTGATCATGAACTATTTGGGTAGGAGCTGTTACGAAGGCGATGCTTTCCTCAAGGATGCCCTTTATGCCGAATTCAGTATGTATAACACGGTTCTCTCCGAAAGTGAGTTGGCTGAACTGGCTGCAAAGGCCGATGAGCTGAACCATCTCGGTGATAAGGAGGCTATCAATATGGATATCGAAGCACTGACTCTGCCCAGTAACATCAATAACCTCTACGAGGGAGTCACACTACCTGCTAAGGGCGCTTATGGCTCTACCATCACTTGGGAATCAGACAATACCGATCTGCTTTCTAATGAAGGAAAGGTGGTTGGCATACCTGAGGAGATACGTACGCATGTTACACTTACTGCCACTTTGACCAATGGGGAAGAGACGGGTACCAAGACGTTTGACGTATATGTACACCAGAAGGACAGTCCATACGCTCACTACCTCTTCACCTTCTTCCCCAGCAATACGGACGAGAATATTTACTATGCAGTATCGGACAATGGCTATGACTACAAGGTCATTAATAATAACAAGCCCGTGATTACCGCTAAGGATATTACTGTTATGGACGGTCTTCGCGACCCACATATCCTGCGTGGTGAAGACGGACGCTTCTATATGGTTGCTACCGATATGCGCAGCGCCTTGGGATGGAGCAGCAACCGCGGTATGGTACTCATGCGTTCCGACGACCTTGTTAATTGGCAGACCAGCACTGTGCATTTCCCCACGCGTTATGAAGGCACATATTTTGCTAATGTAACCCGCGTATGGGCTCCGGAGACCATTTATGACCCTGTGGCAAAGAAGTACATGGTATATTTCTCTATCCTTACAAACGACGGTGAAGTTCCATACGATAAAGTGTTCTATGCTTATGCCAATGAAGACTTCACCGACTTGGAAGGCACGCCTACCTATTTCTTTGACCGAGGCAAATCCACGATAGATATGGACATCGTCTTCAACGAGAACGATAGCCTCTACCATGCCTTCTATAAGAATGAGGGTGATGGTGGCATCTGTCAGGTTACTGCTGCCAGTCTTACTGCCCCCGAGGGAAAGGAGGGGCAGCAGTGGAGCAGACCGTCAGGTCCTCTACAACAGACTACTGAGGCTGTGGAAGGAGCAGGCATCTTCCGTCTTATTAATAGTGACGATTGGATTCTGATGTACGACTGCTATATGAATGGCCATTATCAGTTCTGCTCTTCGCCCGACCTCTTCAATTTTACTTTCCGTAAGAATACTACCACGCAGGGCGCCTTTACGCCTCGTCACGGAACAGTTATCCCCATCACGGAAGAGGAGTATCAGATGCTACTCTTGCTTCCTGACGTTACGGGCATTAAAAAAGTTGAGAGTTTAGAGTTTAGAGTTGAGAGTGGAACATCTGCACGCAAGATACTAAACCGTTCAAGGGTCATTATAAAAGACGTAAACGGCAGTAGCTACGACCTCAACGGTATTCCCGTCTTAAATCGATAAGGAGAAAAAGAGTTTCTTTACGCTACGCAGAGCAGCAGAATAATAAGCTGGGCGGTAAGGATTCGTAAGAACATACTCAGTGGATAAACGGTGCTGTAGCCTACGGCTGGAGCATCGTTTCCTGCTGTCTGATTGGCAAAGGCCAATGCTGGCGGATCAGTGGTAGCTCCTGCTATCAGACCCATAAGTGTACAGTAGTTTATCTTTGCCCATTTGCGTGCTACAATTCCCATAATAAGAATCGGAAGTACGGTTATAAGAAATCCGCACCATACGTAGGTAAGTCCGTCTCCGTCTATCACGGTATCCACAAAGTTGGCACCTGCCTTGATGCCTACGCTGGCCAGGAAGAGAGCCAGGCCTATCTCACGCAACATCAGATTGGCGCTGGTAGTAGTGTAGGCGTTCAGCTTGAACTTATAACCATATGCGCCGATAGCGATAGCTACAATAAGGGGGCCTCCGGCCAAGCCCAACTTAACAGGAGTGGGGACACCTGGGAGGGCAAAGGGAATAGAACCAAAAATAATACCCACGAGTATGCCAATGAAGATGGCTGATAGGTTGGGGTGGTCCAGTTTCTTCATACTGTTACCCATCTTGGCTGCTACGCGGTCTACGGCATCCTCCGGACCAACCACTACCACGCGGTCGCCTATCTGAAGGCGAAGGTTACGCTCTCCAAAGAGGTTCAGGTCGCCTCTGCGGACACGCGTTACATTTACTCCGTAAACACTACTGAAGTGAATCTCGCCCAGCGTTTTGCCAGCCATCTTGGGCTGTGTTACCAACACGTGTTTGCTTACCATAGGAACATCCTGCTCTTCCCAAACAATGCTGTCATCCTCAGGGCCGATAAAGGCTTTAACCGCTTCTGTGTCGGCTTCGGCACATGTGACATAAAGTAAATCGCCGTCACCCAAAATAGTGTTACGGTTAGGGATGCAAACGTGTCCCTGTTGGAGGATTCGGCTGCACACGAAGTCGTGTCCCAGGAACTCGCGGATTTGCATGATGGTTTTACCTACGATATAAGGATTCTTGCAACTGATGGTCATACGGTGAGGGGTTGCATGGGGATTAGCAGCTTTCTCCTGTTCCAGTGCCTCTTGCTCTTCTTTGAGCGAGGTACGTGTGAGAAGACGAACGACGATAATGGCCAGGATAATACCTACCACGCCAAGGGGATAGGCACAGGCATATCCGTTGGCTATAGAGGGAGCATCAGCTCCGAAGATAGTACCGCAAGCTTCTGTGGCAGCACCCAAGCCGGGGGTGTTGGTTATGGCTCCGCAAAGCACACCTACCATCATGGCCAGGCTTCGGCTGTTCTCGCCAGCCATGTTGCCTCCTTTGTAAAATATCAGGAAGAAAAGGCTTATGCAGCAAATCACATTCAGCAGCACTATACCTATGGCAATGAGATTCATCTTCAGACCACCCGTCTTGAATGATTCAACAAAACCAGGACCTACTTGTAATCCAATACAATATACAAACAGTATCAGACCAAAATCCTGGATGAATGTCAGTACGTTACCTGGAGCAGCAAAACCCTCGTCAGAAACATATCCAATACTTTTGTGAAGATGTCCCATAAGGATACCCACAAAAAGAACGAAGGTCACGCCCAAGGCTATGCCGTTCTTCTTTCCGCCTATTTTAACACGTCCCAATGAAATGCCAACAGCTATTACAAAAGCGTATAGCATAACAATATGCCCTACACCAGAGGTGTTGGTCAACAGATTAAGAAACCATTCCATATTTCAAAGCTCACTATTCACTTTTCGGCTGCAAAGGTACGCAAAAAAAAGAATAGATTGTTATCCACAGATGGTATTTCTGTTCTTTTGCATGCATAATTATTCATTTTATTTGGTTTTATTTGTTGTTGTACCAAAATTGCCTTAACTTTGTGTCCGCTTTTAGCAGATAACATTATTTATTTTTAATAAAAATATGGCAGATAGTAAAGAAAGACTCTTCTCTGATTTTACTGCGCCCACACGTCAAGAGTGGCGTGATAAGATTGAGGTTGACCTCAAGGGTGCTGATTATCAGAAGAAGATGGTTTGGAGAACCAATGAAGGTTTCTCCATGGAACCGTTCTACAGGAAGGAGGACGTGGACAAATTGCCCCTCGTTAATGCTCTTCCCGGCGAGTTCCCATTCGTGAGAGGTAACAAGAAGGCAGACAACCAGTGGTATGTGCGCCAGAACATCAAGGCTGAAGATGCCAAGGAGGCTAATGCTAAGGCCCTTGATATTCTGAACCGTGGCATCGACTCACTGGGTTTCCGCATTCCTGGTGAAAAGGTCAGCAAGGAGTTCATCGAGACATTGCTCGATGGTATTCTGTGCGACTGTGTAGAGGTAAGCTTCCGCACCTGTCAGCGTCACGCCTTGGAGTTGGCAGACATCGTAGTAGCTTATTACGAGAAGAAGGGCTACGACAAGGAGAAGATTGTCGGTGGCATTGGCTTCGACCCCTTCGAGCGTATGCTCATGAAGGGCAAGGATACCACCATGCTGTTGCCCGACATGCCTAAGTTGGTGGAAAAACTGAAGGACTTCCCCAACCTGCGTTGCGTAATGGTACACAGCGACCTTCTCTGCAACTCTGGTGCCTATGTTTATCAGGAACTGGGTTATGCCTTGGCTTGGGGTAAGGAATACCTCGACGAGATGGTAGAAGCTGGTGTTCCTGTTGATCTGGCAGCCAAGAAGATTAAGTTCTACATGGGTGTTGGCGGCAACTACTTTATGGAGATCGCCAAGTTCCGCGCTGCCCGTATGCTTTGGGCACAGATTGTAAAGCAGTACGAGCCTAAGTGCGACTGTGCTTGCAAGATGGTTATCAATGCAAGTACTACAACCTACAACCAAACGGTATTCGACTCTTACGTAAATATGTTGCGTTCGCAGACCGAGGCCATGAGTGCAGCCCTTGCAGGTATTCACTCCATGGTGGTTACTCCGTTCGATACACCTTATGAGGTACCTACGGATTTTGCCGAGCGTATTGCCCGCAATCAGCAGTTGTTGCTGAAGGAAGAGTGTCACTTCGACAAGATTGTTGACGTAAGTGGTGGCTCTTATTTCGTAGAAGAGCTGACAGCCGCTATCGCTAAGGAAGGCTGGAAGCTGTTCCTGGCTGTTGAAGAAGAGGGTGGTTTCCTGGCAGCTGTTAAGGCTGGTACTGTCCAGAATACCCTGAACGAGACAGATAAGACACGTCATGCTAATGCCGGCAAGCGTAAGGAGTTCCTGTTGGGTACCAACCAGTTCCCCAACTTCACCGAAAAGAGCGAAGGAAAGGAACCTCTGGCATGCGACTGCTGTTGCAAGCACTCTGGCGATGCTGATGTGCCTGCTCTGAAGACCAGCCGTCTGGCCAGCGACTTCGAGACCCTGCGTCTCACTACCGAGAAGGCTAAGAAGGTACCCGTTGCCTTCATGCTCACCATCGGTAACCTGGCTATGCGTCAGGCTCGTGCCCAGTTCTCTTGCAACTTCCTGGCTGCTGCCGGTTATCAGGTTATTGATAACTTAGGCTTTGCAACCGTAGAGGAAGGTGTTGACAAAGCTTTGGAGGCAGGTGCCGACATTATAGTCATCTGCTCAAGCGACGATGAGTATGCCGAGTACGCTATCCCCGCCTTTAAGTATCTGAACGGTCGCGCCATGTTCGTTGTAGCAGGTGCTCCTGCCTGCTCAGAGGATTTGAAGGCTGCTGGTATTGAGAACTTTATCCATGTACGTGTCGATCAGCTGAAGACACTGCAAGAGTATAACGCTAAACTTGGTATTTGATCATGAAAAAGAATTTCAAAGACATCGATATCTTTGCCGGGATTGAAGCCAAGAATGGCCGCGACTGGCAAAAAGAGAATGGTATCTCTGCCAATTGGAAGACTCCTGAGCAGATAAACATTCAGCCCGTTTACACGAAAGAGGACCTCGAGGGTATGGAGCATCTGGACTTTGCTGCCGGTATTCCTCCCTTCCTGCGTGGCCCCTATAGTATGATGTATCCTTTCCGCCCATGGACCATCCGTCAGTATGCAGGTTTCTCTACCGCTGAGGAGAGTAATGCCTTCTACCGTCGTAACCTGGCTTCTGGTCAGAAGGGTCTTTCCGTTGCATTTGACCTTCCCACCCATCGTGGTTACGACCCCGACAATGCTCGTGTGGTTGGTGACGTAGGTAAGGCAGGTGTAAGTATTTGCTCTTTGGAGAACATGAAGGTTCTGTTCGATGGAATTCCCTTGAACAAGATGTCTGTTTCCATGACTATGAATGGTGCCGTATTGCCCGTTTTGGCATTCTATATCAATGCCGGTCTGGAGCAGGGCGCACAGCTTGAGGAAATGGCTGGTACCATCCAGAACGATATCCTCAAGGAGTTCATGGTGCGTAACACATACATCTATCCACCAGCATTCTCAATGAAGATTATTGCCGACATCTTCGAGTTCACTTCTCAGAAGATGCCTAAGTTCAACAGTATCTCTATCTCTGGTTACCACATGCAGGAAGCTGGAGCTACAGCTGATATCGAGTTGGCTTACACGCTGGCCGATGGTATGGATTACTTACGTGCCGGTATCAATGCCGGTATCGACGTAGATGCCTTCGCTCCCCGTCTATCATTCTTCTGGGCTATCGGTATGAACCACTTCATGGAGATTGCCAAGATGCGTGCAGGCCGTATGCTGTGGGCTAAGATTGTTAAGTCCTTTGGTGCCAAGAACCCGAAATCGATGGCA
>JAFSRW010000027.1 GCA_017445925.1 Bacteroidaceae bacterium | reverse complement strand
CAGGATGCTATCGCTCAGTTCCAAACGGATGCGCTCAAAGGAATTCATACTTCTTATAGCTTCTACTGCCGACTGCTGCTTGTTCCAGATGTAGAACAACCGCAGCGTCTTGGCTGCCTCGCTCTTCCAGTTCAGCGTCAACCCGTAGTATTCGGGCATTTCGGTAAGTATCTGTTCGAGTGTGGCCTCATCGTAACGTACCACCTTGGGGGGTATGGTGTCTGTTTTTAAGGTGTCTGCTGGCAGTTGGTGTGGAGTAGCAATTGTTGTTTCTTGGATTGTTTTTTGCGGCTCTATACCTGCATTAGAGAAATTGCGTATGATATGGATAGCAGCAAAGGCAATACCTGACATCATTAGTATGCCAATAAAAGTGGCAGCTATCTTCAACCAACTGCGCTCTGGCTTCTGCTCTGTCAGATGAGTCTGTGCGAAACGCTTCCATTCGGTATCTACATCGTTCACATTGTTTTCATCAGACATCATGGCCTGTTTCAACTGTGCAGTGGCTTCCATCAGTTCACGCACTTCGGGGTCGTCAAGCATCGTCTGCAATGCCTGCTCTGAGAACTGTTCAGGATGCTCCTGCATGTCTAATAACAACTGGATTTTCTCGTCTTTTTCCATAATAGTAATTATTATTAATCCCTGCATTATAGCCGCCCCTTATCAAGGGGCTCTAAATATTTCTTTTGATTGTTATACTCCTTGATTGTATTCATGGCCTTCGCTAGATGTTTATAGACCATCACACGGCTGATGCCCAGTTGGTCGGCTATCTCCTGATACTTCATACCGTCGATATGCCTCATGCGGAACACATGTAAGGTTTGTTCTGAAAGATTACGCTTTGCGAATATCATCATTTGCTGATACCTTTGTTCAACAGACGAATATGAAAAAGCATCATCGTCTGTTGCTACATTCTGCTTCATTTCCTGTGTATAGGCGTGCTCGAACTTGGCTCTCACATCCTTGTGTTCCAACAGATTCAGGCATCGGTTCCTGACACTTGCCATCAAATAACCCTCCATGTTCTTTGGGAGGATGTCAGTCTTTATCAGCGTGGCAAACACCTCACTCACCACGTCGCGCGATTCCTCGTCGTCGTAGAGCATCCGCTTTGCCAACCGTATCATCTGGCTGTAGTGCTGTCGGAACAATATTGCTATCTCTTCTTTCTTCATTCTATTCTTATAGACAGGTAAGGGTGCGTAAAAGATAACCTCCCAACCAAACTTTTTTCAAAATAGGGCATAAAAAAGTACTTTTGTTGACCCCTTCATCAACAAAAGTACATAACTGTACGTAAATACTACACCTTGTGAAGCGACTTTTAGACATTATTATAAATATGTTCAAATCCGCTTATACAAAAAGAACGGTAAAATCTTATTGACTATGGCGAGGATATGCCAACGCTAGGTGACGTAGACCTTTGACTTCTTATGGCGTATAGCAGTGCAAATTTGGAGGGCAACCTTTTCAACAGGCATCACCCAAAAGAGACTTTCGCCTTAAGCCATAGCTGTATCGACGAGACCAGGGCGGACATCGGTGACAATGATTTTACAAAAAGAGGTGAAACCGATGTGATTCCACCTCTTTATTATAATAGAGTAGGGGATTCGGAAATCCCCTACAACTATTCGGGAATATTAATCCTCCCAGTTCTCCTGAGACTTGCGGATGTAAGTCTTGTAGCGGAGCTGAGCCATCTTCTGAGCTTCGGCGAAGAGTTCCTCGGCCTCGTTGGGATAAGCCTTCTTAACTGACAGGTAGCGAACCTCACCGAGCAGGAAGTCGTGGAAGTTCTCCCAGTTGGGCTCCTTAGAGTCGAGTGAGAATGGGTTCTTGCCTTCCTCAGCCAGAGCGGGGTTGTAACGCCACAGGTGCCAGTAACCGCACTCAACAGCCTTCTTCTCCTCAGCCTGGCTCTTACCCATACCGCCCTTGGCCTTCAGACCGTGGTTGATACATGGAGCGTAAGCGATGATGAT